>CAZKDJ010000011.1:0-39022 GCA_964551295.1 uncultured Anaerolineales bacterium | reverse complement strand
ATTGGGAGACTCCTCGCTCCGCTCGGAGTGACGAAAATTGGATCTACTGAGACTCGAGATGTTCGTTTTTTGTCATCGCGGTCAACTACCTGAAAGAACCAGCTTCAATCGCCAATGCCGGGTGCTGAACGGCGAGCCGTCGTTGATGCTCAGTCCTTAGGCAGAGAGCGCCCTAGCCTATGTCGCTGCCGTGGCGTACGGCCTAACCTCTTGCTTCAACTGCTCTGACAAAGAGTCCTCGACCACATCGAGATCATAGTCCATCTGCAGCCCTAGCCAAAACTGGGGCGACATATCGAAATAACGCGCCAGCCGGAGGGCGGTATCTGCCGTGATCCGGCGCTTGCCCAACACGATCTCGTTGATGCGCCGCGGTGGGACGCCAATGCTCAATGCCAGTCGGTTCTGGCTTAGTTCCATCGGCTTCAGGAACTCTTCGAGCAGGATTTCCCCCGGGTGAACGGGTGCCATCTTTTCTTCTGCCATCACGCACACTCCTAGTGATAATCCGTGATCTCTACGTCGTAAGCGTCACCGTTTCGCCACTCGAAACAGATACGCCATTGGTCGTTGATTCGAATGCTGTGCTGCCCGGCTCGGTCTCCATGCAACTTTTCCAGACGGTTGCCAGGCGGGACGCGCAAATCCTGTAAGGTCACAGCTCGGTGCAGCATACGCAGTTTGCACAGGGCAATTCTCTGGATATCGCGCGACAATTTCCCGGAAACCTGCCGTGCGAATATCTTTTCGGTTTCTTTGTCCTTAAAGCTTCTGATCATGATTGTATAACGCAATGCGTTAAACGTCAAGCGTTATACGGCGAATGTGTAGCGCTCTGCGAGATCACGGTGGGTTTCACAGCCTGTGCGACAGACGCCGTCGTCATAACCCCCTATCATCAAGCCAGCCCAGGATACGCTCTGCCACGGCCTGCCACCCGGATTCCAGCATCATGTTGTGTGCCATGCCGGAAAAGATCTCCGCCTGGGTGCGGTAAGCCCGGCCTGTCCTTTCGACAGCAGCAGGGGAAAAGAACGCGTCGTCGCTGGCTCCCAGCACCAGCATGGGCGTCTCGACTCGCTTGGGCCGGGGCAGGTTCAGGACCATCGCGTCGACATAAGCGCGATATGATTCGTCCTGTAGGCGAGCGGCGTAAGACTCCACTTTTTCCTGGGGCAGGTCGGCGGAGAACAAGCCTTCGCGGACCAGGGCGGGCGTGCCGACGACGTGGATCAGGCTCATCGTCAGGTTGGCCTTGAGGAACAGAAGTGGGTGGCGGCGGATGAAACGCAAGGTGGCGCCGAGTAAGCCGTTGGGCGGGATAGACCCCATCAGCACCGCAGCCGGCACCTGATGCGATTCGAGGTACTTTTGCACGATCATACCGCCCATCGAGTGCCCGACGAGCACTGGCGGCTTTTCGATCTGGCTCACCGCCTGGGCTACGTCGGCTATGTACTCGGCCAGCGAGGTCCAACGGAGTCGCTCGCGCCCCTCGCTGTTGCCGTGGCCACGCAGGCTCAGGGCGTACGACGTGTAGCCGTGCTGTGCAAAGTAGGGCATAAAGTGCTCTGCCAAGCACCACGCTGCGTGCCACATACCGTGCACGAACAAAAGCGGCGTGGGACGTGGAGTCGAATCCGGCTCTTGGGTTACGACTTCGATTTGCATGTGGTCTCTCCTCTCTGTTTTGTAGTGGATTTCACTGCCCATACCGCAGCCGCCAGTGCAGCGTGCTCAGCAGCGCGCCGTCGTCGGCGCTCAACTCCCAGAACATCACGCCGCCCAGCTTCTGCGCGTTGACATAGTCGGCCTTGAACCCCACCGACTGCGAATCCTCGCAGGTGATAAACACCCCGGCAGATGGGTCGTAGAGCCAGGGAACCTTGGCCTCGTCGTCCCAGTAGCGAGCGAAGCCATCCTTGTGGACGTAGTTGGCCGCCAGGTCCTTGTAGTCGAAAACGCCCTGCTCCCACGTTCCCGGCAGCAGGCCAGCGGCGGGCTGGTAGAGGCCGTTGCCTGTGGCGGGCACGCCCGCCCACCCGCGACCATAGAAGGGCACACCCAGGACGATCTTTTCGGCCGGGACGCCGGCCCCCAGGTAGTTCTGAACCACCGCGTGAGCGGTCAGCTCAGGGGTAGGATCGTCCGCGGCGGGGTACAGCGCCGACTGGAAGCCGGTTGCGTTGTCCCACCCGCCTGAAAATCGCACGTCATCAGGTTGATCCAACTTTGGGTTTCCAGAACCCAAAAACTTTGGGAAACACGAGCGCATCGAGAATGGCCGCCAATGTGACGCCTGCACCATACATGACAAAGTCGAGAGGGTCGAAGGTGCGACCGAGCAATGGAACACCAAAGAACTGGGCGATCTCTACGGATGCACCGACACTGAACACCAAGATGCTCTTGACAATCCAGGACTTGATAGGGATCCTATCAAGACACAGCAAAAAGTATAGGCCAAAAGGGAGCAGTATGTCGATCAGATAGCTGTTGACGAATTCTGGGTATAGTCCGCGGTAATTGCTGCCGGTGAGAAAATGGAGCAACGCGATTGGAATCATAATGCAGACGATCACTATCGTTTTACCGGTTGATTGTCGTGTCCCTTGCATCCTATCTTTGCGTCCTTTGCATCTTTGCGGTTCAGATTTGATGTAGCGTCGGTCAGACGCACGCTTTCTCCATGATATAGTTTCTGTTGTCGTCCAATTCCTCCGCACCATCCCGGAAACCGTAGCCTAACTTGAGGTAAAAGTCCTTCGCCGTTATCGCCGCGCGTACCGTTATCCTTTCCGCTCCCAACCTCCTCGCCTCGGATTCCACAGCCTTCATGAGCCGTGTGCCTATGCCTTGCCCGTGCAACTCGGGCAGCACGAAAACCGCGACGGCGTAATAGTCCGGGTTCTCCACGGAACCAAAATTGTCCAAGCCGGCTGTTCCTACGACCTGATCGTCCTGGATCGCGACAAAGATGCATTGCGACTGTGAGTTTTCTACCATCTTTTCGGGCGAAAAATACGCGACGAGCGCGTCTATCCGGTCTTGAGCATAGTCCCTGCTGTTGATCTCGATCAGATTGCGCCGGATGATGCGCGACACAGCATCTGCTTGAGAGACCCGAAAGCGCTCGATTCTCATATCACCGTTCTCGTTCGTCGTGTACCTCGGTTTTTATGGCATCAATCTAGGGCTGTCGCTCTATCTACCACGGCCTACCCCACGCCGCACCGGTGCATCTCCGGGCGCACGCCCATCCCATGGATCTCGACAGCGTATGCGGTGTGCTGCTTGAGGGTGAGGAACCCCACCGCCTCGCCGTCGATCAGGGCGAGGAACGTGGGCAGTACGTCGGTATCCTGGATGTACTGGCGGGTGGCCTCCTCGATCCCGAACCACTCGGGCAAAGCGCGCAGGATCGGCTCGCAGATGGCGGACTGACCCAAGACGGGTCCCTGCACGACGACGTTATTCTGACTCACCAGCCTCGGCATCGCTCCCCTTGCGCCACCCAAAGACCGCCCCCAGCAACAGCCCCAGGGCCACAGCGTTTAGCACGGACCAAACAATACCCAGGCAACTCACCAGCCAGCCGATCCGTTGAAATCCCGACCCTCGGGTGTTCATCAAAAAGGGCAGCAACACGCTCTGCAATGCGCTGCCCACTCTGACGAAGAAAGAAAGCACCAAGGCCGCTATCACCAACAGGGATACCTTGGCGTTTCGCCGCCAATAGACGAGGGCCAGAATGACGCCGACCAGCATCACCAGAAGAGCAGGAATCTGCAGCAAAATCGTCGGCAAAAGGGATTGTAATATGTGGTCCATTTTCTCATTACCTCCTCCTGATCGGATTTTTGAGCGGCTCGCCGCCGTATACTCACATCACTGGCGGGTAGACTGTGTTCTGCGTGGGATCATCCGGCAGGTAGAGCACGTACATCGGCTGGGCCGCCTGGTGGGTGAAGCCGACGGGGCGCAGGGTGGTGGTCTTGCCTTCGTATTCCTCGCCGTCCACCTGAAAGCCGTAGGTGATCGTCCAAGGATGGCGCCCGTTGACCTCCACGGCGACGTTCTCGTGGATGTCCACGATGCTGCCCAGCACCGGCTCGCCCAGGCGCAGCACGTTCAGTGTTTGTTGAGCGAGCCGATACCGCCAAATCAGGATGGGGATGCCGATCAGCCCCAAGATCCCAGCTCCTATCGCCCATCCATCCGATAGGAGCTGGCGCCAGAGGAAGCTGTTCTTAAAGTCACGGGGCGCGGGAGGCGGCTCGGGAATATCGGGGATGGGTGGGTGGACGGCGGCCTCCTCGCGGGACGGTGGCAGCGGCCCGCCGCAGTTCTTGCAGTTATTGCGAAACGTCTCATAGTTCGTGCCACACCAGGGGCAGGTAATCATGTCGCCTCCTTACCGCGAACTCTTTAATATGGGTTGATCAGCCGGACATGGCGGTCGAAAGCTTGGTAAAATACCCAGCCGATCAAACGCTTGGCCAGCGAGATGCGACAGGGATAGTAGTAGGATCTCTGGTCCCAGCCCTGCGCCGCCCAGTACTCCCGGTCGATGGCGTCAATTTTCAGGGCCAGGGTTTTTTGTACCTGGTAGAGGGCGATCTGTTTCACACTGGGCTTGTACTGCTTCCGGTCCATATTCAGATGACGTATGAAGCCGCCGACCTCACGCTCGGATACCGGACCGCGGTTCATGGCCCCCTGTCCGATCTTGCCGGTGGGGTGCATACCCCATTGAATGGCCACCTGTTCGAGATATCCCAGCACTCTTTTCAACCCCGCTCCCTGGGTCGTAGAGACCAACAGCGCCGGTTTTCCCACCATCGGCGGGCGATGGACCCAACTGGCCATCTTGTCGATCAGGCTTTTCAACTTGCCGGTGACGTGCATGACGTACACCGGCGATGCCAGTATCACGCCGTCGGCTTCCAGTATTTCGGACAAAACCTCCTGGGCGTCGTCTTCTTGGATGCACCACGAGGTCTTTCTGACACAGGTTTCACATCCCGTGCAATCATCGATCTGGTAATCGGCCAGGCTCAACACGGTCGTCCGGACGTGGTGCGACTCCAACAAGGCCGCGATGTCTTTTACCAGTTTTTGAGTATTCCCTCTCCGCGGAGACCCGTTGATGGCCACGACGTGTTTGGGCGGCATCACTCTCCTCGTGAAGACGCTGTTAAGAGAAATAGGTGTTCGCAAACGCAATGATCCGCTCCGGGTTCGCGCAGACGTGATTGTATGCCTCAAAGCGCCGCATCTCGCCCTCGATCCACCACAGCTCTTTGGGGCCCGCGATGGCGTCGTAAATTCCCTCCACGTCGCTGGCCTCGAACCAGGGGTCCTCGCGGGCCTGGATGACGAGCGTGGGCACCTCGACGTCCTTGGCGTACGCCAGCGGAGACATCTCCTCGAAGGCGAACCCGCCGCGCCACTGGGCGAACCGGTCGACGATGGGGATCAGGTACAAGCTCAGCGGCGTGTACACGTCGCTCATGTAGCGGCGCAAAAAGACGCCCACCGAGATAGGCTGCACGGCGACCAGGAACTTGGCGTCCGCGACCAATTCTCCTCCCTCGCTCAGGGCGACGATCGTCGCGTCGGCCCCCATGCAAAAGCTAATAAAGCCGATCTGCGGCGCGTGCAGGGATGGGCGGCCTTTGACGTACTCGACCGCGCCGAGCACGTCCTGGTACTCGGTCAGCCCGATGCCCGTCAGCCCGCCTTCGCTCTCGCCGTGGTTGCGAAAGTCGAACATCAGCACCGAGTAGCCGGCCTGGTGCAGGGCGGGCGCGATCTGCAGCAGATCGACGTCCGTCCTGAACAGCGGCAGCCAGCCCTGGTTCTTGGCCAGGAAACCGTGCCGGTTGAAGGGGAACGGGTGGGTGAGGATGATCACTTTGTCTCGTCCACCAGTTGGTTCAGCGGGGATGAACCACCCTTTGAGCGTCAGTCCATCGGTGCTTTGGAACGCGACGTCCTCATACGCCAGCCCGTATCCCTCGGGCGTGATCACGATGGGCTGTCGCAGGGCGTGCAGGATGATGCCCGAAAAGACGGTACTGATAACTAGGGAGATAAGAACGAACAGGGCGAGTACGATGATGGGAATCCAGAGCAATGGCATGTGGCCTCCTATCGGTCTACCGTACCCTCGCGCTTTAGCTTACGCAGGAACGCGCCCGAGTTGACGCTGCGCTCCAGGTGGTAGGTGATATAGTGCTGCATCACGCGCTCCACCTCGGCGTGCAGGGCGGATGAGATGCTCATCGCGCGCAGCCGCGTGGTGTAAGGCCCGCGCTGACAATCTTGCAGGAACGCTAGCCCATTGGGCGAAAGGGTCACCACCTCGGGACGGCGATGCTGCGCCTCGTAACAATCGGGGCACAGCACCCCGCCGCGCTCCGGATCAAAGCCGTAGGGCGCACGGCCGTCGTGAGCCTCCTCATTTGCCTCACGGGGCCGGAGCTGGATTTCGTGTCCTTTGCCTTCTTCATGTTCACCCACGCAGCGGAACAGCTCCGGGCGAAAGCCCGCCAGCCCCAGCAGGTGCTGCTCGTAGAAGCGGGCCACCAAGTCGAGATCGTCGTCCTCGCACAGCCAGGTGAGGGTGTGATCGAGCAGGTCAAACACCGTCTGTCCGCCCTCGCCTTCGATGAAGAAGCGGTCGAACAGCTCGATGGCGTAGCGGGCGTGCGTGCCGCGCAAGAGATCCTCGCGCAGCGTGGCGTGCGCCTCGACCGTCTCCGCCTGGCTGACGATGTCCCACGAGCTGCGCGAGCGGGCAATCACGAAACTAGAACGACAGAAGAGCTCGATGTGGCCCGCCTTACGGCTGCGCACCTTGCGCGCCCCCTTGGCGATGACGACGAGCTTGCCCAACGGGGTACACAGCGTCAGCACGCGGTCGGCTTCGCCCTGGTTGCGCCGCCGCACGACGATGCCCTCGGTTCGGTACAGACGTTCGGTTCCCACGTTGGAAGTGATTATACCATCGGGGCGATGGGAGGCAAACAGAAAAGCTCCGCCGCTGAGCGACGGAGCTTTCAGATATTCATAGTCAGCGATTCACTGCCGCGAGGACTCGAACCCTACTTGGCGAACAAAAGACCGGCGATCATAGGACCAAAGGTCACTGCCAGGCAACAGAGCACCGCCAAGCCAGCTACAACGAGCGCGATGATCACGCCCGTGGACATCCCCTTGGCTTGGCTGATCTCGGCGTTGGAGAAGGTCTCACCGAGCTGCGCTTCCCGGCTGGCGTCGATGCCGGGCAGATCGACCTTGACGGTGCTACCGGTCATCGTTTCGACCTTGGTGATCGTGATGGACTCGCGCTCCCCTTTCTTCTTGCGCTTGATAAAGACCTTCTGAACCTGGTCGTTGGGAATGACCTTGGCCTTTCTGGGGTCTTGCAGGTCTTCGATAACCAGGCGCCGGTTGGTCACCCCCACCGTGCGCCCGACGGTGTGCGAGATGCTCCCCTGGGAGGGACCACCGCCTCCACTGAAACTGGTCGTCTTGGTCGAAGTGACCGGCCCAAAGACGATCTCTTCGCCTGGCTGCATTTGGACGCTGGTAAACTCGTTCACGATTGGCTCCTTCCTGGTTTGCTAGATTGTCCACCATTCACGATCACTCTGTTTCGATATCAAGCCTCCACAGCCAATCCTGGCCATTGTGCCACGCCAGGAACCACACCTGCCCGGAACCATCCACAACAGCAGACCGGGCATACAGCGAACTCATCAACTCGGGCGTGTCTTCCACGATGCGGTATACACTTCCGTCATCCCAAAAGACCCACGGCGTGCCGTCCGCTGCAAAGATCGGCCCCCACTGCACACCGTCGTACTCTGCCACGTCCCCAATCTGGGTCCACACGCCATCGTGGACGTGATAGAGCGCGATTTTGCCATAGCAACTGGCCCCGCCGCAGATCACGATCATCGGCCATGGATCGCCGGATGGGTCGACGGTCAGATGGTCGAGGAAGCCAAAGCGCCCATCGATAGGCGGTTCGGGTGGTGCAAACTCGGTCCACGCGCTGGAGGCAGGATCGTAGCGCCACACGCTCTCCTCCACCCCCATCCAGACGCGCCCGGCGTCGTCCTCGGCGATCACCGTCGCGCAGCCGGAGGCGACCGGCGCGTCTGCGCCATGCCACGATCCATCGAACCAGCGTGCACCGCGCCCGCCAAAGGGGCCGGGCCCGCCCCAGTCGCATTCCATCACCCACACGGCACCGCTGCTCAGGACAGAGACCTTGAATTCTTCCCCTAGCCCTTCGTCCATCGGCGGCCCCATGCCCATTCCCCCTGGGGGGATCACGATCCACCGCTCGCCATCGAACACGCGCACGTCCTGGGATGTGCCGAACCACAGCCGCCCCAACCCGTCGCTCTGCCCGCCGCTCGCGTAGCTGTACCACGATTCGGCGAGCGGCGTCCAGCCTGCGTCGGCGCCGTAGGTCGTCCAAGCGTCGCCATCTCCGGATGGCGCACCATCCCAGGCGGATATCTCGCTGCCATCTTCGCTGACCACCCACACGCGGTCAGAACCGTCGATGCCCGCCAGTTGGCCCGTATACTCGGATAGATAGAGGCTCCAGGAGCCGTCTACCAACCGGGCAACGCCCTGCTCGGTGATCGCCCACAGCCCGCCATCGGGCGCGCTGCGCAGCGACTCGATGCCGCCGAACACCTCGTCGGCGGGGACGACCGCATGGAACATGTCTGGCAGTGGCGTGAGCGTGGGAGAGGGAAGGGCGGTCGGCGTGGGCGTCCGAGTGGGGCGCGGAGTTCTGGTCGGTTTGGGTGTTGGCGTGGCGGTCGGAGGGACGGGCGTGTTGGTCGGGGCGGGCGTGTTGGTCGAGGTAACCTGGGACGTGGGGATGGATATGGGGATGGCGGTAGGCAGCGGCGTTGCCATCGGTATGCAGGCACTCACGAGCAGGACGGTGAGCGCCGCCAGGAAAGCGGGAGCAGTTCTGCGTGGTTTGTGGTTCACTCTCACCCCCTCCTTGGATAGATTCCTAGTGGCCGCGTACGACGAGCGGCAGGTAGACATAGTGTTTGATGGTGACGGTTGTGACGTCGGAGTGGGCGACTCCGAAGGTATCGGTGATGGTGAGGGAAAAGGTCAGCGTTTCTCCTGGTGTAGAAGGCGCGGTAAAGGTCGGGCTGACCACCGTGGAGCTGCTCAGGGCGACCGACGTACCCCCCGTCTGCGCCCAACTGTACGTGAGGGGATCGTCGTCGGGGTCGCTGCTGCCAGAGCCATCCAGCGTGACCGGTGTGCCGGGAGCGACCGATTGAGGCGGTCCGGCGTCGGCCACCGGCGCGTGATTGAGCTGTGTGGTGATGGGCACGGTGCCCGGCACGTCGGGCGTACCGTAGGACCTGACCAGGTAATCGTCGTTGACGATGTCGCCGGTAGCGGTGACGGCGAAGGTGCGCGTGATCACGCTGCCCTTGGGACCGACGGTGTATATCAGCCAGGTGACGGCGTCGCTGCCGGGTTTGACGTTGCCCGAGTCGCTGGCCCAGAGAAAGGTCGCGCCGCTGGGTATCGTATCGCTGAGCGTGACCGCGTGGGCCGTGACCACCCCGGTGTTGGCGATGCTCAGCGTGTAGGTAATGGTCGATCCTGGGGTATACCAGGCCGGGCCGGACTTGGTGACGGCGAGGGTTGGGAGCGCCTCGTCCGCGCCCAGGTCGGGCTGCATCCCCAGGCCGACGGAGCGCAGGTCGCCGTCGATGTCTTCAGGCACCCCGGTGGAGACGCCCCTTTCGAATGCCGCCGAGCCCGCACCGAGGTGGTAATCGCCGCTATTGGGATCTACAAAGACCGGGTCGCCCCACCAGTTGAGTGCGCCGGTAGAGATGTTGCTGCCCACGGTGTCGGTCCCGTTGGCCCAGGGGCCGTCGCCCCACAGCGTGGCTTCCAGGTAAGCGGCGGAGCCGGAGGTCTGGATGCCCACCGTGTGGCTGACCAGGATGGTGTTGGTCATCCACAGGGTGGAGCCGTTGACCAGATATATGCCCTGCCCGTTCCCGCCCCGGTTGCGGGCCAGCGTCGTGTGCAGGAAGCGCGTGCCGCTGGCGCCAGTCAGGTAGACGCCCGCGCCGTCGTAGTTATCGATGCGGTTATCCGCGATCACGTTATTGATCAACGAAGTGTCATCGCTGGTGAGGTTGACGTAGACCCCGCCGCCGTACCAGCCGGCCGTGTTGTTGTGGATTTCGTTGCCGGTCAACCGGGCCTCGTCGCCGTCGGTGAGATAGATCCCCCCACCGCCGAACTGGGCGGTGTTGCTGTAGATGTGGCAGTTCTCGATGATGGGATGCGACCACGCCGCATAGATCCCGCCGCCGCTGCCGGGGCTGAGCCGTCCATTGGTCAGCCACAGCGCCTCGATAGTCGGTGTGATGCCCCCTACGATACCCTGGCCGGAGATGTAGATCACGCGCCCTCCGCCCTGGGCGTCGAGCGTGGTGGGATAGGCCTGCGGGTCCCAGGCCGAGAAACCGATGCTGTATCCACCGCGCAGGGTGAGGGTCTTGCTGATGTAGGCCATTTGGTTCGATGAGGCGTGCGCCTGCACGCCCCGGCACGTGCCGGCGATCTGCACCACGTCGCCCTCAGAGGCGGCGTCGATCGCCATCTGGATGGTAGGATAGGGGGTGCCGCCCACGCGCACCTGGCAGACGGGATACTCGTCCGCTCCCAGGTCGGGGGGCAGGCTGTGGAAGCGCGAGTCGTCGTCTATGTCCCCGAGCACGCCGGCGTCCACGCCCCGGTCCCGGGCCGGCGAGTCCGCGCCGATGTGATAGTCGCCGCCGTCGGGGTCGGCAAAGGCCGGGGCCTCCCACCAGTTGAGCGTGCCGGTAAAGATGTCGCTGCCCATCGTGTCGCTGCCATTGGCCCAGGCTCCACTGCCCCACAGCGTAGCCGTCAGGACCGCCGTCGCCCCGTTGACGGTCTGAACGCCCACCGTCTGGCTGACCAGGATGGTGTTGGTGAGGGTCACGACTGCGCTGCCCGATGCGGACTTTGCCACAAAGATGCCTTGGCCATTTCCTCCGCTGTTGTGGGCCACGGTGGTGTGCAGCATTCGAACGTGGCTGTTATATACATAGACCCCGGGGCCTTGGAGGGAGACCTCGTTCTCTGCCACCACGTCGTTCGTCAGCGTCACCGGACGGCTGGATGCCAGGTAAACGCCCCCTCCACTGCCTGTCTTGCTCCCGTTGTGGTGGATGCTGTTGCCTGCCAGCGCGACGTGTGGAGCGGAATCGGCATAGATGCCGCCACCGGCGGATTGGGCCGTATTGCTGTAGACCTCGTTGCCCGACAACGTGACGTAGGAAGAGAAGAAGTGGATGCAGACCCCACCGCCGGTCGTCCCTGCTGTATTGCTGTAGACTCG
The DNA here is from genome assembly GCA_964551295.1 of uncultured Anaerolineales bacterium. GTDB lineage: Bacteria > Chloroflexota > Anaerolineae > B4-G1 > B4-G1 > JAFGED01. The sequence goes on along the minus strand of CAZKDJ010000011.1, from coordinate 27,573 downwards.
GTTGTCCGCCAGCGTGGCGTGATCACTGCCGTAGATGGAGACGCCACCGCCGCTGGATGAAGCCATGTTGTTAAAGATCTCGTTGTCGATCACGCGGACGTTGCTGCAGGAAAAGAACTGAACTCCCCCGGCGACATTGGTGGCCTCGTTGTCGTGGATGCGGTTGCCCCTCAGCGTGGTCGTGTAGCTATGTGAGACGTAGATACCGCCACTTCGATAGGCTGTGTTGTCCTGGATGTCGCCACCTTCCAATCGGACCCGATCACTGACATGGATGTAGATCCCACCGCCGACATTATCGCAGGTGTTGCTGTACACGGCGTTGTCTGTCAGGAGCGCGTCGTCACTGAGGGTCATAAAGATTCCGCCGCCGTCGTCGTTCAGGGCATGGTTGTCATAGATGCGGTTGCCCGCCAGGGTGGCGCCATCGCTGTTGAAGAGATACACGCCGCCGCCGTCTTCGGTGGCGGTGTTGCTGTAAACTTGGCAGCCGCTGATCACGGAGTGGACGTCGTAGACGTGGACGGAGCCGCCGTCTCCGCTGCTCCAGCCGCCGGTCAGCCGCAGCGTCTCCAACGTGAGCGAGATGGCCGGCCCTTTGGCGAAGACGACCCGCCCTGCCCCCTGGGCATCGAGGGTTGTGGCGTACGCGTCGGGGTCCCAGATGGTAAAGTCGGCGCTGTAGCCGCCCCGGATCGTCACCGTCTCGGTGATGTAGACGAGCTGCGTCTCCCCAGCCCGGGTCGACACGCCGGTGTAGATGCCACCGGCCACGCGAATCTCGTCCCCGTCGCCGGGCTGGTCGACGGCGTGCTGGATCGTGCGGCACGGGTCTCCACTGACTGTGCAGTCGTTGCCGGTATCCGTGCCGGTGAGGGCCACATAGCGCGTGGTGGCGACCGGCTCCGCGTGGGCCACGGGCAGCCCGCCCAGCCCTGCGCTCAGACCGAGCAGTAGGGCCAGCATCAGGCCCAACCCCAGGGACAGGGCGATGATTGTGTGTGTGGCAAAACGTTTCATTTCAAACCTCCTTTTGTCCTTGCCGCCATCCCGCGACATCGCCCTGCTCCCTCGGTTATGGATGCACCACGTAAGCCTTGGGCGATTGTTCATCCTCCCGGAGGTCGATCGACCCCCGGGAGGACGGATGGGCAGTTATTCACCCAGAACGGCTTGGGCGGCCTCTGGCCACCATTTGAAAGTCTCCAGCGAGGCCCTGAGGTCCGCGCCGCGCGCGGGCCACTCGTCGATCGGGACGATCATGACCACGACGGCCAGGATACCGTCGTTCTCCTCAACCCACGCCAGGCCGTGCAGATCCTTCTCCTCAGACTCGACCTCCATGTAGAGCACGTGGGATCCGGTCCCTCCCAGCTTGCGATCCAGCTCGATCGTGTCCTCGCCGAATCCGGACACTCCCGCGAGGGAATAATCCTCGGCGAAATTGTTCCACTGTTCATCGGTGAGGGCCTGGCCCACGTCGCCAAAGTAGACGTAGATAATGCCCAAGCTACCCGAGGCGTCGAAGGTGTAGGCGTATCCCCCTCCCGAGCCCTCCTCGATGTCGTCAAAGTCGGGCGGGTAGCTGATGGCAAAGACACCCTCGGGGTCCTCGAAGGGCACCAGGGCCAGCTCCCGGACGGTGAAATCGTAGCGCCCGATCTCCTCGTCGTTCATAATCAGCGCCACTTGATGTTCGCCCTCCGGCCAACCTCCGTCGGGAAGGTAGGAGAAGAAGAGGCCCACGTCTGTCTTGTCTTCATCCGAAGTGATCCTCTTGGTGCCTTCCTCGTCTAGCTCGCCATCCACGTACCACTCGGCCCTCAGCCAGGTGTACGTACCGACGTCTGCCTGGGCCACCAAAAAGACCTTTTCGTCCGGGGCAAAGGTGGTGCTTGGTTCAACAGGATTATAGTCGTCGTCCACGTCGCGGGCCAGTGTTGCCTCTTGGAGCACAGCGGGGGTCGCACCGGCCGGCGGCACCACGCTGAAGGTATAGCTGTCGATAAGCTCATCTTCGTAGTAAACGTCGGCCCGGTATGCCTGGCTGATGGGCAGCCCATCGTCTTTGGATACCCAAAAGTTCATGTAGGTATTCTCACCGAAGGAAAAGATGACGCCCTCGTTGACGTCCCTCAGATCCAGCTCGACTTCACCGATGGACTCGTCGTGTATGTAGAACTGGGTGGTGACGACGCCTTCCTTGGGTCGGCCCTTGACGACCAGGGAGAGATAGACGGTGTCATCAGGCACGAATTCGGTATCGGGGTCCACGGGCCCGCCCTCGTCGTCCAGATCGTGGGCGAAGGTGTGTTCCAGGATTTCTACGCCGGTGGGGTGTGGGGTGTCGGTGGGCGGCGGCTCGGTTGGCACCGCCGTGGGCGCCATTGTAGACTCCGCACCAGAGCCACAGGCCAGCGTCGCAGCTAGCAGAACCGCTACTGCGAGAATCGGGATTGCGTAAGAGCGTTTCATTATCGGCCTCCTTTATTTGGTTTTGGAACTCTCACGACACTCACAGGCTACCAAACCGTCGTGACGAAATCGTGACGAGTTCAAAGTGGACAACTGTTGGTCTAGCGATATTGTCTGGGAGCGACGCGGGTGATGACGGGGGTTGGTAGGCGGCAGAGTTTGAGGGACTTGTACTACAATCACAATTATACCACCCCTTTGGGACACAAGGCAACCCTCTCCGCTTCTGATAATCAGCGGGTGAGTTCTGCCAACACCTCGGCGGCGACTATTTCCAGGGGTCTCGGCGCGCCTTCCGGCGGAGCGAGGTTCAGGTCGGCGAGCAGCCGCTGGGCGCGGTTCTTGACGTCCAATTCGCTGGCGGGATGTTGGCTGGTCAGCGTCAAGAGTTCGGCCGCCCGGTCGCACTTGGCAAAGAGCATGGCCAAGCTGACCAGAACTTTTGATAGCATAGCCAACGTATGAGTCTCGTACGCAGTGGTCAACGCCTCGGCTAGATAGGTCCTGGCGTTGTCATAGTCCTCCAACGCGCACGCCGTCTCTCCCAAATTGTTCAGGCAGGCCAATATCACCCACTGATCCCGAGTTCTGCGCCCGATGGGCAACGCCTCTTGGTAATACGTCAGCGCCTCGTCGTACGAGCAAAGCGCGTAAGCCACCTCGCCCAAATTGCTCAACGAGATGGCCTGTCCACTCCGGTCACCGATCTGACGCCGGATATCCAGACTTTCCTGATAGTACGGTCGGGCCTCTGCGTATTTCTCGATGACGTGCAAGATGGTGCCAAGGTTATTGAGGAGCATGGCAATGCTGTGTCGATCGTTTAACTCGCGGCCTAGCTGCAGGCACGACTCGAACAAAAGCCGGGCTTCGTCGTATGCTCCCAGATGACACGCGACGTCGCCCAGCGCGTTGAGCGCGGACATCGCTACGTGCCGATTGCCACACTCCCGGCTCATGGCCAGGCTTTCATCGAGCAACGTCTTGGCCCGCTCCACCTGTCCGGTTCGATACCGAAGCATGCCCAGCGTATAGAGCGCGCAGGCTATGCCGCGGCGGTCTTCGCACTGCTCGAACAACGCCTGGCTTTTCTGGGCCAGATCCTCTGCCTCGTCGTATTTTCCAAGATTGCGGTTCAGTTCCGCCAAAGTGACCAAACAAAAGGCCTGCTTGGGATATACTCCTAGGCGCTCGAAAATCCTCAGGCTTTGTTCCAGGACCTTCTGGGCCTGATCATAGCGGCCCAGGCGGTGACAGAGCGCACCCTGGCAGGCCAGGGCTTGGCCGAAAAGGCGCGCCTGCTCCGGTACCTCGCGCCATCGATCTGCCGCCAGAGCAAAAAAGAGCAGTCCCCTCCTTGAACCGACATCGTATGTTGTAAAAATGGTACAGGCCCTCCAGACTCTGTGCGATCTGCTCCGCCCATCCGCGTGCCAAGGCCACCTGCCAGGCACAACGCGCGTTCTCAATCTCAGCGGCAATCTCCTCCAGTGCCTGTCCCTGTTCCTCACCTTGAAGAAGATCCTCATGTTGAGCCAAGAAGGCTGCAAAGTAGCGGGCATGTTGCGCCTGCGTTTCCTCGTACAACTGCGAGTCCGCCTGCAATTTCTCGAAGGCATACTGGCGCAGCATCTCGTGCATATCGTATCGGTCGGGTGACGTGCGGCGGATGAGGGACTTATCCTGCAGCGTAGTCAGCAGGGAGAGAGAGACTCCCGTCACAGCCGCGGTGCGTGACCGCAGGCGCGGCGTCAGGGTGGCGCGTCACCTGCCCCGCGCCGTCCACCGCTTCCAGGTAATAGTCCACTATCGTACCGTCGGGTCGAGCGGGGGATGTGCGCGCTGTAGGCGCCGCTTCCAGACAGCGACTGGGCCTGAAAGCCGGCGCCCGCATCCACCCACAGCGTCGCCGAGATGATGGGCGTGCCGGCGGTGATGGCGGCGGTCACCGTGACCCCCTCCCCTGCAACCGGCCACACGGGCGCGCGCGCCACCTGGGAGAACCGCGGGGGCAGGTAACGATTGAGCTCGCCCGGCGTGGGCGTGTCCATCGCGCGCCACGCGTCGCCGCCATCCGGCACGCGGCCCCGGGAGACGTCCACCGTCTGCGGATCGTAAAAGACGGCGTCGATGGGCGCATAGTGGTTCGCCGCACTGTCGAACAGGCCCACGTACTCGCCTTCGCCGGACAGCTCAAAGTTGAGATGTCTGCCCACGCCGTCGCCATCCGCCCACAGGATCAAGTAGCCCCCGGCGGGGACCACTGTGCCGGCGGGGAGGGTGTACTGCGCGATAAGGCCGACGTTGTTGGAGAGCGCCATCCCGCCGACGACGTAGCGATAGTCCCCCTGCGGCCAACCGGGCCGGTCGCTGCTCGTCATCCCCGCCGCGTCCTCCGCCGCGACGACGTACTCCACCCAGGTGCCGTCCGCCTGAGGGGGGATGACGCCGGCGTAAAGCCCCCCCCCGGCAGCCGCCATCGGCAGCGACGCGTAATCGGGCGGGGACGTCCCGGCGGCGAAGGCGCGATACCGGATCGCGGGCGTGAAGGAACCGTCGTCGGTGATCGTGGCCGTGACGGTCACCGCGTCGCCGCTGGCGGGCCAGGCCGGGGTTTGGGTCGCGCCGCTGATGACGGGCGGGCGGCCCGCGTTGTGCCAGCCCAGAGACGGCGCGGCGAGGACCTGCCAGGTTCCGCTCCCATCGGGCAAGCGCCCTTGGGAAACGTCGACCGGCTGCGCAGAGAGGTCCATGGCGTCGATCTGTGCGTTGCCGAACACGTCCCTGTCGAACAGCGCGATCTGGCCGCCGCCATGGGCCAGCGCAAAATTGGCGTGCAGCAGGCCTTCACGCTCTCCATCGGCCCAGATAAGGAGCGTGCCGCCCGGCGGGATGCGCGTATCGTCGGGGATGCGCCACTTGGTCGGCTCGCTCGGATCGTCCGTCAGGTACATCCCGCCCAAATCCCACGCCAGCGTGGCGCTGGCGTTGTGCACCTCGAACCAGGCGTCGTAATCGCCGGCCTCGTCGGCGATGGTGCCGCCGTTATCGGCCATCACCTCGTTGATGGAGAGAGGCACCGCCAGATCGGGACAAAAGCTGGGGATCTCTCCCTGGAGGTAGCCGATGCGGTTGGTGACGTAGGTCTTGATCTCTGTCGGTCCATCGGAGAATTGAAAGCCCGTCGGCTGCCAGCGGTTGGGATCGGCCTCGCCCCACGCTTACATGTAGCCAAAGGCGGCGTCGATGCGCGGGAACGTCTCCTCCGGGCTGAACTCGTCGGCCATGATCTCTTGCAGGCGGCGGCAGTAGAAAAAGCGAAACTCGGGCGCGTCCATCATGCGGTCGATCAGCACGTTCCACTTGTCATCGATCTTTTGGCTCTCGTAGGTGCCGCTGTCGATCGGGTTATCCCAACTGATGCTCGTATCGAGCAGATGCTTGTAGATCGGATCCCCTTCCGTCGTCGATCCGACCTCTACGCGCCGCTTTCAAAGAACTGCGGGTACTGGGTTCTCAGCCTCTCCCGCAGATCGCCAAAGACGTTCGGTGCCTGGGGGTACACCAGTTCGAGCATCGCTATGCATAGCTCTCGAATCTCCCACTGCGCCTCAGGGGAGATGCGCAGCCGGAACAGGTGCAGCAGCTCGCGAAAGTTCATCGTCATCACGATGCGCGTGGCGGCGGCGTTGGGCAGCGCAAAGCGGGCGTCCTCCTTGCGCACGCCCAGCTCCCGCAGGGCGCGGTAGGCTGCCTGCACCTGCCCGGAAAGCTGACTCCACACCACCTGCGCTTCGGGGTGGTCTGCGATGGCGGGCGGCAGCACCCACTCTGGATCGGACCACTCGACATACCTTTGGCTCTCCTGGCTGTAGCTGGCCAGCCGGTGGCGCACCAACTGGTGGCTGGCTGCCCGCGAAAGGCCTCCGATCTCGAACGTCGCGCTGGCGTGCTCAATCAGGCTCTCGTGCCCCTCGCCGATGCGCGCGCGCAGAAAGCGGCCCGGATTCCCCCGCCCATCGCTGCGATAGCACACCCGTCCCGCGTGCTCCAATAGTTCCTCCGGCGTCCCATCTCCCTTTAAATAACGCGTCATCGCAATCAACTCTACCTGCATCCCAATCTCCAGTCTCCAATCTCTAGTCTCTAATCCCCACCCTTACAAACACCCGCCCCGGCAAACTCCCGTGCCCCCGTATCCACATAGCCCACCGCCTCGGCCAGCGCGATGCTGGCCTCGTTGGCCTCGTTGACCACGTACAGCGGTTGGCGGGCCGAGCGCACGGCCCACGTGGTGCAAGCCGATAGCACCGACCGGCCCCACCCGCGCCTGCGGGCATCCGGCTGCGTTTGGACAAAGACCTCGGTAAAGTGGGGCGAGACCCAGTTGAGCCCGGCCTCTGCGGCGATTCCGCCGGTAGCGACCTCACCCTGCGAGCGGATGACGAAACGCGGCAATCCGCCGATCCCCTCCTCGGTCACGACCAGCACGTTGATAATGGGCTGGAAGCGCGTCGGTTCGAGGCTGTAGAGATGATTGATCTCCGCCTGCTGCACATCCACGACCTGCGCCACCGCGTCCATCAGGTCCAGTGTGCTGATCACAGTGTAGGGACGGCCGGGAATCAGCGCCCGGCGCAACACGTCGACTGCTGCGCGCTCGTTTTTCGCCCGCAGCGCGACGGTGGGCTGGAACAGCCGCTGCCCGGTCTGGCAGACGGCGGCGAATCCGTCCGCGTGGCCGTCGGCGTCCTCGTGGATAAAGAGTTCGGTGCGCCGGGGATCGTGGTAGAGCGCGTAATAGGCATACAGCGCGTCGACGGGATCGGACAGGTGCAGCAGGACACGTGCCTTCAAACGCAGCGCTTGCAGATCAGCCATCGCCGGCGTCTCCCAGCGTCCAATCCTTAAAGACGACGGGGAAAACGTACCGCCACGGCACGACCGTCTCTACCGGCACACCCATCACAGGTGTGAACACCTCGGCGGCTCGCACGCCGTAAACATCGTTGACGATGACCGTTCCTCGCGGCAGGTGCGCCACTGTGACCGCCAGCGTGGCCGTCAGCGTCTCGCCGCCCGCCAGGCTCGCCGCCGTCCAGGTGACCACGCCGTCCGCATACACATAATCCCCGCTGGCCCAGGCAAAGATCGTACTTGCAGGAATAGTATCTGTAAGGGTGGCATAGTTGAGGGTATAGTAGGAGGTGTTGGTGACGCCGAGTGTGTAGACCAGTGTCTCGGCGAAGACACCTCTCTCGAAGGCGGCGCGCTTAACGATCTCAAGCTCGGGCTGCGCCGCTTCCACCGCGGCCAGCGCGTCCACGACGCCCCAGCCGTAGACGTTGTTGGGCACGTCGCCCGGGCCATCGCCGCCGCAGGTCTGCGTCGTCGTCTGCGGCCGGGCCGTGTGCGCGATGATCCATTCCGTGGCGTCCACGTCGCCGATGAGGTAGGGAGCCGAAGACCACACCAGCGCCACTGTCCCCGCTACGTGCGGCCCGGCCATCGAGGTGCCGCTCTTGGAGCCGTACCCGCCGCCGGGGAGGCTGGAGCGCACCCCCACGCCCGGCGCCGAGACGTCCGGCTTGCGCCGATCCGAGCCATCCACCGTCACCGGCCCACGGCTGCTGAAAGAGGCGATGTTGTCGCCGCTATCGGTCGCCCCCGCGGAAAAGGCCGCATCATAAATGGCGGGCGGGTACATCACCGTGCTGCAGCCAGAGCCCTGGTTGCCCGCCGAGGCCACGACCACTATCCCTGCTGCCCGCGCGTTTTCGACGGCCGTCTGCAGCGACGCCCAGTCGCACCCTTCGCTGGGTGGGCAGACCCAGGAGTTGTTGATCACGTGGGGGGCCTTGGCGGGGTCGCCTTCCGTCAAGGGATCGCCGCCGACGGGATACGGTGCCAGGAAGAACTCGAAGCACTCGATGTAGGTCGCGGGCGTGCCCACACCGCGATCCATGTTGCGGCAGCCGATCCACTGCGCGCCGGGCGCGACGCCGATCTGGTTGGCGCCGCCATCGTCGCCGACGATGGTGCCCATCGTGTGCGTGCCGTGGCTATTATCGTCGCAGGGTTCGGGCGAATCGGCCCCGCAGATGCCGCCCCCGCTGTGGATCGCATCGTGCCAGTTGTAATCGTGGGTGGCGGTGACGCCGTCGTAGCCGCGGTACTGGTTGATCAACGCCGGGTGATCCCAGTCGTAGCCGGTATCCTGCCCGGCGACGACGATGCCGGTCCCTGTATAGCCCAGTGTCCAGACGGCGTCGGCGTTGACGCGGGCCACGCCCCACTCGATGCCAGTCGGCGCCGCGTCTTTTCCGTCCGGCGACGTCTTGGGCAACGGCTGCCGCACGCTGGGGTTGGCGGCGATGCGCGCCACGTCGGGCCGGGAGGCCAGACGCGTGACGAGGGCGCGGTCGCCCTGCATCACCATTGCATTGACGATGTAGAAAGGGCGATACGCCACGCCGGCAGCATCCAGTTCGGTGCGCAAGGGAGCCTGGGTGCGACGCGCCGTCTCCTGCAACCTATCGTGGACGTAGCGAAAACGCACCTCGCGATTGGGTAGCGCCGTCGCCCCACTCAGATCGGTCTGCTCATCCAGGATGACCAAAAACGTGGTCTCGCCTCCATCGGCCACAGCCTCCCACACCTGAGGGGCAATGCTGGCCGGAGCCGCTGGCACCGCGGCGTGCGTCGTGGCGATCCAAGCCAGCAGGATCAGCCCGGCGAGACCCAGCGACGTGCCTATAGCAGACAAAACGCGCCCGTTTTTCATCAACGAGAATTATAGCAGAAGTGCATAGCTTGACAAAAGCTTTCTCTCGTAGGATAATCACCGTCAACTACCCAAGGAGGTTTAAATGGAACAAGCAACATTCACTGTAACTGACGACGCATTCGAGAGTCAAGTGCTTCAGGTGCCAGAGCCAACCCTGGTGGATTTTTGGGCCGAGTGGTGCGGGCCATGCAAGATGGTTGAGCCTGTGGTGGAGGAGGTCGCTGCGGAGTATGCAGAAAAGCTGCGCGTGGCCAGGATGGATGTGGATCAAAATCCCAAGACGCCGCAAAATCTAGGAATCAGGGGCATCCCCACGCTGATTCTGTTCAAGGACGGGGCAGAAGCAAAACGCATCGTCGGTTATCGCACCAAAGAGGCCTTGTTAGACGCACTGTCGCCTCACATAGAATAGCTTGACGTCACGCTGCTGGCATGGTATACTTCCTGCACAATTCAAAATCAAAGACCGCGATCGGGAAGAGTAAACGCCGAAGCGAGGTTCAGAGAGTTGGGTACTTGGAGAACCAAGGGCTGAGAGCCCGATACCGGCGCCGGTGTTGAATGGGCCCGTGAGTCGCCTTCCGAAAGAACAACGGATGTTTGAGTAGGTCAGGCCGGAGACGCCACCGTTATCAGGGCGCAGGGTATCGCTCTGAGTGCAGTCGAAGAGCTGTGCCCGCAAGAGTGAGGCTGGCTCTCCAACGTGTACGCGACGCGCCGTCACCGGCGCGTTAGGTGTTTGTAGGGCCTGCCTAACCGGGGTGGCACCACGGGTGTTTGGAGAAAAAGACGCTCGTCCCTAGAGGGGACGGGCGTTTTTCATTTGTCGGCAGGTGGAGGTTTCACATGCATCTCTTAAAAGTCAAGATCAATAGCACGGACTATCCTACACATCGCTTTTACCCGTTCAACGTGCCAATCCTGAAAGACGCGACTGAGCTGACGTTCAGAAGCCCCATTGTCTTTTTCGTCGGCGAGAACGGATCGGGAAAATCAACCCTGCTGGAGGCGATCACCAAAAAGTGCGGCGTCCACATCTGGCACAAGCCCAAGCGGCATATGGCCCATTACAACCCCTACGAGACCAAGCTTTCTGATTACATCACCGTCACCTGGGCCAACGGCGGCGTGCCCGGCTCTCTCTTCCGCGCCGAGACGTTCCGCGACTTTGCCGACTTTCTCGACGACGTGGCCCTGTGCGACCCCGGGCGGCTCAAGTATCACGGAGGCCGCATCCTGAACACGCTATCGCACGGCGAGGGCATCCTGAGCTATTTTAGCACCCGCTATCACATCAAAGGCATCTACTTTCTGGACGAACCCGAGGCCGCGCTCTCTCCCTCAAGCCAGGTCGAGTTCCTCCAAGTGCTGCAAAAGGTCGAGGCGGCGGGCCACGCCCAGTTCATCATTGCCACGCACTCACCTATCCTGCTGGCTTACCCCGGCGCGCAGATTTTTAGCTTTGACGGGACGCACATCGAGGAAGTAGCTTACGAGGACACGGCACATTATAAGCTTTACAAGCGGTTTTTCACCGACCGGGATACCTTTTTGGCGTCTTGACCGGGAGTAAGGGATTAGGGGAGTAGGGAGTAAGGACAGTCCCCTACTTCTTACTTCCTTACTCCTCACTCCCAAAGAAGGAGGACAAGTATCGAAAGAAAAAACACCCCCTCGCTCACATCGGCCTTAATCAATTCACGCAAGGAGATATAAAATGCAATACAAATACTTACTCAATGAAAGCGACATGCCGACCCATTGGTACAACATCCTGGCAGACATGGAGAACCCACCGCCGTTCTACCGGCATCCCGCAACGCTGGAGGAGATGAAGGAGCCTCCTATGCCGCCGCCGGTCTTTCCCATGGCCTTGATCGAGCAGGAATTCAGCCCGGAGCAGTATATCGAGATCCCGGACGAGGTGGCGGACGTGCTCAAGATGTGGCGTCCCTCGCCCGTCTACCGCGCCCATCGCTGGGAGAAGGCGCTGGATACGCCGGCCAAGATCTATTACAAGTGGGAGGGCGTCAGTCCTCCAGGTAGCCACAAGCCCAACACCGCCGTGGCTCAGGCTTATTACGCCAAGGAGGAGGGCCTGAAGGGCCTTGCCACCGAGACCGGCGCGGGCCAGTGGGGCAGCGCGCTGTCCTTTGCCACCAACTACTTTGGCCTCAAGTGCAAGGTCTTTATGGTCGCCATCAGCTTCCAGCAAAAGCCCTACCGGCGCATCGCCATGGAGACGTGGGGCGGCGCCGTCGTCCCCAGCCCCAGCTCGGAGACGAACGCCGGGCGCGCGATCCTGGAGCAGGATCCCGAATCGCCGGGCAGCCTGGGGATCGCCATCAGCGAGGCGCTTGAATATGCCGTCACCCACGACGGGTACAAGTACTCGCTGGGCAGCGTGGTCAGCTTTGTGCTGCTGCACCAGACGGTCATCGGCCAAGAGGCCATGAAGCAGATGGAGATGGCGGGTGACTATCCCGACATCGTCATCGGCTGCGCCGGTGGCGGCAGCAACGCCGCCGGTATGATCTTTCCCTTCCTGAAGGACAAGCTGACGGGCGACAAGCCCGACCTGCGGGCCATCTTTGTCGAATCCACCGCCTGCCCCAGCATGACGCGCGGCATCTATGCCTACGACTGGGGCGACACGGCCAAGACCGGCCCGGTGGCCATGATGCACACCATAGGTCACAGCTTTATCCCGGCCCCCGTGCACGCCGGCGGTCTGCGATATCACGGCATGGCACCCTCCATCTGCGCGCTTCTGGATCAGGGGTTGGTGGAATCCCGTGCTTATCACCAGAACGAGGTGCTCAGCGCGGCGGTCAGCTTTGCCCGCTCCGAGGGCTTTATCGTCGCACCGGAGACGGCGCACGCCGTCAAGGCGGTGATGGACGAGGCGCTGGCCTGCAAGGAATCGGGCGAGTCGAAGGTGATCCTGTTCAATAACAGCGGCCACGGCCACTTTGACCTGGCGGCCTACGACGCCTTCTTCCGCCAGGACCTCCCCGACTATCAGCTCGACGAGTCGCAGATCGAGGTCGCGCTGACAGAGCTGCCGCAGATTCCCGCGTAAAGTGTAGACGAGGAAACGAGGAGTAAGTAGACAAGGGAATCCTCCCTTGTCTACTTTTTTACTTGTCTACTGGTCACTTCCGTGTACAATCATGCTATGAAGCTCATCTACCGCGACAGAGAATGGAAACTGCAAGGGCAGCGGCGCGTGCGAGACGCGATCAAGGCAGTTGGGCTGATGCCCCAGACCGTACTCGCCGTGCGCGAGGGCAAGCTGCTTACCAGCGATCTGATGCTAAACGAGGAGGACGAGGTCAAGCTCGTCGCCGTGATCTCGGGCGGGTAGCGTATGAAATGCCGCAAGTGTGACCGCCGGGCCGTGTTCAACATGCGCCGCCACAAACTGGCGCTGTGCGAGGTCCACTACCCCGAGTGGTTCATCGCCCAGACCGAGCGCGCCATCGAGAAATATCACATGTTCGCTCCTGACGCTCGCGTGCTGGTGGCGGTCTCTGGCGGGAAAGACAGCCTGGCCCTGTGGGACGTGCTGCTAAAGCTGGGCTACCAGGCAGACGGGCTGTACATCGACCTGGGGATCGAGGGCTACTCCACCCCCTCGCGAGAGAAAGTGGAGCGTTTCGCGGCGCAGCGGCCCGGCGCGGAATTTGTGGTCGTCGACCTCAAGGCCGAGTACGGCGAGTCGCTGCCCGAGGTGGCCCAGCGAGTGCGGCGCGGGCGCGGCAAGCCTTGCTCCGTGTGTGGGCTGATCAAGCGCCACGCCATGAACCGCGTGACCCTCGAGGGCGATTACACTGTCCTTGCCACCGGCCACAACTTGGACGACGAGGCGGCGGTGCTGTTCGGCAACGTGCTCCACTGGCAGACGGGCTACATCGCCCGCCAGGCCCCAGTGCTGCCCGCCGACCGGGAGGGGTTCGCCCGCAAGGTCAAGCCCTTCTGCCGCCTGTACGAGCGGGAGACGGCGGCATACGCCCTCATCTCCGGCATCGACTATATCTACGACGAATGCCCCTACGCCGTCGGCGCGACCAGCATCCGCCATAAGGACGTACTGAACCGCATGGAGGAGGAATCGCCAGGAGCAAAGGCCCACTTCTACCTGGGGTTTCTGCGGGCGCGCAAGGCAGGGTTCTTCTGCGAGCAGGCCGAGGAGACCGAATTGCACCCCTGTACCAACTGCGGCCAGCCGACGAGCGCGCCGGGGCTGTGCGCGTTTTGCCGGTTGTGGAAGACAACGAATGGATAACGGATAAACGGATGTATCTGATGCTTGCAGCCCTCGTCCTCGAGGACTGACTGTAGGTGTAGGGGACGCCCTCGAGACGGAGGCTACGAGCAAAGGGCAAACGCTTGTGGATTCAGCCCCGTGATGTAGAGGTGAACGATGACGCCAGCACCCACTGTCCAACAAATCGTACAAGAGGCCTCTAGCAAGGGATTGGTGGAACCGGCGTTGAAGAGGCTGCCGAAAAACGTCACCAGCGCCCTCCGCGCGATGGTCGCCGGGGAGCGTCCGCCAGCAACACTATCGCCCCGCGAACTCGCCAAGCTGGGTAAAACTATAGCCAAGTGGGACGTGCCATACGGGCGTTTGACGCTGGGTTTTGGCATGTCGTCCATGATGGCGGCGATAAGCCAGATGGCTGCAATCGGACAGCCGCCGCCTGAAAAACCTCCGCCCCCCAAGAAAGCACCCAAGGTATCGGATAGCCTGATCGAGCATCTGGGGCTTGCCATGGATAAGGCCACCCGCGTCGAGGCTATCGTCCACTGGCCCATCGGGTTCACCCGCGCGGACTTGTCCAGTGGGGCCTGCTCTCCGAGGAGGAATCTGAAGCGGTGTTGGATCACATCGTGCGCGAGTACGGCCTATACACGTCCGGGACACTGTACGCCGCGCCGTGAGTCGAGACGATGCCTGGAGAGAAAACTATGCTGAACAACCCGAATCCCGCGCTCAATGAGGAGGAGGTGGCGCTGCTGACGCCCCAGCCGGAGGAGTGCTTGCGGCGTGCCGTGCAACGGGGCGCGATCTCACTCAATCGGGTGACCGAGGCGCTGTCGCCGCGCGTAGCTGCCGCCGTGCGCAGCATCGTCACCGGCGAGCGGCTTCCCGCATCTCCTGGCGAGAGATCCTTTCCCGCTCTGCCCGAAGAGCTGATACGCGGCTTCGAGCAAGCCCAGGGACACCCACCGACCAAGGCGGATCTGGAGCGGATGCGCGAGTTTGTGAGCATGCAGACGGGACAGGCGCAAGAGATCCTGGCTCCATACCCCCTGCTCCAGCGCTTGCTTGATGAGCAGGCGTTAAGCGGGGCCGAGGCGACTGCGGAAGCTCACGCCATCGATCATATTCTGGGCCGCTATCTGACCGGCACCAGATACGCCGCACCGTGAGATCGGCGATGGGCGTACGCCTCCACATAGGCTGCGGTCTGATCCACCGTCCGGGATGGATCAACCTCGACCGCTATGCCGCTGAGGCTGCCGACCTCCTGGCCGATGCTGTTCTACTTCCCTTTGCCGACGGTTGCATCGAGGCCGTCGAGACCTTACAGTTGGTGGAGCACCTGGGCTACGTGGGCAACCCTGTACGCCTTGCACGAGTGGGCACGCGTGCTGTCCCCCGGTGGTGTGCTGCTCGTTGAGACACCCAACCGCCCGGCCACGCTTCGCGCTGCTCTAGATGGTGAGACCAGCGAGACGGCCCAGCCCTGGCTGTTTGGAACCGAACAGCGGGGACAAAGCCACCGCTATCTCTTCACCGCCGATGAACTGGCGCAGACGGCATCCAAGGCCGGGTTCGAGGAGGTGGCTGTGGAGCGCGTCGCCCGATCGCCTGCACGTCCGATCCTGCGGCTCACCGCCCGCCGCGCCGCCGATGCACCGGCGATCCGCTTTGCCATCCGCTTCCGCCGCACCCTCGTCACCTCCGGCGTCGTTGATCCATCCGACGCACCGCAATATCTGGCTGCACTGGAGACGGTCTGTGATCGAGGGCGCGAGCTGGTTTCCTCGCCCAGTACCGAGGCGTTGATCCAACTGACGAGCCTGGCGGCCCGCTATAGCCCGCGCGTGGCCACCTGCACGCTCGACGCGCTGCCCGCCCCATCCGCGTGGCCTGAAGGGGAGTTGGCACGGGTGCGTGATCTGATCGCCGAACTGGAGAGGGAGCGATTCCTGGCCCGGCTGGCCTGCCGCTGGCGCAAGCTGCCCAAACAGCCTGGCGCCGCCGACGCGGCCTGGGCGCTGCTCGAACGCGAGATCAGCCTCTATCTGACGGCACGACTCTATCCGGGTGAGGGGCTAGACGAGGTGAAGGAAGCTTTTGACGCAGCCACCGTCGAACTCACCCCACTCGACCTGGACGTGGATTTCTTCTGCCGCGAGGCGCTGACCGACGCGGCGCGCCGTTTGACCGCGCGCGGCGTGCGTGCCTTTGCGCGGGATGAGGTGGAGCGGGCCACGCAGGCATTGGAGGCCGCCGCGGGTTACGACCCCGACCTGACCTGGCCGCGCCGGAACCTGGCTCGGCTGTATCTGAAGCAGGGACACAGGCTGGATGCGCTGGCGCAGTACGAACCGCTGCAGGTAGGTCTGCCCGATAGCTTGCGATCGGCCTTTGAGCGGGAGATGGATGCGGTCACGGGACGCAGCGGGAGCGCAGAGAGCTTTGCCGTCCCTCTGGCGGATTTGGGCGAACGAATCAGCAAATGAGCGAATCAGCGAGCCAGCACGTGAGCGCACAGTGGATGCGCCGACGCTGGCGTGCTGCGTGTGGGAGCTGACCCTGCGCTGCAACCTGCGCTGCCTGCACTGCGGGGCCACCGCCGGCAGCGCCCGCCCCGATGAGCTGACCACCGCCGAGGCCCTGCGCGTGGCAGACGAGTTGGTCGCGTTGAAAACCGACGAGGTTACGTTGATGGGCGGCGAGATTTTCCTCCGCTCCGACTGGCTGGCCGTGGCTCAAGCGTTGCGCGCGGGCGGCGTGCAGGTGGTTATCTTTACCAACTGCACGCTGATCACGCCAGAGCGCATCGCGCAGCTCCAAGCGCTGGAACCCCGTACTATCGGCACCAGCATCGACGGGGGCCGCGCCGCCATCCACGACGAGATTCGCGGCGTCGATGGGGCCTTTGCCAAGACCCTGGCCGCCATAGACGACCTGCAGGCGGCGGGCTTGCGCGTGGGCGTCATCACCACCCTCACGCGCCGCAACCTGTACGAGTTGCCCGCCATCGCGCGGCTGCTGGTGGGGCACGACGTTCGCTGGCAGATCCAGGCCGCCGGCGGCGGCGGCGAGCGACTGGAGCGCGCCGATCTGCTAACGCCACTCGAGTTCTACTTTGCCGCGCTCTTTATCGCCCGGATGCGGACTACCTATCCGTGGACGGCGCTGCCCGTCATCGGCGCGCACGATTTCGGCTACTGCTCGACGCGGCTGCCCAGCCTGCGCGTGCCGGGGCAGGTGTGGACCGGCTGCGGCGCGGGCCGCAACACGCTGGGCATCCAGAGCGACGGCGGCGTTAAGGGGTGCCTCTCCCTGCCGGGGGAATTCGTCGTCGGCAACGTGCGGGAGCAATCCCTGGTGGAATTGTGGAAAGGAGACACCTTTGAGGCATGGCGAAGGCCGGTTATCCGCCACGGCTTTTGCGCCGAGTGCCCCCACGGCGAGGTGTGCGAGGGGGGATGCATCGAGCTGGCCGTCACCTATTCCGGCCGCCGGGGGGATAACCCGATGTGCTTTTACCGCATCGAGCAAGCGTCACCTTTTCCTCTCAAGCTAGCTCCTATTAAGTAGGGAGCTGTCCAGTTGCCCAAGATTGCTGTGGAAACGTTCGAATCTATAGTCAAACTGGCCCAAGCGCTTGATGCCAGCCAAGTGCAGAGGCACACCGCTTTTGGCGAGCTGGTCGTGCGCTTCCAGGATATGGCCTATGGCTATGCGTATGCTATCCTGGGAGACGCACAGATGGCGCAGGATGCGGCACAGGAGGCCTTTATCGCCGCCTATCAGAATCTGGACCAACTCCGCGAACCCAAGGCGTTCCCCGGCTGGCTGAGGCGCATCGTTTTCACACAGTGCTGCCGCCTGACGCGCGGCAAGCGATTGGCGAATCAATCCCTGGATACAGTCCAGCTTTCGTCGAGCCCCCCCCCTGGCGGCGCTGGAGGCGCAGGAGATGCAGGAGCAGATTCGAGCCGCGATCCAGGCGCTGCCGGAGCCGCAACGGATGGCGACGGTGCTTTACTACATCGACGGCTATTCGCAGAACGAGGTGGCCGAGTTCTTGGGGATCTCGGTGGACGCGGTCAAGAAGAGGCTGCAACGAGCCAGGGAGCAGTTGCAGGAAAGGATGGTCGAGATGGTGCAGGAGAATCTACAAGAGCAGCGCCCGTCGAGGGATGACGAGTTCGCCAAGTCGGTGCAGTTGTTCGATTCGCTAGAGGCAACAGCCCAGTACAGCCAGTTGATGTCCATCGAACAGATGTTGATCGATGGCGTGGGCATCGACGCCAGGGACGAGAACGGCCGGACGCTGCTGCACTGGGCCGCACAGCACGGGTATCTGGACGCCGTCGAGTTGCTCATTCAGCATAAGGCCGACCTTCACACAAGGGACGACGCCGGCCAGACGTCCTTGCAGATCGCGGAAGAGATGGGACACGGCGAGGTGGTGGATTTGTTGCGAAGGCACGGCGGAGGAACGTGAAATCTCTCCTAGTTAGTGCCCATGTCCCTCGTGTTCACGCGAAGGCACCCTTGAGCCTCGACCAGTTCGCCAACGAGCAGAGCAGCCAGTTTCGTGCGCTCGGGTGTCGGGGTCGTGATACGCTCGCCGCTACAGGACGTCACAGCAAGAAACAGGGCGATGAACACCAGGTATATCTGCCATCCACTCGTTGATTGCTCCATCCGTTGCAAAAGGTGGCGGGACAGCGACAAGGGAGCTGTTTTTGAAGAAGTGCTTTCCTGTGCATATTTGGTCATCTGAACCCACTTACGGTATCCCCATCCACAAACGCGGCAGCACCTCAAGAGATCGCCGAGCTGCGTTGAGGATGTACGGCTCAACCCCTCCCAACTCTGCAATCCAGGCCACTGTATCCTCCCAATACACTTTGTGCTCGCGGCGCACCGCCTGCACCTGAGCTGTGGTCCTTCCCAGGCGCTTGATCATCTCAAAATATGACTCTGCCGTTCTGCCATCCATGACGTGCGGTTTGACGATGCGCCACATCCTCCGAAAGACCGCGTATGGCACGTGCGTCAGCACGTCAGGCACCGAGGCGGCGTTCAACTCCGAGGCGACGGAGAAAAAGTCGATGTACATCTCGCTGCTCGAAACGTCGAAGGCGGTCATAAAGACCTCGCCGGGCACTGGCGTGTCGGCTAGGGAATTGATCCCCAAAGCCAGCATCACGTCCTGCCCCAATCGCTTCCACACCTCGTCTGCCGCCAGGTGGCAGAGATAGCCGGCTACAAACGCCCGCTCGTGCTGCGCCAGCTCACGCCACGGGCGGACCAGCAGGGTGTCGAGTCGCTCCAGAAAATTGTCACAGCTCTTGCGGAAGGCGTCCTCGCCATCCTCGTGCAGGCGGCCCACAAAATGCGTGACACGCCGGTCGATGTCGCTAAAGCCGTGCACGTCGACCAGGGCGCAGCCGAGGAGGAACGACCCATAGGATGCCGGATCGAACCGCCGCAACTGCGCAAAGACGCGCTCGCCTACGACCAGGTGGGTGATCAGCGGAGCCATTCACTTTTTCCCAAACACCCGCAGCCACTCCTCGACCTCTTCCGGGGAGAGCTGCGGTCCTTGTTCAGATTCAGCCGCATCTGCTGGCGCGCCCAGTCGAGCGGCGAACACCTCTGCCCGCATCAAGCGCACCTTTCCGGCCTTGGCCGCCGCGATGACCGCCCGATCCGACGAGATCACCATCAGCGCGCGCGGGTCGCGCGCCTCGCGGATGCGCTCGTGCAGGATGCCGTCGGCGTTGCGCCCGGCGGAGGCAAAGACGACGTTGACCCCGGCACCGGAGAGCGTCTCTGACCACCCGCCCGGCAGCCCGTGGTCAAAGACGACGGTGGCCCGTTTTCGCTCTCGCGCGCAGTAGGTGCGCAAGCGCGCCACCAGCTTGGCCTCGTCGTCGGGATCGTCCAGGCGCAGGTCGGGCATCTGCCCGATCAGATTGTGGCCGTCAATCAGCAGCGGCATGGTCGCCTCCCACACAGATGGTGATGCATCCGTCGCCGGTCGAAGCGTGAATATCCGATAAACACGCTGCGACCGCGTCGGCGTCTTGGAGCGCCTGGCGCGGATACGTCGTGGCGACCGCGATGACGGGCATCTCGGCCGCCCGAGCGCCCTGGATGCCCGCCGGCGCGTCCTCGATCACGACGCAGTCCGCCGACGGCACGCCCAGCCGCTCCGCCGCCAGCATGTATACGCGGGGATCGGGCTTGCCGCGCTCGACGTCGTCGGCGGTGATCAGGACGGCGGGCAACGGCACGCCAGCAAAGGTCAGGCGGGTCGTGGCAATCTCCCGCGTACCGGACGTGGCCACGGCCCACCCGCCCTCCGGGAGCGAGCACACGAGCTGGCTGGCTCCCTCTATCCTGACCAGACCCTCCGTCTCGCGCGCCTCCTGAGCGGTCAGGCGGGCGGCCTCTGCCTCGGTGTCGAGGTGCGGGGCAGCGAGGCGCACCGTCTCCACGGCCCGCCTGCCGTGGGCCACCTGCATAACCGCCTCAAAGTCGAGCCCGCGCGACGCGGCCCAGCGTCGCCAGGTGCGCTCAACGACGGCGGTGGAATCGACGAGGACGCCATCGAGGTCGAATATCACGGCCTGGCACGTCAGCCAATTCACATCAGACCTCGGATGTCTCTAACGATGATTTTGTGTCAAACATTGTCTTGATCAACCCTGTCTCCTGCTATCAGAGAGGTTCGCTAGAGACCTCCGAGGCCTTGTCGCGCCACGTCCGCGTCCACCATCATCTCGATCAACGCCTTGAACTGTGTCCGCGGCTCCCATCCCAGCTCCGCCTTGGCCCGGGCGTAATCTCCGCGCGCGGCGTTGATCTCGGTGGGGCGCAGGAAGCGCTCGTCGACCTCGACGTGGCCGTGCCAGTCCAGCCCCACGTGGGCGAAGGCGACTTGGCACAAATCCTTGACCGTGTGGACGGTGTTGGTGGCAATGACGTAATCCTGCGGCTCGTCCTGCTGCAGCATCAGCCACATGGCCTCGACGTACTCCTTGGCATATCCCCAATCCCGCACTGCACCCAGGTTGCCGAGCTTGACCTTGTCGTCGGCCACCAGCGGCTCCCCCGCCTCGTTTAGCGGGGGATGCTCGACGCCCAGGTGAATGCAGGCCACCGCCGTGGTCACCTTGCGCGTGACAAAGTGCAGGCTGCGGCGCGGACTCTCGTGGTTGAACAGGATACCGCCGCAGGCGAACATCCCGTACGACTCGCGGTACGTGCGCATCATCAGGTGGGCGTACAGTTTGGCCACGCCGTAGGGATTGTTGGCCAGGAAGTGCGTCGTCTCGTCGACCACCTCCTGGCGCACACCGCCGTATATCTCGCGGCTCGTCGCCTGGTAGAAGCGCACGTCGATCCCCACCGTCCGGATCGCCTCCAGCATGCGGACGGGAGCCACGGCGGTGATCTCGGCAGTGACGATGGGCTGGCTCCAGCTATCGGCGGGCACCGACTGGGCCGCCAGGTTGTACACCTCCGTGGGGCGATACTGGGCCAGAATCCGCTCGATGGCGTGGGCGTCGATCAGATCGCCGTATTCGAGTGTGATCTTGCCGACGAGGTGGTCGATGTTGGGGTAGCGGCAGTTGGTCGAGCGTCGCACTAGCCCGACGACCTCGTATCCCTTGTCCAACAGGAACTCGGCCAGGTAAGAACCATCCTGGCCGGTGATGCCGGTGATGAAAGCGATGGGTTTAGACACATCAATTCTCCTCTTCAGTTTAGGACGCAGATTCACGCAGATAGATCAAAAAGCAGCGTTTATCTGCGTTCATCTGCGTCCCATCATATTACACACTAGGAAAGAACGCCACCCGCGATAGCGTCTGCATCTGCCGGGCGAACTTCATCTCCGGCCAGGCCAGGCCGCGGGCCAGGTAGCGGCGCAGCTTTTCACCGGCGGGCAGCCCGTGCTCCATCCAGCCCCCCAGGTGCCCCTCCTGGGCCAGTTCGATGCCCCGGCGGATCAACGAGAGCAGCCAGTAGATGGGAAACAGGGCCAGGTAGAGATCGATCCTGCGCTTGAGCTGCCGATCTTCTCCACCTCGACCGGCCAGGTAGGGCTTGAGGAAGGCCTTCCACGCCTTGGGCGAGACCAGGTCCTCCTGGTTGGGATGCGTCATCAAGTCCGCCAGGTCGCGGGCCGGGTCGCGCAGGCCGCAGTCCTCCCAATCGACCAACCCCAGTCGGCCATCGGGCCGCCGGATGACGTTGGCAAAGCGCGGGTCGGCGCGGCAAAAGCACAGCGCCGGAGTCTGGCCCGCTAGCTCGCGGAGAGCCGAGTGGCGGCTCTCCAGCACCATGAAGCACAGGTCGACGGCGCGCCTGCCGGGATGGAACTCGCTCTCCACCCACTCGGCATAGTCCTTCAGATCGGCGTGAAAGCGGGCCTCGATCTCGTCCAGCGGCCGGTCCTGGCCGCGCGACTCCCACAGATCGTCGCCCGATATTGCGTTCATCTTGAGCCACATCTCGGCCAGTTGGGCCAGCTCGCCAGCCGTGGGACGGCGGCGGTCCCAGGTCTCGCCCTCCAGAAATTCGTAGATCACGATGGGGCCGCGCGACGTGGCGTGGGGTTGGACATGTGCGACCGGCTGGGGCGCGATGTCCAACGGCGCCAGCAGACTGAGCGCATCGAACTCTCGCCGTGGCGCGTCCCACCACTCGTTGCGCTTGAGGTACTCTTTGGCGATCAAGTGGTGGTCACCGGCCCACACGTCGTACAGGCGATTGGACTGGTGCTCCAGGGGGGAGCGGGGAGAAACCTCTATCCCATCCTCCGGGAGGCCCGTTGCCCGGGCCACAATGGTCGTCAACGTGTTACTCATGTCGCTTTTGCCTCCTTAACTATTTGATGTGGGTCGAAATATCGTCCGATCTTTTCGACCTCGTCCATCACTTTACGGATGCCTAGCTCACTCGTAAACCAGTTGTCTCTACGTATGTTTCGCTCGTCGTGAACGGGAGAGACCATAAACAACACGTGCTCTGGAAAAGCGGCACTATACGCCATATGGACGCGCCGAGCGTGAAAGGCCTTGCAGACGAGGATGGCCGCCCGGACCTCCAGAGCGGCTCGGCGGATAGCCTTCCACGACAGTTCGGCGTTTTCAAACGTGTGCCGCGCCTCGTCCTCCTTGAGAAACGCCCCCTCGGGTATGCCCAGCGAGACACCGACCTGCTTGAGGTACGCCCACTCGGTCAGGCCGGGCAGATGCGCGTTGGCCCCACCCGATGGCAGGATGACCGGGGCAAGCCCGCAGTGATACAGCTCCGCGGCACGCTCCATCAGTTGCGGGTGACTTCCGCCCGGTATCAGGATGATGTCGGCGTTCGAGATCGGCGTCTCGAGGAATATGAACTCGGTGATGGCGGCGATTGGATCTTTCAGCATCGCTATAGGCCACTCCTGGTGCTTCAATCATAGACTCGCCCTATCCTTCAGCGCGGGATCGGGTCTCCCCCTCATCTTGAGATTGCCCCCGCTGGCAATATGAGCCCAGACGAACCTCAAGAACAACTGCAAGTCAAATACGAACGACCGCTTCTGGATGTATTCCAGCTCCAGTTCTTGTTTCAAGGACAGATTATCGGCATCGCTGTGGCCAAACGTTTTTCCCAATTTGAGCACCGCATAGTTGAAAAAGCCTGGTCTGACCTGAAAGTACCTTTGCCAAGTCGGATCTTGGAGGTTGACGAACTCTGGCTCCATCGGTCGCGGTCCAACCACGCTGATATCTCCCTTGAGAAGGTTGACCAGTGTTGGCAAATGATCAAGCGAGTAGTTGCGAATGAAACGACCAACGCGCGTAAGCCTCTCGTCCGGGCTGAGGCGAGCAGTTTCATCAACGCGCATCGTACGAAACCGGAACAGGCGGAACGGCCTGCCGTTTTTGCCGACCATTGCGGGTACGTACAAGACAGGACCCGGTGAACTCAACTTGATGAGAATGGCGATAATCAGGATTGCCGGCGCTGCGATAATCAGGCAAGACAAAGCGAACACCAAATCGAACAGGCGTTTGGCCATGGATTCCCTACTTTTGAGACTTGTGGCAAACTCACTCAAGTCCGATGTCATCAAAGAACGCTTGACTATCTCCCCGCCACACGCGAAAAGCCTCGGGGATTCTCAACCGGTGCCCCGGGTCCACATCCTCCGGCAAGTCATCCTCTGAAAACCAACCCGTATCTTGCACCTCGCAGGCGTGCGACGGCTCCGCCATCTCTTGGCGATCCAACGGCTTGCACAGGAACACGAATTGGTACAGGTGATGGCGGCTCGTCGTGCCGCACAGGCGCGAATCGAAAACCCCGACGAGCGCTAGAGGACGGCAATGCACGCCCGTTTCCTCCAGCGCCTCGCGGGCGTCTCTCCCACTTCGAGGGCCCCGCCCGGCATGGCCCACTTGCCGTTATCCGCGCGCTGAATCAGCAGGATTCGTCCCTCGCCGTCGATCACGGCCGCGTCGCCCCCTGCCAACGGC
Organism: uncultured Anaerolineales bacterium; assembly: GCA_964551295.1. GTDB lineage: Bacteria > Chloroflexota > Anaerolineae > B4-G1 > B4-G1 > JAFGED01. The sequence goes on along the minus strand of CAZKDJ010000011.1, from coordinate 3,512 downwards.
GTTGGGCGCGAAAAGATCGGGTCTCTCAAGGGTTCGACCTGTGCGAGGGACTCGCCGGTCGCCAAGGCTAGCATTTCCATTGCGATCGTCTGTACTGCCCGGAAGGCGGCCTCGTCGTGGATGTTCTTGGAGAAATGCAGCCCCATTGCTGAAATGTCCCACAGCTTGTCTGACCACAATGCGATTTATTCTGCTTCTGACGGCATTACCAACCCCTTTAGGCCTCGGGGACAAATACCGGTTCCGGCTCGCCCAGGACGGGTACAGGCCGGGAAACGTGGACATCCCCAAAAGCAAGCGCCGTGGCCAAGCACTCGCGGACATTGTCAAAGAGATGTGAGTGCCCGCCTTGTCCAGCCGCAACACCTATCGCCTTGACTCCCAAGGCGTTACAGGTGTACAGGGCGCGCGGCAGGTGGTAGCCTTGTGTGACCAGGATGACGTCCTGCACCTGAAAGATGTCGCGGGCGCGGTAGCAGGTGTCGTACGTGCGCCGACCGGCGTAATCCAACACGATGGCCTCTCCAGGTACGCCCAGCGTCATGGCGTACCTGCGCATGGCCGTCGGCTCGTCATAGTTCACGAAGCGGTTATCGCCGCTCATCAGCAGCTTGTCGACCTTACCGGTGAAATACAGCTCGGCAGCAGTCGTCACCCGGTAGGCCAGATCCAGCGTCGGACGGCCATCGCGCGTGATCCCGGCCCCAAACACGACGGCAACGCGCTTTTGGGGGACGTCCGCTACACTGAACACCCGTTGGCGCGCGTGCAAGGCAGTGATCAGCCGGGGGAGAAACAGGGCGACGATGCCCATCACAGCTAAAACAATGACCAGCCACATAGCGAATCTGAGCCTTTGGCTGCGCCTGGCCCGCCTGGCGATCTTTCCAACAAGGATAGCGACCAGCCAGATCAGGAACGGGAGAGGGACAACGGAAAAGGTGCACAGAAAACCGATTCTCGATTGCCGGGCGGCGTAATACCACCAGTAGAACGCAGTGGCCCACAAGAGTACAGCGCCAAACCCTACCACGATGACCTGGTGTGCGATTGTGGGTCTAGATGGTTTCTCCTCTCCCATACCCTTTCCGCCGAAACAGGCTTGCAGCAGCATAGCTTCTGGACGAGCGCCAGCCTGCAGTCTGAAGGATACCAGAAGAGGGGCCCGTGTGCTGGACGGAAACGCAACGCTTGCCCGACGATCAAGCTACGGAGGTTTGGTTTGCGCTTTGATCTGCATCGTGGTATACTAAGCATAAATGATAAAATGCTTTGTAAGGGAGGTTCGTATGTCTGAAACGGTGAGCGTGAAGGTCAGCAGTCGTTACCAAGTCTCCGTGCCCAGTTTTGCCCGCCGGAAGCTGAAAATCAAGAGCGGTGACCGCCTGCTGGTGGACGTTCAGGATGGCATACTCATCATGCTTCCCCAGCCCCAGGATTACGCGGCCCATATGGCCGGTTTGCACAAAGACATTTGGTCGGACATCGACTCAACCGAGTATCTGGAGCAGGAGCGGGAAGCATGGAGCGATTCACAGAGCGACTAGCCGAACATACGATTATTGGCCTGGATACAAGCGTTTTCATCTACCATCTGGAGGCCCATCCACGCTACCAGCCGCTAACCCGGACATTACTGGCCGGCGTCCAGGCAGGTCGGCAAACGGCGGCCGTTTCGACAGTGACTTTGATGGAACTGACCGTTCGACCGTGGCGAGTGGGGCAGCCGGCTGTGGCGCGTGAGTACGAAGCACTGCTCGCCCACTTTCCAAACTCGATACTGGCGGACGTGACGCGCGATGTGGCACGCCGGGCGGCCCAGCTAAGGGCCTGCTATACCATTCGTCCAGCCGACGCACTCCAGGTGGCAACTGCGATGCTTCATGGGGCGACGGCCTTTGTAACCAACGATCAAAGGCTGGCGCACCTATCCACCGAACTGGCTATCATCGTCCTAGAGGACTATGCGGGTTAGTTCTACGCCCTTCGCCAGGCCGGCACATCAGCGCGCCGGCAGCGTGCGCCAGGGCATTGTGATCGACCTTTGACCAATCCGTGGTATCGACCTGTAGGAGCGAACCGCCTATTTCCAGGATGCCATACTTGCCGCCCCGTAGGGCCTCCACGAACTGCTCGTAGGTCGCCAGGTGATCGACGTGGCCTGGATGTCGCTCCCCAGACGCGACCCGCGCTTGGAATCGCTCGAACAGGACCGCGTCATCGGCGGTGCAATAGACCTGTATGGGCGTGAAGCTATACCGCTGTTTCAGTCTCAAAAACCGGGTTGTGTGGAACTTGGATGAAAGCGGTCTCCACGACCAACGATCTGTGTGCCCCGAGGTGGGATTCTACAAAGTGGAACAGCAGCTCGAAGCTGGCGTGGCCCAGCTTTTTCGACCACTCCCGGTCGCGCCAGCCGAGTGTGTCGAAGAGGATCTCTTTGATGGTATCCTTGGAGACGAGGGGCAGGTCGAGCTCTCGCACCAGCGGGGCCGGTGACGATCACGATGAAAGGTCTGTCCATCAGTTCGCGTCAACGCCGCACTTTACAAGATGATAGTTGAGGAATGCCGCTTTCTTGATTCTAGTTCTGCTATACCTAACGATGTCAAAGTCAGTCGGGGCATACTCTTCAAACTCGCCCTCCTGGAAGCCGGAGAACCACCTCTCAACACCCGGTTCCCCAAGGTATCCTTCACCTGCACCTTCTTTGAGAGCGACAAAGAGCACGCTATTGCAACCTAAACCTTGCCCCAACGCCTTCAATGCGTCCGCTAGCCTCCGCTTTGGGATGTGGATCAGAGACGTGTGCGCCCAGATGGCGTCGAAAGCCTGCTGTCGGAATGGCAGGGTCTCCAGGTCCAATTGCACGACACATCTCAATCCCCTACACCTGCACACGTTCAGCATCCCCCGGCTCATGTCGGCGCTCACAGGCTTGTGGCCTTGGCTGGCAAAGTATGCGGACGCGTGCCCGCCGCCGCAGCCGAGGTCGAGGATAACGCTATCCCGATCCAGCAAGGCCAAAAAGCACTCTGCCTCTACGCGGGCGACCGACTCAAAGTAATCCCCAAACCCCTTGACGATCTCGACGGCGAGGACATCGTAGGATTGCATTGTCCGCGCTCTGTAGCCGTTGGAGTTGACGTTCGCCTTGGCCATGCTATGGAAGTACGCCTAGATACTCCAGAATCTCCTCGCTGACCTGCCGCGCCTTTTGCCCTTCTGCCCCCGCGCCCTGGATATTGGTCGCGAAAATGTACGGACGATCACCGTAGCTCACATAGCCGACGAACCATCCCAGGGGATGCTCTCCCTCGGGCATGCACGAGCCCGTTTTGCCCCGGTAGACGTAGGCGTCGGTCTCCTCCAGGACGAGCACCTCCTTCACGATGTCCATCGACCGCGCAGAGACCGGCAGGTCGCCCATGTCCAAACGGTGCAAAAAGTCGATCTGCTCATCGGCTGAGATTTCCAGCGAGCTGCCCAGCCAGAACCGGGTCAGGCCGCCG
>CAZKDJ010000010.1:0-40236 GCA_964551295.1 uncultured Anaerolineales bacterium | reverse complement strand
TAGCTGGGGCATACAGACAGATTGTACGGACGAGGCGTATACCGACCTGGCCCAGGCGTGGGCGGCTCATCTCGAGGCCAAAGGCTGGCTCACGCGCACCATCGTCTACGCTCTCGATGAGCCTCCATCATCACGGTACGACGAAATCTTGTACGACGCGCTGTTGATGCAGGCCGGGGACCCGGACTGGAAACCACAGATCATGGACACAACTTCGGCGCGGCCAAGTACCGACGTGCTAACCCCGGCACTGGGCATCTTTTGCGAGTGCCTGAGGTGCTCCGATCACTGGTGGCAGAATCAGGAGAACTATGGACGCGCTGAGTGGCCGGCACTCTTTGATCAAGGGGTCGACCTGTGGTTCTACGAGAGCAACGCGCAGAGCGATCCATACCCGACCTTTGCTGCAAACACCCTGCTGGGTGTAGAGCCGCGCATCATCATGTGGGGCAGTTGGTACGAGTACGCGACCGGGTTCCTGTTGTGGGACACCGTCGCGTGGACGCGGGGCGATCCCTGGGGCCACAACGTCGACTATGGCAAGAGCGGTGACGGGGTGCTTGTATACCCCGGTCATCACGATGGCATTCTCGCTCCTGCTGGATCGCCATCGGGCGTCGCCATTGACGGCCCGATCTCATCGTACCGGCTCAAGGTGATCCGCCAGGGGCTGCAGGATTGGGCGCTGTTCAAGTTGGCCGATCAGGAGGGGTACACGGACTATGCGCGCTCGGAGGTGGCCCGCGTGTACGGCCAGTTCGGCGGCTGTGATTGGTCCGGCTGCCCGCCGCCGGTCAACGGCGAGTTCTACTGGCTGACCGACGCTGACCTGATGGATGAGGTGCGTCACAACACCGCCATGGTGATGCTGGGCATCCTCAACGTCGCTCCGAATGTTCCTCAAAGCCCCAATCCGGCCGATGGCGCGGTGGCAGTTCCCATTAACAGGGCGCTGACTTGGCAAGGTGGGGATCTCGACCGGGATCCGGTGACCTACACCGCGGCCTTTGGCACAGCTAGTTCTCCACCCGTAGTCGCCACCGTGACGCAGACCTTGTATGCGCCCAGCCTGATCACCGGCACGACCTATTTCTGGCAGATCACGGCCACCGACGGCATCAGCACGACGGTTGGGCCAGAGTGGCAGTTCACCACCGCGACCGACGAGGTGTACTTGCCGCTCATCTTGCGTGGATACGGAGCGCCTGGGGATCAAGGGGCACTGCTTTTCTTCGAGCCGCGGTCGGAAGATGTGCTTGATAGCTCACCCAAAGGGCGGAACCGTTATTTGAGCAAGTAGACGGAGGTATCAAAATGTCACGTTTCACGCGACGCGAGTTTATCAAGATGGGTGCGGCGGTTGCATCCTGGCTGGGCCTGCGCGCGGCGCCGGTTGAGGTTGTGGCTGCCCCACACGCTCCGACCGCGCCGGTTCCCATCTATGTCGCCCGCAACGGCACGCCGATAACTAACGTGCAGCAGGCCATTACCATGGCCGGGGGCATCCAGCAGTTTATCAGCTACGACGACGCGGTGGTGCTCAAGCCCAACGGCCAGTGGCGTCGCCAGGGCTATACCCACACCGAGTGCATGAAGGCGCTGATCGACGTGATCCTCGACCGTCCGGGTGGGTTTGCGGGCGAGGTCATTATCGCCGAGCACGTGCACCGTAGTGCCACAGATACGCTTTCCGGTAGCTATTGCTGGAACATGATAGTAGACAACCGCACCAACAACTGGCCCGATATGAATTACTTTGAGCTGGTGGACGACTATCACACCCGAGGCATTCCGAATGTGACCGCTATCCCGCTCCTCGATTCAGGCGTTGGGGATTTCGTCGCCGTTTCTGTACCGGGTGACCTGGCCACTGGCCAGCACGGCTGGGTGCGCACGACCTATACCGCGCCGACCAATGGGCGCACCTGCCGCCTGTCCCATCCCATCCTGCGCTCCGCGTACAGTGGCAACCTGATCGACCTGCAGAACGGTGTGTGGTCTGGTGGCGACTATAATGGTCAGCAGGTCAAGCTGATCTTTTTGCCCACCCTCAATAATCACGGAAGCTTCGGAAGCGAGGATTATGCCGGGCCAACCAGCGCCGTCAAATGTCACCTGGGTATCGTCGAGTTTGGCGGTTCGGGCGGTTATAGCTTGCATGGCGTTGGATACAACAGCCCGATCAGCCCGACCGCCATGGGTGAGACAGTGAGGCATCTCATCACCCAGATTCTCTCGCCGACTTTTTACCTGACCTGCGCCGAGTACACGGGCTATCGCAGCCGTACCAATTCCGCCGCCGCGCATACTAGGACGGTCGGTCTGTGTGCCGACCCGGTGACGCTGGACTATTGGATGTGCAAGCACGTGATGTACCCCTGCGCCGGCCAAACGTTCATGAACCCCGATAACGACAACCATCTGCGCCAGGCGTTGATCGGTTGCCACGGTGCTGGAGTGGTGGGCACCATCGAAGAGTCAGAGATGGAGGTCCACATCTGGGACGCCGACCTCAGTGAAAAGGTCTATTTGCCGCTGACTTTGAGGAACTAGTCCATAGATATTATTACGGAGGGTTGTCATGGCTCGGAAATGGTCCAGATTCTTTGCTGCTCTGGCTTTCGCTCTGGTCCTGGCGGGTAGCTTGGCGGTGGGGCTCGGTGCCGCTTCTGCGGTTCCTGATAGCGATACAGATCGGTCTCTCGAATCCTCCCTCGCCAGTACTGCCGCCATCAGCCTGACCACCGTCGAGATCCAGGACCAGGTGCTGGTCCCCGACGTCAAGCGGCTGGGGATCAACGTCGGCTCGCGGGTCTGGTGGGGAGCGGCGCAGCTTATCAAGAACGTGATCGATAACCCCGGCTTCGAGGCCGGCGTCTATGGCAGCGTAGCCCACGTGGCTGAGGGCAGCAGCGGCCAGCGCATCGTGCAGGATTTCTGGGATACGTCCTGGAACAATGACGAGTACGGTATCGGCCAGCCGGTCGACTTTTGGGACGGTGCCGAGTACGAGATCGTTTACGGTCCGGCCGACGGACGCAGTGGCACGATCACCGATTTTACCCACGAGGACAACCGGTATACGTTTTACCTGGACTCGCCTGGCACGGTGCCGGACCAGTGGGACGTGATGTTCGTGCGCCGGGAGTGGCCCGGCATGGAGGGCGCGACCGAGTGGGCCACGCCCGATACGACGACGACGCGTCCGGGCAGCCCCGGCGAGCAGTCGCTGCACCTGGTCTTTCCCGATGAAGCGTGGCAGTCGCCCTATCATGCCTACATGGACAGCTCCTGGCGCGACGGCGATCGTACCTCCGGCAAGCTGTTCATCATCCAGGGTAACTGGCACCTCGAGTTCTGGGCCAAGGGCGGTAAAGATGGCGATCAACTGCGGGCCAGGTTTTTCCGCGAGGGGGAGGTGGACTTTATCGACCAGGCGTTCGTGCTATCGACCGACTGGCAGCACTACGAGGTCGACGTTTTTATCCCGGAGGGGACCGATCCCCTGGGCCCTTACGGGCCGGAGGATTACCATCCCCTCCTGGGCTTTGGGTTCTACTTTCTCTACGGCGAAGAGGACGACGAGGCGTGGGTAGACGACGTGGCGCTTTACAGCACCGATCATACCAATCCCACCGCTTTTACCGATACCTACGTGGATCGCCTGAAGGAACTGCAGCCCGGCGTCCTGCGCAATTGGAGCAACCAGTTTGGCAGCACGCTGGACGTACAACTGGCCGAGCCCTGGGCGCGCAAGACACAGGGCTATCGCCCTCACGAGCGGGTGCCCACCGCGTATAGTTACTCGCTGCACGAGTTCCTAGAGCTGTGCCAGGAGGTGGTCGCCGAGCCGTGGTACGTCATCCCGCCCACCTTCTCGCCGCAGGACATGGACGGCCTGGCCGAATACCTGGCGGCTCCGGCCGACGGCTCACACCCTTACGCCGACCATCGCGCAGCATTGGGCCAGACCGCGCCCTGGACGGAGATTTTTCCCGTCATCCACCTGGAGTTTGGCAACGAGTTGTGGGGCGCAGCATCGGGTGGCGACCCGTTCATGGGGGCGTCGCTGCTGGGCGGCACGCGCCTGGGGCAGATTGCCCACGACCGGTTCGCTATCCTGATGGCCAATCCCGACTATGACGCCGCCCGGTTCGACCTGATCATCGGCGGGCAGGCCGGTTACCCGGGCCGGCAGGGCGAGATCGAGGATCACAGCTCCAATCACGATACGATTGCCCTAGCGCCCTATTTTGGGTTGCTGGACGACCACGCCGGCGATGAGGAGATATTTTACCCGCTCTTTGCCCGGCCCTTTGACGATGTGGGCACGGGCCGGGTCAGGCAGAGCTGGGACTCGATGCAGGAGGTGGGGCAGGGGACCGGTCTGGTGGTCTATGAGCTGAATTTTCACACCACCAACCCCGACGATGGCGCTCCCCTCGCCGTGCGCAATGATTACGTGGCCGGGGCGGGCGGTGCGGTCGCCCTGCCGCTGCACATGCTGGTGTATCTGCGCGACTTGCAGATCAGGGACCAATGCGCCTTTTCCTCTTTGCAGTATTCCTATCGTATGAGCAACGACGAGTATGTCCGGTTGTGGGGTATGCTGCGCGATCTGGAGGCAACAGGGCGCAAGCGCCCGACCTGGCTGGGCGTGGAACTGGTCAACCGGGCGATCCAGGGAGATATGGTGACGACGGTCCAGGGGGGCGATAATCCCGGCTGGCATCAGGCTGCCATTAACGGCGTCGAGACGCCGGTTGACGTGGATTACGTCCAGTCCTTTGCCTTCCGGGACGATCTGCGCTACTCGGTGGTTCTCTTTAACCTGCATCTGGACGAGATGCAGCGCGTGCGCCTGGTGCTGCCCGCTGCACCAGGTGGGCAGGCTGCGCTGCACCAGATCGCGCCGGCCAGCATCTACGACGACAACGAGGACGCCGAGAACGTGGTCATCCAGACGCAGGAGATCGACGGTTTCGGCAATTCTTACGAACTGGACCTGCCCGCTCATTCGGTGACCGTGTTGACGTGGGACGTCCTCGCGCTCGACTTGCGGGGCTCAGGCAGAGATCGGGTGATCCATTTGGATTGGCGCGTCAACGCCGAACTGCCCGCAGCGGCCACCTGGCACATTGATTACTACACCACGGCCGTCACCGCGCCGTTCACTGCCACCGATCCCGTCAGTGCGACCCGTGTTTATACACTTACCGATCACGTGTATAATTACCAGTGGTACACGGTGACCGTCAAAGCCATGTCGGATACCACGGTGGTCGTGAGCGACACGGTGCGCGTGATGCCGACGGATAGGCTGCTGTGGTTGCCGCTGGTGCTGCGCGATTTCGTCCGTGCTCCGCACGGCTCGCGCGTTTCCGAGACGGGAGACTGTGGAAGGTGAAAGAAATGGAGAGTGGTTTTCGATACCTGGTCATTGCCCTTTTACTGGTGGGCGTCCTCTTGGCGCCTCCGGCGCTGGCACAGCCCGTCATCCCGGTGACGTGGGACGTCGTCGCCGACGACTTTGAGAGTGGCGCGCTGGACGCCTGGGACGCGGGAGGGGCACAGAGCGCGAGCCTGCTGCCCGGCGGTGGGTATGGCGGCTCCACTGGGCTGTCGGTCCCTGTTGGACAGAGTGTCAACGATCTCCGCCAGACCGGCGTTGCCAGGGCCGAGGAGGGTTATCTCACCTTCTGGTTCAATCCCAACAACGTTGCCATTCCCGAACCGACGCCCAACTACTGGCCGGCGGGGAGTTCGTTGTGCATCGCCCAGGTCAGAAGCTCCGCCAACGATTGGTGGCCGCCGCTGGTGGGACTGTACGTGCGCAAGCCGCCCGGTCAGGGCTACAAGGGCTTTATCGCCTGGCCCAACGCAAGCGGCTATAACTACAACGACTACCAGGAAGGTCAGTTCGACCTGGCCAGCGGATGGCAAAAGATCACGCTCGGCTACGAGATCGATTCGTGGGTGGGCGCCTGGGTCGACGACGTGTCCGTGCGCTACGTTTCGACCGGCGTGATTCACGACGACCCTTATGGCGACGTGATCGAGGTGGGCAAGGTGAACGAAAACGGCAGCACCGTACCTTCCGGTGCGGTGCTGTTCGACGACGTGGCGTTCCAAGTGCCGCGCGTGGAAGATCTGTGGGTGGATGCCGAGAACGGCAGCGACGATGATGACGGCCTGACGCCCGGCACCGCCTTTGCCACCATCCAGCGGGCCGCTGACCTGGCCGGGCCGGGCACGACGGTCCACATTCTGCCCGGTGTCTACCGTGAGACGGTGCACCCGGCGATGAGTGGCAGCGCCGCAGAACCAACGCGTTACGTGGCCGAGAACGGCCCCGGGACGGCCGTCATCCGCGGCTCGGAGCCATCCTCGGTTCTTACCTGGACGCAACTGACGAGCGATCCCATCGGCCTGCCAATGGGCGTATACTCCAACACCTACTACGCCGATCTGTCTGCCTGGGACCTGGACGGCACGCCGCGCTTTGTCGTCAAGACCTCCGAGGTCTTGGCACGCTTGCCCCTGGCCCGCGAGCCGGACTGGCAGGTCACCACCGAATGGAAGCACCACGAGTTCTGGTGGGCGGCCGACGGGGGATCGTCCGTAGCTGGGTGCACCCCCGAGCCGGGAGACAACAGCGACTGCGACCTCGACTCGCGCTCCATGACCCAACTCACGGACCGGACGAGCGACACCGAGCCTGCGGGCGTCGAGTTGGGCAATCTGACCACCCTGGGCAACCTGACTGGCGGGACGCTGGTGGCCATCGACACGCTACAGGGCCATTACGTCTACCGGCGCACCATCACCGCGCACGACGTCAGTGACGGGCGCATCACCGTGGATCGGCTCTGCGAGCACGATGGTGGCTCCGGTAAGCCTGGCCTGGGGTGGGGCAGCAAATATTACGTCGAGAACAAGCCGCGCTTGCTCGATACCCCTGGCGAGTGGTGGTACGACGAGGGCATGGGGCGTCTCTACCTGTGGCCGCCCGCGCCGGGCGATCCGGCTTTGCAGCATATCGAGATCTCACGGCGCGATCACGGATTCAGTTTGCAGAATCGCTCCTACGTCACGGTCGATGGGCTTGCTATCGAGATGCTTAACGATAGCGCGGTCTATGTGAACAACTGGACCACCCACAAGGCCTACGGCGACACGGTGCGCAACGTCACCCTGCGCTATGCTAACCGGGGCGTTCTCGTCGAGCAGTCGGTGCGTGCCACCTCGCCGCCTGCCAACGTCATCGACGGTTTCACCTTGGAGGATTCAGAGATTGCCTACATGGATACCGGCGCCATCCGCCTGATCGATTGGTGGGAGGACGGCGCGGCCGCCGATTCCTTCACTCGCTCCGGTGTGCTCAATACCGTCATCCGCAATAACGAGATGCACCACCTGGGCTTTCGCACCGATGGCGACAACGCCGTCGGCATGTCGTTCACCCACGCCAACCAACTGCGCTTTGAGGGGAATCACGTGCACCATGTGGCCCACAACGGTGTGCAGTTCTCCAAGTCGGTCATCCAGTCACCCGAGACATATGGTTTCTCACCTGATGAGATCAAGACGGGCGAGATCCTGATCAAGGACAATGTCTTTGAAAGGGCCTGCCAGCTCACCACCGATTGCGGAGCAGCCAAGTTCTGGGGATCTGCGCCCGACGGTCACGTTTTTCGTGACGTGTTGATTACGGGCAACGTGTTCCGCGATAGCTTTGGCTGGACCTACATCTCCGAGAAGCGCGGGCGCTGGCCGACCGGCACGGGCAGCCCGGTGCGCGGGATGGGCGGCTTTGGCCTGTACGTCGATCACGCCAGCGGCATCAGCGCCTACCGCAACGTGGCCTACAACAACGCGTACACAGGGTACATGTTCTCCGGGGTGTGGCGCGATGGGCCGATGATCTATATCAACAACGTGGCGGCCAATTCGTTCTACGGGTTTATCCTCGGCTCCGGCTACGATACCCACGGCAGCGTCGATACGCGCGTGATCAACAACATCGCCATCGACAACGAGGCGGCTGGTCTGACAGTCGGCTACGCTGAGGGCCGATACGCGAACATGACCATCGACCACAACCTGTACCACCTCAACGGCTGGGGCGGGTTCTGGGGCGCCGGTCCGATGATCGTCCGCGAGAGCGGCTCGTGGGAGCCGCAGCAGACGCTGGCCGAGGTTCAGGCCAACACCCCCTGGGAGGATCACGGCGTGGCCGGCGATCCGGCCTTTTGGGATTACGATTCCACTGACCGCGATCTACACGACGGCTCCTGGCCCGATTTTCACCTTACTTCGACCAGTGCTAACGCTATCGATAGGGGTACAGCCCAGTTGCCTGCCTCGCTGATGGCGCTGCTGGACTTTTTCGGCGTGGACGACGCCACTTGGGGCACGGCTCCCGACATCGGCCGGTACGAGGCTGGGTTTACCGTGGTCCCTGTGCCCACTGCTCAGGCCATCGAGCCTGGCGGTACGGCTCAGTACGCGCTGAGCCTCTACCCACCTGACCTGCCGCACACCGTTACACTGACTCTGGCCGGGCCGCCACCGGGCCTTTCCTGCACGCTCAGCTCGGACGTCGTCGCCCTCAGCGAGGTCGTCACGCTCACTATCACCCACGATGGGTCTTCTACAGGCCAGGGGACATGGCACACGATCCCCATCACCGGCACCGGCGGGGGATTCGTACGAACGACCGACGTCGCTGTGCTCGTCGGTGGCACGCGCGTTTATCTGCCGCTGGTTTCGCGGTAGCTGCAATGAGTGGGATGTGTTCGTAGGTCGGGTTTGCTACCCGACCCGTGGACGATGCACTGTGCCTGAAACGGTATTTCGATCACCGGAAATCCAGGAGGGACAGATGAGCGAACATTTTAGCTGGCTCGTACTCGCTGGGCTCTTGCTGATCAACTTGGTTCTATCGCGGTCGGTTGCTTCGCTCTCTACTCCAGCAGAACGATCACTCGACGCAGCGCCAGTGGATGGCGGCTGGAGTTACTGGTACTGGACGCCCTGCACCAAGGGCTGCCGGGATGAAGAGGGCCCGGGCACCCGGCAGCTAATCCGGGTGTGCAACAATCCCGCGCCCCAGGATGGCGGTGCCGAATGTCGCCGCCACGATGATACGCTCACCACCCCCTCCGACCGCGTGGAGATCGATCTAAGTGTCAATTCGGGCCAGGGGTACATCGAGTGTAACAGATCCGACTGTTCGCCCGAAGCGCTCGACGATTTCACGCCTCCCACCACGCCGCAAAACCTGCAGGCCACCGTCCTTTCGGATTCCAAGGTGCGCTTGCATTGGGAGCACTCCACCGATGACGTGGAGGTCGTCCAATACCGCATCTACGACCAGCGCGATTTCGTGACCGGCGTCTCTAAAGAGACCTACTACACCCCGCCCGGCTACCAGACCAACATTTACACCGCCTGTTTGCTCACGCCTGCGACGACCTATTCCTTCGACGTGACCGCGTTGGACGAGCACGGCAACGAGAGCGCGCACTCGCCTGCGGTGACGGTCACTACCCGGTCTTTCCAAGACGACGATACCTTGATCGATCCATTCCGCGATATTGTTTACAAGGGGGCCTTTGAGCTTCCCGGCCGTTCTGGGGACCTGGAATACGGTCTCTGGGGATACGGTGGCTACGGCTTGGCCTACTGCCCGCTGGGAGACCCTGGCGGCCCCGCCGATGGCTACCCCGGCTCGCTGTTTGGGCGCGGGCACGTCTACGATTGGGCCGTGTCAGAGATCAGCATCCCGGGACCCGTGATCTCTCCCGACAAAGACAGGGATGATTTGAACACTGCCACCACCCTGCAGCCGTTCACCCAGGTGTATACGCTCGGTAACGACCTGTCTATGCCCATCGGTGGCATGGCCTATCTGCCCCGGCAGGGCAGCCAGACCAGCGACAAACTGTACACCATCTGGGGCAGTAACTATCAGTGGGAAAAAATCCCTTCGCACACCGCCAGCGAGCTGACGCTGGACGATCCCCAGACCCAGGGTTGGTGGTACGTGGGCGACAAAGACGGCCATCCGCCCTATTACAGCACGGTCTTTTACCTGTTCGATATTCCCCAGGTCTGGGCCGACCAGTACACCGGCGGCAGGATGTTGCTCACCGGTGGCACCCGCAGCGGGGCCTACAACGGCTTTGGCACCGCCATGTTCGCCATTGGCCCCTGGTTGGACGGCGAACCGCCGCCCTTCGAGGCCGAGTTGAGCTACACGACGCTGGTGGAATACGGGCAGGTGACGGGCGTCAACACCCAGGACGGGCGCGAGGTGATAGACCAGTTCCACGGCGGGGCGTGGATCACCCAGGGTGGCAAGGCGGCCGTGATGTTGGTCGGCGGCAAGACCGCCGGTGAGGTAACATACGCCGGCGGGTATACCTCTTCGCTGTATTGGCCCGTGTTCCTGTTCTACGACCCGGCCGACCTGGCGGCGGTTGCCACCGGAAGCAAGGCGGCGCACGAGCCGCAGCCGTATGCCATGCTCGACGTGAGTGAATACTTTTTCTCCGAGCGGCCCGTTCTGCGCGGCGTGGCCTACGACCGCGCCCGCGGCCTGATTTACATCTACGAACACCTCCAGGAGGATCCGCTGATCCACGTTTTCCAGGTCGCGCCGGCGCCTGCTGCGCCCACGTTGCACCGGCCCCAGTGTGTGATCGGCAGCGATACGCTGACAGCTACCCTCACCTGGACCCCGCTGGTCGGGACGGTCACATCCACCCTGTACTACTCTGGCACCTACTTTACCGCGGGCGACTTGAACGCTGTCCAGACGCTCACCGATTCGTTGCCGGTTAGCACTGTTGTGTACACGGTCACATTGCCCTACAACGAAGGGGAGACGGCGTTTTTTGGGCTGCGTTCGTACCTGGAAGAAGGTACTTGGTCAGGCTTGTCGAATGTGGTGTTCTGCCCGCACCGGGACATGTTCTTGCCATTGGTGGAAAGGTAAAGAGATGAACAGCCGTTTGGCAAAGATCATCGTACCATTGCTTGTAATCAGCCTGTCCTGTACCTGTCTCCAGCTGGGCACGCCTGTGTACGAGTCGGTCGAGGCAGGGGAAAGCAACGACATCGTCGTGGGACTGGATGGCACGGTTCACGTTCTGTATTCGCTTCGGATGTTAGCGGAGGTGAGATCTAGATCACTATACGGTATCTACCACGCCTACCGCGCAGCGGACGGTAGCTGGCAGACCGAGGTATTGGAGAGCGACGAGTCGGCCGGTGTATGGGGGGCGGCCGTCCTGGCGCAGGGGCCCGATGGCACGTGGCATACCTTTTACGGGTATGGGGGAGATTTTTATCACGCCTGGAGCGAGGCCGGTGGTGGTTGGGAGAAGAATATGCTTCTCCCAGATACTATTAGAACGGTGGGGGGCGTGGCCTTCGACGCCGATGGGGCGATGCACGTGAGCCATGCGCATTGTACAGTTCCGCAGGTCTCTGATCTCAACGACTTTCTTTCCAACAAACTACGCTTGGACTATTCTTATCAGCCGGTAGGAGGGAGGTTGCACACGCGCGAGGTCGAGGTGCCCGGTTTCGAAGGGCATAGCCATGGCGGTTGGTCGGACGTCGCCATCGATTCGACCGGCAAGGCGCACGTGGTCTTTGGTTTGTATGCGTTGCTTCGCAGGTCTGGGATTGGTTACGTTCAGATCGAAGCCGGCGATGGCAATATAGGGCCACCGCAGTTCCTTTCCTTGCATCCACAGGTGACCCATCCGATTAGCCTGGATATCGATCGGAACGACGTGCTGCACCTTGTCTTTGAAGGGACCCAGGAAGAGGACATACTGCAACGTGCGGTCTCCCAAGATGAAGGGGTGACTTGGAACACAGTGAAGATAGACGAGGTTCCCGGCGGTGCGTCCTCGCAAGATTTTGCCGTGGATGACGCTGGGGGTGGACACGTGGCCTATCTGGTCTCGGGAACCCACGAGGTCAAGTACGCCCACAGCGGGCTGGAGGATGAGGCGTGGTCGGTAGAGACGGTCGATACCAATGCCGTGGGGGACGTCTCCCTGGCTCTCGACGAGACCGGTTCGCCCTTTATCCTCTACGCCCAGGCCACGCAGGCGTTTACCTCTACCTTTGAGATCGATTTCATCGACTTGAACCTAGCGTATCGCATTGCAGATGGCACGTGGACCATCGAGACCGTAGCCGGCGTGGACACTCTGCAGCCAGCGAGTGACTAGATAGAAAGGGGGAAAGAGATGAACAGTCGTTTATTGGGGATTACTGTTCCATTGCTTGTGATCAGTCTATGTTGTGTCTGTTGTCCCCTCGCAGGCCCAAATACATACACGTCGGTCCAGGCAGGAAGGGCGAACGATATCGCCGTGGGACAGGATGGTGCGATTCACCTCCTGTACTCATTTCAAGCGCAAGGGTCGTTGATGGGGGGGGACCGATCCGGTGCCTGCCACGCCTACCGCGCCGCAGACGGCACCTGGCAAACCGAGTTTCTGGAGAATAGATCTACATCGGTCTGTGTCCTGGCGCAAGGGCCCGACGGTGTGTGGCATGCGTTCTACGAGCACTTTGGGGGCGTCTCCCATGGCTGGCTTGAGGACGACGCTACTTGGCGCGGCGAGGAGCTTTTTGATTTTTATGACTACGTGGGTGGCGTTGCCTTCGACGCCGATGGTGCGATGCACCTTAGCCATTCTGATTCCGGGCCTGGGAACCCTGCTTTTTTCAACGACCAAACCCGAATGTACTATTCTTACCAGTCGACGGGAGGAACGCCCCACACGCGCGATATCGAAATGCAATATGGTCGATGGTCGGACGTTGCCGTCGATTCAACCGGCAAAGCGCACGTGGTCTTTAGTACGCAATCTCGCTTTTTGAATTCAATGGGGTATGTCCAGGTCGAGGCTGGGGATGGAACGATAGGGCCACCGCAGTCCCCTTACTCGGGAGGCGGTCCGGTCAGCCTGGAGATCGACCAGGATGATGTGCTGCACCTCGTTTTTGTAGGGGGCCGGGGAGATAATATGTATTATGCGGTTTCGCAGGATGAGGGTGCGACTTGGGATGCAGTGAAGATAGCCGATGCCCTTGTCGGTGTTTCCTCACTTGATTTTGCTCTGGATGACGCTGGAGGCGGGCACGTGGTCTATCTAAGCTCGGAAACCTACAGGGTCAGATATACTCATGGCGGTCCGGAGGATGAGGCGTGGTCGGCAGAGACGGTCGATACCAACGCCTTGGGGGATGTCTCCTTGGCTCTCGACGAGGCCGGTTCGCCCATTATCCTCTATGCCCAGGCCACGCAGGCGTTTACCGATACTCAGGATGTTGATTCTATTGACTTGAATCTAGCGCAACGCACCGTGGACGGTGCGTGGAACATTGAGACAGTAGACGGCAGAGACACTCGTCAGGAAGAGTGAGTCGTGTATATAGATTGAAGGAGGTCATTATGATGTCTCGGCATTTTCCAGCATGGCGTCTTTTACTTTCGATTAGCCTGTTGCTCGTCTTGACGATCAGTCAATTCGTCGACGTCGGCGCTCGTTCTGTACAGGGAGAGACCTACTACGTCGCTACGACCGGCACCGATGGGCCGGGGTGCGGGACGGTCGCTGCGCCCTGCCGGACTATCCAATATGCGGCCGAT
The DNA here is from genome assembly GCA_964551295.1 of uncultured Anaerolineales bacterium. Taxonomy (GTDB): domain Bacteria; phylum Chloroflexota; class Anaerolineae; order B4-G1; family B4-G1; genus JAFGED01. Next base: position 26,552 of record CAZKDJ010000010.1, on the reverse strand, counting down.
CTGGTGTCGGCTGGCGACACGGTATTGATCGACCCGGGCACCTACGCCGGCGGCATCACTGTGGAGACAACCGGTACAGAGACCGAGCCGATCACGTTCCGCGCCGACGGCGGAACAGTGATCATCAATGGCAGCGCGGGCAATCCGTGGAATGATGCCTTTGTGATCACAGAGGTGGAATACATCCTCTTGGATGGGCTGACCATCCAGAACTCTGGTGACGATGGGGTGTTCATCGCCGAGTCTGATCACGTCACGGTACGTAACTGCACATTTGCGAACAATACCAATCGGGGTATCTTTACCGGTTTCAGCGACTATACGACGATCGAGAACTGCGAATCTTACGGGGCGGTCGAGGAGCACGGCATCTATATCAGCAACTCGAGCGATTATCCCATTATCCGTGGCAACCACATCCATGACAATTACGCCAACGGCCTCCACATGAACGGCGATCCCAGCATGGGCGGGGATGGCATTATCTCGTACGCGCTGGTGGAGGATAACGTCATCTACGATAACGGCACCGGCGGCGGTTCCGGCATCAACATGGCCAGCGTCTCCGATTCGATCGTCCGCAACAACCTGCTCTACGACAATCATGCCAGTGGCATCTCGATCTACCAGAGCCACGAGGTCGGTTCGCAGAACAACCGGGTGCTGAACAACACGATCCTGATGGCCGCCGACGGCCGCTGGGCGATCAACATTCCAGAGGCCTATTCCGGGACCCCCAACAGCCACAACCAGGTGTTCAACAACATTCTTTATAACTATCACCCTTGGCGTGGCGTCCTCTTTGTCGCGCCGACTGCCCAGGTGGGGTTCCAGAGTGATTACAACGTGGTCATGGATCGTTTCAGTGGGACGGATGATGGACACACCATCACTTTGGCTGAGTGGCGGCAGGATTTCGGGTTCGATCTGCACTCAATCACTACCACCATGCCTGCCGAGCTTTTCGTGGACCTGCCTGGCGACGATTACCACCTCAAGCCTGGTAGCCCGGCCATCGATCGTGGCATCCTGCTGGGCGACGTGACCGATGACCTAGAAGGCAACCCCCGCCCGATGGGGACAACACACGATGCCGGCGCATACGAGTACGCGGGTGCTTCGTTTAGCATGACGGTCGAGCCGGCTTCGCGCCGCATCCTGCCCCGCCAGGTCGCCACGTACACGCTTTCCCTGCAGCCCTCGGTCGATTTCACCGCTACGGTCGACTTGGCTGTGGTCAGTCCCTCCCCCGATCTGGTGGTGAGCGTGAGCCCTAGCTTGGTCGATCCGCCCGGGCAAGCTACGCTGACCATCACCGATACGCACACCGGGCCATTGTCGCCTGTCGTGTCGTACACGATTCCTATCACCGGCACGGGGGACGGGGTCACCCGCACCCTCGGCGTGAACCTGCGCGTCGGGGATAACGGGGCGCCCGCCATGCCCTCTGCCCCCGACCCGGCGCACAATGCCGTCGAGGTGTCCACGTCCCAGGTCCTAAGTTGGCAGGGCGGCGATCCCGACGGCGACCCGGTGACCTACACCGTCGCGTTTGGCACGGGTAGCCCGCCGCCCCCGGTCGCGACGACGGCCCAGGCGCAGTACGCCCCCAGCCTGGACCCTGAGACGTTGTACTACTGGCAGATCACGGCCACCGATGGCATCAGCGAGACGGTCGGCCCGGTGTGGCAGTTCACCACGCTGACCGAGACGCGCGTCTATCTGCCGCTGGTGCTGAGAAGCTGGAGCGGCGCGCCGCCGCAGATCGCGGGCTGCAACATCTTCCCGGCCGATCATATTTGGAACACGCCCATCGACGACCTGCCCGTGGATGCCAGATCGTCGGTCTACATCAACGCCATCGGGGCTAACACGGATCTGCATCCCGACTTTGGCTCCGGCACCTGGAACGGCTTTCCCATTGGCATTCCCTTTACCACCGTACCCGGCACCCAGCCGGGGATGAATGTATCCTTTACCTATGCTGGTGAAAGCGATCCTGGCCCGTATCCCATCCCGCCTAATCCACCTATCGAGGGCGATCCCGATGGCAACGGCGACCGTCACATCTTGATCGTGGATCGGGATGACTGCGTGCTGTACGAGTTGTTTGCCGCGCATCTGGAATCGGACGGCTGGCATGCCGGTTCAGGCGCGATCTTTGATCTAAATGCCTACGCGCTGCGTCCCGATACCTGGACCTCGGCCGATGCGGCGGGGCTGCCCATCCTGCCCGGCCTGATGCGCTACGATGAGGTGGCTTCTGGAGAGATCCGCCACGCCATCCGGTTTACGGCCAACAGTACCTTTGATGGATACGTCTGGCCAGCCCGGCATGAGGCCTCCAGTCTGCCCTGCTCGAGTTATCCGCCCATGGGGCAACGATTTCGGCTAAAATCCGATTTCGATATCTCGGGCTTCTCGCCCGATATGCAGGTGATCCTGCAGGCGATGAAGACCTATGGCATCATCCTGGCCGATAACGGCAGTAGTTGGTTCATCTCCGGCGTGCCCGACGAGCGCTGGGATAACGACGTGCTGCGCGAGTTGGGGCAGGTACACGGTCATGATTTCGAGGCCGTGGATGTGTCGTCGCTGATGGTCGACCCGGATTCGGGGCAGACGCAGCCGTAATTTTGACGAGGCTGTAGCCGCGTTTTCCATAGCGAGCGCTCACAAGCATAATCGCGTTACAGATTAGACACACACTATGACGAGTCCGTAGCATCCCTGTCACAAGCACGTATCAACGACGTGCGATAATCTGTATCGATGTTAGTGGATAGCTTGGGCGGCGAAAGACCTTTGGGGTCTGTTCAGGAATGTGGAGATGGAGATGACTCGCATCAAATTTATCAGGAGGGTGACTGTGAAAACGAAGATGCTTTCTCTGGGTCTTATTTTTGCCTTGTTGATGGGCAGCGGTGGGACGCCGAGCTCTGCTCAGGAGGGGTCTACAAAGGCGAGTCTGGCCGCGGACGTCATTTCCGTGCCATACACGTTCCAGCCCCCTATTGTGGAGCGCGTGGCTGCCTACGACCGAGTGACGATGCCCGATCTGCCGAGTTATGGCGACCCCGGCGAGCCGGTGCTGCCCTTCCGGATGGCCCGCATCCTGCTGCCGTATGGCGTACAGGTCGCGGACGTGGAGGTGGTCGCCGGTGAAGGCGTGGCGTTGGCGGGTTCGTATCACATCGAACCGGGCCAGGAGTGGGTGCCCGCATCCGCTGCGCCGGGAGAAGCGACGCCCCCGGACCCGGCGATCTATGGGGCCGCCGGGGTGTTCCCGGGCACGTTCTACACGCGTTTGTCCGTGCAAAAGCTGGCCGGGTACGCCATCCTGCTGCTGAAACTGTACCCCGTGCAGTATGCACCCCAGACGGGTGAGCTGACCTATTATCCGTTGCTCACCGTCAACGTCGAGACCGGGGTAGGTTTGGACAAGGGAGTGCTGGCGGCTGTGGTCGCTCCCATCGGAGAGGCTCGCGTGCGGGTTCTGGTCGATAACGTGCAGGAACTCGATTCCTATTCCGCTGCCGTCCCCGATCAACAGCCCACCGCATCGTCCTCACTTGTATCTCCGAGCGATCCCTGCGACTATATCGTGATCACCAGCCAGGCCTTGAGCAGCACGTTCCAATCCCTGGTCGATTGGAAGGTGTCCAAAGGGCTGGCTGCGCGTGTCTATGCGACGGACGATATCTATGCCGAATATGCCGGCGATGACGATGCGGAAAAGGTGCGCAATTTTATCATCGATGCGTATACCACATGGTCCTCGACCGCGAATCCCCTGCAATATGTCGTATTGGGGGGTGATACTGAGGTCATTCCCATTCGGTTGGTCGAGGTACACTCTGGCAGTTACACGGAGGTGATGCCCGTCGACATGTACTACGCCGGGCTGGATGGGGATTGGGATACCGATGGCGATGGCAACTATGGCGAGCCGAATGGGGATGGGACTGCCGGCGAGGAGGTCGACTTTTTTGCCGAGGTGTACGTGGGCCGCATGCCGGTGGAAACGGCCGGTGAGGCGGCGTACGCGATCGAAAAGACGCTGCGCTACGAGCAGGACCCCACCGCCGATTATCTCGACCGGGCGCTGTGGCTGGGCCGTAAGCTGGACGACTCTACGTGGGGCGGCAACAGCAAGGACCTGGTCTCCAACCTGGTGCCGCAGTACAACGTGACGACGCTGTACGACCGGGATGGCACGTACAGCACCAGCAAGGTCATCGACGAGATGAACGCGGGTGTGCACCTGGTCAACTTTGATGGCCACGGGAGTTGGTCCTGCTGCCCTCTGAACCGTCCCCAGATAAGTGGGCTGACGAACGACGAGCCATTCCTATTCTACAATCTGGGGTGCAACACGGCCCAGTTTGACGGCAGTGGCGATGAGGCGGTCGCCGAATATTACGTGTTCACGGAGCACGGTGCGTTTGCCTACATCGGCAACGTGCGTTACGGGTGGTACTCGCCGGGCTCTACCCACGGTCCGGGCAACCAGCTCGACCGGTTGTTCTTCGATTACGTGGTCAACACCGGGTATCACAACATCGGCAAGGCCCTCCAGTTGGCCAAGGAGGACTACTATCCCGGCCACCGTTGGAGCCTGTTGACCCTGACGCTGTTGGGCGATCCCGAGACCGCGGTGGAGACCGAGCTGATCGAGCCGATGGCCAACATCTCGTCGCCCTTGGGCGGCAAGACGATCGAGCACAGCGTCGACGTCGCCGGCACTGCCCGGGCCGGAGATGCGCCTGGGGCAACCTTTGATCACTACGTCCTGGAGTATGGCTCTGGCAGCAATCCCAGTGTGTGGACGCAGATCGGCGTCACGGGGACGGTGCCGGTGACGGACGGCGTGCTGGGGGTGTGGGACACGACGCTGCTCTCCGATGGCACGTATACACTGCGCCTGCGGGTCGCGGGTGGCGTGGGCCACACCAGCTCGCACAAGCACATTCTTACTGTGGACAATCTCACCCTCACCAGTCCGGAAGAAGGGGCACTGGTCAATAAGCATGAGCCCCTGGCCATTGCCGGGAGCGCCCTGGGCACCGATTTCCTGGATTACGAGGTAGCCTATGGGCGGGGAACCAGTCCCAGCAGTTGGACGGTGATCATGACCTCGACCTCTCCCGTAACCGGCAGTGTACTGGCGGTGTGGGACATGGCATCCATTGTCGACGCGGATGATTACACGATCCGCTTGACCCGTCACGGCACGGTGCACGGTGGTTCCGAGCAGGTGACGGTGTACATCGACCCGGCCTGGCAGGCGGGGTGGCCTAAGACGGTGTCCTATCGCCTGGTGGCGCCCACCGTGGCCGTGGGCGATCTCGATGGCAATGGTGACATGGAGTTGGTGGCGACGATGAGCAAGTACGGCTACAGCGGGAGCTATGTCTACGCCTGGCATCACGATGGCCAGACCATGTCGGGCTGGTCGCGCTACGCGTCCGGTAGCTGGGTATCTGCCCCTACGCTGGCCGACCTGGACCGCGATGGTGACCTGGAGGTGTTGGTGGGCGCGTACGGACAGAAGGTCTATGCCTGGCATCACGATGGTCAGGAGGTGTCGGGCTGGCCCCGGTTGGTGGGAGGGGAGGTGTTCGGCGCGCCCTCGGTGGCCGATCTGGATCGGGATGGCGTCCTGGAGGTCGTGGTCGCCGCTCTCGACGGCTACGTATATGCCTGGCATTATGATGGCTCCCCCGTACCCGGCTGGCCCAAGGAAGCCGGGGGGGATATCTACGTCTCCCCGGCGCTGGGTGATCTGGATGGCGACGGCGATCTGGAGGTTGTGGTTGCTCGCCAAGGGGCGGTTTATGCCTGGCATCACGATGGCACGGCGTTGGCCGGCTGGCCCATCACGGTGGCGGCCATCGCGGCAGACGTGGTTGGGTCCCCGGCCGTGGGCGACATCGACGACAATGGAGATATGGAGATCGTGCTGGCGGCGGGCGAGGCGGTCTATGCCTGGCATCACGATGGTACCCCGGTCTCGGTCTGGCCGCAGTCGATCGGCGGTGAGGTCCAGTCATCGCCTGCGCTGGGCGACCTGGATGGCGATGGCGACCTGGAGATCGTCGTCGGCTCCGATCAGGTCTACGCCTGGCACGATGATGGAACGCCTGTCTTCGGCTGGCCGGTGCCTGTGGACGGGGGGCACACCAACTCGTCGCCGGTCCTAGGGGATATCACCGGCGACGGGCAGATTGATGTGGTCGTCGGCGCGGGGGACGGGGATGCTCACATCTATGCTTGGGGAGGTGATGGCGGTGAGATCTCGGGTTGGCCGCGCTTTGTGCCCGCCTTCGATGGCTCGGGCGCTTACCACGAGCGGTTGGCCTCGCCTGTCGTGACCGACCTGGATCGGGACGGCGACGTGGAGGTGGCGATCGGGGCTGAGGAGCACGTGTTTGTCTTTGACCTGGCTGCTGCATATGACGATGAGGACGTGGATTGGCCGATCTTTCAGCACGACCTGCACTTTACCGGGGTGTATGCGGAGACTCCCAATCTCCCGCCGTTTGTGCGGGATGTGCAGGCGGATCCGTGGTACGTGGTGCCCGGCGAGGCAGTGGCCATCACCGCCCGGGTCACCGACGAGGATGGCGTGGCCTCGGTGGCCACAGAGGTCGAGTCTCCTGACGAGACCGTGCTGGCCAATCTGCCCCTCTACGATGATGGAGCGCACGGCGATGGCGCTGCCGGCGACGGCGTGTACGGCAGCGCGGTCTGGACGACGCTTGGGGACAAGCGGGATTACGTGATCGACGTCGCTGCTGTGGATGTATTAGGCAATGGGTGTGATCGTGATAACGTTGGGAGCTTCACGTCAAGGGACGTGCCTTACGTTCGGTTCGATGATTTTACCATCAGTTCCGAGGATCGGTTCGAAAACGGCGTGATCAACCCCGGGGAATACATCGAGGGCGCGATCACGCTGGAGAACGTGGGCGTTGTGGGAGCTACCGGCGTGACGGCGACGGTTTCGACCGATGACGCGTATGTGTGGTTGAGCCTGATGGGGCCGCTGAGCTTTGGCGACATCGACGCCGGAGCCACGGCCACCAGCGGCGATGATGCCTTGGCCTTTCGGGTGAGCAGTGGTTGCCCGCACGGCCACGTGGCCGTCTTGGATATCGATATCTATGACGAATCGGGCAATCACTGGAGCGATCGTTTCGAGATCGCCGTCATCGATAACGTCGGGCCGTACTTGCATTATGCCAGTGTGTCGCCCAGGTACGTCGTGGCCGGGCAGCCGGTGACGATCACGGCCTACCTGGAGGAGGGCAGCGGGATACGATCGGTGCAGGCCGTCATCGAGAGTCCCGATGAGACGGTGCGTGCGACGGTCCCTCTCTCCCAAGTTCCAGGATACGGCGTTGAGGGAGGCGGAGGTGGGGGTGGCGGCGGGACTTTTCGCGGTGTGTGGGTCACCGATGGCATCCCCCGGACGTACAAGGTCGATTTCGTCGCCGAGGATGAGCTGGATAACGTGAGTGACTACGACAACGCGGCCCGATTCACCACCGCGCCTTTTTCCAAGACGGCCGATATCCTGTTGGTCCTGGATAGCGAGATTGAGTCCGAGGGGAGCTTGCTTGCTTACTATGAGGATGCGCTAGACGTCATTGGCGTCTCTTACGACGTCTGGGACACCTATCTGTATGGGGCGGTTGTCTCGGACACGCTGCAAGCGTACACCGACGGGGCCGTCATCTGGGCATTGCCGACCTGGGGTACCCTCGACGGCATCTCTGTCCAGACCGCTCTGAGTGCCTATCTCGATGCTGGTGGCAGACTTTTCATCACCGGGCAAAACGTGGGCGTACACTGTGGTAGTACCGTTTTCTATACGGGCTACCTGCATGCCAGCTACGAGATGGACACTGTCCGCTTTTTCGATTTGGATGGCATGCCAGGTGATCCCATCGGGGATGCTCTGCAGATCGGCATTTCGGGCGGTGATGGGGCGGACAACCAGTACTCGCCTGAACAGATCGCGCCAATCTCGACTACCGCAACGGTCTTTAGGTACGACGCGCTAGGCGCTGGCTACGGGGCGCTCCGGGTGGACACGGGCACCTACCGGGTCGTCTACTTCGGCTTTGGTTTCGAGGCCATCAACAGCGCCCAGGATCGCGCGACGGTGATGTATCGTGTTCTCAATTGGCTGCTGGATGACTCAGTAGAACCTTCTGTTGTCTTCAGCACTACGCCGACCTCCGGCGCTGCCCCTCTGACCGTGGTGATGATGGGCATGGTGGTTGGGCTGTCTGAGCCTTACACTGTTACCTGGGACTTTGGCGATGGTCAGGTCGAGACCCCGGCACCGCTCACGATTACACATACCTTTACCGATCTGGGCACGTTCGACGTGGTGCTGACTGTGCAGGACGCCACGACCATCGTGAGCGCGACGCACGCGATCACGGTAAAGACATACGTCTTTTTGCCCTTTGTGCAAAATGGAGCGACGTCTCAGTGACGCGATTCCCAAATCGTGTCTTGTGAAAGGCTAGTCGGGGAGTACGTCAAGTGCTGGAGAACCAAGTATCTAAAGGTGTTCGTAGGTTATGGGGTTGTGTGACGATGATCGTGGCAGCATCTCTGCTCCTATCTGGCAGGCCGGTCGTCGCGCCCGTTCGTGGCCAGCCTGCCGGCTTGACCTTGGCTCATTCCTTTGCTACCGTGGAGGACAGCGGGGAGATGGCCGGGACCGTCGCCGTGGGGAACGTCGACGACGACGCAGAGCTAGAGATCGTGGTGAATTCTTACGAGGGGATCCACGTGTACGATTACGACGGCACGCCGGTCTTTGACTTTAGCACCCACGATGGCACCAGAAACCGGCAGGTGAATATACCGCCCTCGCTCTACGATATCGATGGGGACGGTCGAGATGAGATCATCTTTGCCACCGGTAACCCCACCGGCGATTCCGGTACCGTCAATTCGGCGTTTGCACTGGATGGCCGAAATGGCTCGGTGATCTGGGAGATGCCCATCGACCGCACCACCTACAGCTCGCCCGATAGCGGGTATCAGACCGTTCAGGGCAAGTTCTATTACAGCGGCGCCGAACACACCCAGTTGCCGCCCGAAACCACCCTCACCTGCAACATCTCGGCCATGCCCGTCCACGATATCGATGGCGATGGACAACTCGAGACCGTAATGGTCTTGAAAATCGACCCCGAGCCGGTCCAGGATTTTAACCCCTACATCAACGACGTTTGGGGCGGCAGCGAGTGGGGGACACGGGGCGAGAGCTGGTCGGGCGGCAATTTCATCCTGAACGCCCACACCGGCCAGCGGGATTACGTCTATCACTTTGTGCAGTTGACCGAGGCGGGCGTCGCCCTGGGCACCGTCGATCCGGCCAAGGGGGTCGCCGTCTTTACCCTGACCGACAGCGATTCGGTGGTGGGCTATCACCGCACCGACCCGCACGGGTTTTACGGCGCGGGCAATCTCATCGGCCAGTTCGGCAAAAACGCGCGGCTCTTGTCCGGTTCGTACAAGCGCCCCACGACCTTGAACGCGGTCGACCTGACCGGCGATGGCAAGGTCGAGGTGTTGTACGAGGCGGCCAACGTCGGCGACCCCAACTGGCAGCCGAGCAGCGTCATCTTTGACGATTATGGCCGTATCTTGTGGCGGGAGTGGTACACCGTCCCGCCGACCACGGGCACGGCCAACCATTGGCCCAACGCTGCACAGATGATCCCCCTGAATCTGGACGGCGGCAACCCCGAGGTCGTCTCCTGGCATCACACTGGCGAGCTGTGCTACGAGGAATGGGACGGGATCGAGTTGGTCTCGAGAGGGGGAAACTGGCCGGTCAGCTTCGGCTCCAATTTTCTCTCCCCGCCGGCCGTGGGCGACGTGGACGGCGACGGGCAGGAGGAATTCGTGGTAGCCGTGTACAACCCGTTCAACCTGGCCGATGCTGGCCAACTGGTCATCCTGGGTCAGGATGGCTCGGTGGAGCAGGCAGTTGACGTCACCTCGGGTTTGAAGAATGTCCCCAATCTGTACGACGTCGATCAGGATGGCGACCTGGACGTGGTCGTGCGTGCCCTTGACGGCACGATCCTGATCTATGACACCGGCAGCGGCGACCCCGGCCGGGTGACCTGGGCCACAGAGTATCGCAGCGCGGCCCGCACCGGCGCGCTCGGTATGCGCCTCTACGATCACGAGGCGCCTATCGTGGGGCAGGTTACCGGGGGCTACCGGCGCGTCTGGTTGGAATGGTCGCTGGAGACGACGAGTGGATTGACGGGATTCGACGTCTATCGCCGGGTGTATGGCCAGGGTGGCTTTGCCCTGGTGGCCTCGTTGGGCAGCGGCGCCCGCCAGTTCGAGGATGGCGGGCTGGACAACGGCACTCTGTATGTCTATCGCGTCGACGCTGTCCACGGCGGGCAGGCGTATCCGTCTGCGCCCATTCCGGCCGTGCCCCTGGTGGAGAACAATCTGGCGCGCAATTCGGGTATGGAGCTGAACGGCGATAACGGTTGGGACAAGTGGTATACGGGCGACATCGGCTGGGCTGACATGACCAAGACGGCCGCACAGCAATATCGGGGCGCGGCCAGTATGCGCATCCACCTGGACGCCAAGGGCGACAACTCTTCCATCAAACAGCACAACCAATACGGCGTCATCGACGCCCAGTTGCCCGTCACGCCGGGCAAGATCTATAGCCTGGGCGCCTTTGTCAAGACCGACCTGAACCGGTCCAGCACGCACCGCATCGAGTGGTCCAGCTCCTACGACAAGTACCGTCACGATCCGGTCAACGATCCCGTTCCGTTTGGCGACTATCCGTTCTATTTTAGCACCCACGTCGAGACCGGTCCCGGCGAAAGTGACTGGTTTTACACCAACCGGACGTTTGTTATGCAGGAGGAAATCACGGCATTGTCTCCGCGGCATCGGTTTTACATCGATGGCGACCCTGCCTCAGGCGACGTTTACCTGGATGACGTTTTCTTCAGGGAGGTGGGCACCGATGGGACTGGGGCGTTGACCCTGCTGCCTTTCGAGTCACATTGGCGTTATCTCGAAGGGACTGCGCTGGCGGGGTGGTACCTCGCCGGTTTCGACGACGGCGGCTGGCCCGTGGGCCAGGCCAAGTTCGGCGCCGGGAGCGGCCCGGACGACGTCAACACCTCACTGCCACAGGGCCGGGATCGGTTCTACTTCCGCACGACGTTTACCGTTTCCACCACGAACCTGAGCGAGTTGGTCGCCTACGGCAAGTCCACCACCGGGCCCGACCTTGGGCCGGGCATCAAAGAGATCTACCTCAATGGCCATTACGTTCCCATCCAGGATCCGGGCCTGACCGACGATCCCGGCAACGATGTGCGGCTGCTGGATCTGACCCCCTTCATCGACTATTTGGATATGGGACAGAACGTCGTCGCCATTAAGCTGGAGAACAGGTACAATGCCACCATTGACGTCGCGCGATTGAGGAATTTGGCTCGAGTGTTGACTGGATGTCGTTTTTCTAGTTGAACCTTCGAGGTTTAGAATGAGGCTTGTAAAGATGTACAAAGGGTGGGTCTGTGTTGTTTTGCTGATGGGCTTGTTCTTCGCCCCGGTATCCGGGCCGGTGAGGGCTGCCGGGACGACGTATTACGTCTCCAGTTCGGAGGGCGACGACGATGATAACAACGGTCTGTCCGAGTTGGCCCCGTTCGAGACGATTGGCAAGGTCAACTCGCTGGACCTGGAGCCGGGCGACCGGGTGCTGTTCAAGTGTGGTGACGTCTGGCGGGCCGAGCAGTTGATCATCGACGACTCGGGTACAGATACTGAGCCCATCACCTTTGGTTCCTACCCTGAGGGTTGTGCGGACAAGCCGGTTTTCTCCGGTTCGTTGCCGATCGCTGGATGGGTGTCGGACACTTCTCCCAATGTCTACCGGGCCGATCTGCTGGCGGGCACGTTTCCCCTGGGCATCAACCAGCTTTTCCGCGGCGGCCAGCGGCTGACCATGGGGCGTTGGCCCAACCTGGATGCAGGCGACGGCGGTTACTCTTTCGTAGATGGCCACAGCGCTGGGAGCAGCCAGATTCTGGATAACGAGCTGCCGTCCGGCGTGAATTGGACCGGCGCCATCGTCCATATCAAGAACATTCGCTGGTCGATGATCGACCGCCAGGTAACCAGCTCCAGCGGCCATACCTTGACGCTCAACGCCGGGCTTTCGTGTAAGATTCAGAATTGGGATACGTGTGAGGGCTGGGGATACTTTATCAATAACCATCTTGATACACTCGATCGAGATGGGGAATGGTATTACGATGCCGACGCGATGAGGGTTTATTTATATTCGGCGGCCGGGGTGCCGAGCAACGTCGAGGGCTCCGTCGTCTTGGAAGATGCGGAGACGTTGAGGCACGGGGGCATCATGCTCAGCGATGGCTCTGCGACCTCTTATGTCGTCGTCGACAACATCGCGCTCAAGAACTGGTTCAATCACGGCATCGGCACACCCGGCGGAATGAGCGCCGATATCTATCATCACATCACCGTGCGCAACGTCACGATTAGGGACGTGGATGCCGCCGGTGTCAGACTGAGCAGTTGGTTGCAGCAACCCTCAAACGGCAGAAAGGGCCTGCGCGGCGGGCATCACATGACGTTTAGCGATAACGTCATCGACGGCGCCAACCACTTTGGAATCACGGGTTACTTTGCCGAATCGACGTTCGAGGATAACGAGATCGAGAACGTGGCCCTCATCGAGAATCTGAACCGGTCTGGCATGGGGTGCGGGCTGGCGAGCGACGAATGTACCGAGAACGGCGACGGTCTCAGGATCAGGACCTACGACCCCCTGGACTCGGGCTACGGTAACACGCTGCGCTATAACCGCTTTGCAAAGATCGGCTACAACGGCGTGGATGTGTTCGGGCACGACACGATCCTGGAGAAGAATGTCATCGTTCAGTCTTGCTACTCAAAGGCGGATTGTGGTGGCGTCAGGACGTTCGGCGGCGACAGTCTATCCGCGACCGATGTCTACAACGTGAGGCTGCTCGACAACATCATCGTCGACATTCCGGGCAACGTCGATGGCTGCCACGCCTCGCGCGCCGCCTTTGGCATGGGTCTTTACGTCGACAATTGCTCCCGCAACGTGGAGGCGCGCGGCAATACCATCATCAGCACGACCATCACCGGCATCAATTATCAACGCTCGACCGGACAGATCGTCGACAACACGGTGTACAACGCTTCCTATGGAACCGAGTATGCGGCGCATATCAGCCTGGGCAAGAGCGAGACGCGGGTGACGATGTCGGGTAACGTGATGTACGGCCTCGGCGCCCGGGCGTGGACGCTATACTCGTATAGCCTGAGCAACTTTTTATCCTCAGACGATAACTGCTTCTTCCATCCCTACGAGGTGGACCAAATTGCCCACGGCCCCTGGACACGCTACACGTTTGAAGAGTGGAAAGCGTACAGCGGGTTGGAGAGCCATTCTGAAACCAACTGGTTCAGCCTGAATCCGGGAGATCCGCCGCTGTCGCGCGTCTTTTACAACGACGCCAAGATCCCCAAGACGGTCGATCTGGGCACGCGCAAGTATCTCGATCTGGATCGGAACGACGTGCTGGGCAGCATCACCCTGCCGCCGTTCACATCCGTCGTGCTCGTCGATAACGGCGAGGCTGGGCTGACGCTGCAGCACATGTCGCCCGTGATGTGGGGTGTCGACGAGGCGGCGGATTTCACGCTGACCGCCTATGGGAGCGGGTTCACGGAGAACAGCGTCGTGCGCTGGGACGGGAGCGATAGGCCCACGGCTCTGGTCAACGGCCATACGCTGACCGCCACCATCTATGCCGCCGATGTGAGTGCAGTATCCGACGTCCCCGTCACTGTCTATGATCCGGGCGGCGACCCGACCGAGACGCCGCCGTTGAAGTTCCACGTGGTCGAATCGGTGTCCCGCGTCTATATGCCGTTGGTGATGCGATAATGTCAGGAGGGGCTTGTGGAGGATCAGGATGATGTGGAGAAAATTGTTCGGTGTACTGCTTCTGGTCGGTTTGCTCCTGGCACCAATGTCGAGGCTCGCTAGGGCTGCCAACACGACCTATTACGTCTCTAGCTCAGAGGGCGATGACGATAACGACGGTCAGTCCGAGTTGAACCCGTTCGAGACGATCGCCAAGGTCAACTCGCTGGCCTTGGATCCGGGTGACCGGGTGTTGTTCAAGTGCGGCGACACTTGGCATAGTGAACAGTTGGTCATTGGTGACTCGGGAGCGGCGGGCAACCCCATCACCTTTGGCTCGTATCCAGCCGGGTGTGCCAACAAGCCCATCCTCTCCGGCGCGCAGCCGATCTCCGAGTGGACCTCCTCTGGCACGCCCCACATCTACGTCGCCGATCTCTCTGCCGGGGCCAACGCGGGCTGGTTCGCTCACGGCGTCAACCAGCTCTTTCGTGGCACCGAGCGGTTGCCCATGGGGCGCTGGCCCAACCTCGACCAGCCCGACGGCGGCTATTCGACCATCGACGCGCAGCCGTCCGGCGATCGCATCACCGATAACCAGTTGCCGGCCGGCAATTGGACCGGGGCGGTGGCCCACATTCGCGGGATGCGCTGGTATATCCTGAACCGCCAGGTCGCCGGCCGATCCGGGCAGACACTCACGCTGAATGCCTCGGCAGGTTGTTGGGGCAACTGCACCGGTTGGGGTTACTTTATCAACAATCACCTGAATACCCTCGATCAAGAGGGAGAGTGGTATTATGACCCTGGTAGTAAGCGGGTCTATGTGTACACCACCGGCGTCGCGCCTGCCGACGACGAGATCGAGGGTTCGGTTGTGCTCGTGACCGGGGATGATCTCGAGCGCAGTTGGGGTGGGGTGATGCTTGGCGTGGACCTGAACGACCCCGGCATTTCCTACGTGGTCGTCGAAAACCTGGACGTGCGCCGCTGGTTCCGTCATGGCATCGCCACGCCAACCAACCACGCCCACTACGAGAACCACCACGTCACGCTACGGGATAACGCCATCTCTGATGTGGACAGCATCGGCATCAACCTGATGGCTTGGGTGTGGGATGCTGAGGATGGCCGACCCGACGGCTGGCGTGGGGGTACAACATGACGGTCGATGGCAACGTCATCGATACGGCTAACCGCATGGGGATCAACACGTATTCCAGGAACTCGACCTTTTCCGACAACGTCATCCGCGATGTGGGGTTGATCCAGAATTTGGGGAGAGCCGGGCTGGGGTGCAGCTTTACCGATGGAGAGGGGCTGTGCACCGAAGATGGCGATGGCTTTCGCATCAAGATCGACGAGCCTGCCGATTCCGGCTGTTATAACACCATCATCAATAATCGTCTGGAGCGTATCGGCTATGGGGGGTTCCAGATATTTGGCCATCACAATACCCTCGAGCACAATGTTATCATCGATGCTTGTTACACCAAGGGGGATTGCGGCGGCATAGGTGTCTATAGCGGTAGTTTTTCGCAGTCGTCCGTGTACAACCTGACGTTCCGTGAGAACATTATAGACAATACGATCGGGAACACCGATGGCTGTCTCTCCACGTACGATGACCTGTTCGGTTTTGGCTTCTATCTCACGAATGCCAAGAACGTGATCCTTGACGGCAACACCGTCATCAGTTCGACGGTACACGGCATTCTGTTCCAGAACGCGACCGGCAGCGTCACCGGGAACACGTTGTATGGCAATGGCTATGCGCGGGAATATGATGGATCCAAGGTATATGTGGGGGGAGCGCCATCCTCCGTGAGCACACACACCGACAACGTCCTGTATGGCCTTCAGCAACATGTCAGGACGCTTTGGCTCGATGATCCCAGCCGGCTTGGCTCTTCCGACAACAACACCTTTTTCAACCCCTACCAAGCGAGTCACATCCATGCCAGCGGAAATCGGTCACTCGCATCGTGGCAGTCCTACAGCGGAAAGGACGGCGCTTCCGAGGAGCACTGGTTCACGCCTAGTCCCAGCGATCCGCCCTTATCTCGCATCTTTTACAACGACACGCAGAGCGCCCAATTGATCGACTTGGGTATCCGCAAGTACCTCGACTTGGATCAGAACACGGTGATGGACAGCATCACCCTGCAGCCTTTCGAGTCGATCGTCCTGATCGATGATGGCTTCGCGGAACTGACGTTGCAGAGTATATCGACTACCTTCTGGGGCGCCGACGAACCGGCCGATTTCACGCTGACCGTATATGGAGGTATGTTCACGGAGAACAGCATCGTGCGTTGGGATGGTGACCCCCGGCCTACCGGTTTCGTCAGTTCTTCCGTGCTGACTGCTGCCATCACCGCCGCCGATGTGGGTGAGGTGGGCGATGTGCTCGTCACCGTCTACGATGATTCGGGGGTGCCGGGCGGACCCGAGACGCTGTCGTTGACGTTTCACGTGGTGGCGCACGTGTCTCGCGTCTATCTGCCGCTTGTGCTGAAGTAGTTCGGTGACCGGACCTAATACCGGCATTCGTTCTGCACGACCCACATGAGCCAGCGCATCCGCCCCACGCCGGTGCCCGCTGCGAGCGAGCCCGCCGTGGTCACGTTCAAGCCGCCGGTCGCGCCGGCCTTTTCGAAATCGCTGATCACGCGCTGGCGGATCTCCTCCGGGCTGCCGTTGCGCAGCAGTAGAGGGGGCATCTGCCCGTGGATGTAAGCGGCGGGCATCTTTTCGCGGATGAGACCGGCGTCAACCTCCGGCCCATAGTTGACCTCGCGGATGCCCAGCTCGTATTGCTGGTCCAGCAGGTGGCCCATTGCACTATCAGAGTGCTGGTAGCGGCGCGCGTCTCCGGGGGCTAGCGCGTTCAATACCTTTTCCAGCACCGGAAAGCAGTACTCGCGGTACAGCGCCGGGCTGAACAGCGCGCTGTTGTCGTCCGTGATCCACCATCCAGGCTGGTCGTTGCCGCTGAACGTGCGGAGGATTCGATTGAACGCCACCATTTTCTCGGCCAGCACGTCGCGGAAGCGGGCGATCAGGTCGGGATGGTCGTACAACCACAGCAAGAGCGTGGTCGGCTTGATCACCGAGGTCATGATCGTCGCCGGGCCGCGGCTGCCCGTGCCCAGCTTGGGCAGCGGCTTGCCCGCGGCCTCGCGCTGCCCCCATTCCTCCAGGTACGTTTTGGGAAAGCTCCACGTGTGCAGGTCGATCGCCTCGGATTCGTCGAGAATCCGGGCCAGCTCATTGGGATCGCCCGTCGCCGGCGTCAGCCAGGGCGTGGCTCCCTCTGTGTAACTGAACTCGCACCTGAAGAGATTCTCGATGCGTTTAGGCTGATGCTCCCAGGTGTCTTCGTCGAAAAAGGTTTTTCCCACGTATTTGGCCGTGATTTGGTTGATCTGTCTATGGAGCTGATTGCGATAGGCCTGGTCTTGGTAATAGCGCAGGGTCGAAGGGACCTGCATGAACTCGAATGCCCAATGGTCGTCAGGGGAGAAGGAAAGCGCGCAACGCGGCTTGTCGGTGGTAAACGCCTGGCAGAGCGCGTTCTCCTCCCAAAACGCCTTGATATCCAGGTCTTGGGTCAGGTCCATGAATTCTTGCTCGATGATACCGCTGGTGGTCATAGGTCTCCTGTGTATCGCGCTAGGGTCGTCTCTTTAGGAATCAGTCAGTGGGATGGACGCCGTTCGCGCGGGGTTGGACTTTCTGGACAAGTATACCACAGACTCGCGCGTTTCAGTAGGTGCGCTTTTAGCGCGATTTGGCTTGGATGAGAAAGGGATGTATGATGGGGTCGCTGGGTACCAAACTGATGTCAAGGAGGATGAGTGTATGAGAGTTTCCAAGCAACTGTGCCGCTTCTACCTTCCCAACCAAGGAGCGCGCGTGGGATGGGTAGTGGATGGGAGCATCTATGACTTGACCGCCAGCGGTCTATCTCCCTTTGTCTCATTGATGGCATTGCTTCAGGCATCGACTGTGCAACCGGTTGACACGCTGCTAAAGGATGTTAATCTATCTAGCCTGCCCGTTTACACTTACACCGCGCTGGACGTGGCGCCGGACAATGCCGTCCCGCACCTGTTGCCGCCGGTGGACCGACAGGAGGTGTGGGCCGCCGGTGTCACCTATGCCTGGAGCCGGGAGGCGCGGGTGCGCGAGTCCAAGTCGAGGGAATGTTACGTGCACGTCTATGACGCCGAACGTCCCGAGCTGTTCTTCAAATCCCTGGGGGAGAAGGTCGTCGGCCCCAACGATTGGATCGGCTTGCGGGGCGACTGTCGCTGGAGCGTGCCGGAACCGGAACTGGCGTTGATCGTGAATCCGGATATGCACATCGTCGGCTACACCGTGGGCGACGACGCCAGCAGCCGCGACATCGAGGGTGAAAATCCGCTCTACCTGCCCCAGGCCAAGGTCTATCGCCACTCGTGCGCGCTGGGCCCGGTGATCACGCTGGCCGACGACGCGATAGATGGGCAGAATCTGGATGTGCGGCTGACGGTCGGACGAGATGGACATACCATCTTCGAGGGAGCGACCTCCACCGGCCAGATGCATCGTCCCCTGGAGGAGTTGGTCGGCTTTCTGGCCCGCTACAACGAGTTTCTCCAAGGTGTTGTGCTGTTGACCGGGGCCGGCATCGTGCCGGGCGACGATTTTGCGCTGCGCGATGGGGATGAGGTGGCGATAGAGATCGAGTCCATTGGCATTTTGCGCAACTCGGCCCAGCAGATGTAAGGTATTCTTGGGGATCGAAGTGTAGGTCCCTTGGCTCTCCTACCGAGGGAGGGGGCATCCGGTCCCTCCCCCCGTGGTGTGGGAGGTTAGGTGGGGGGTAGCAGCTACTTTCGAAAGAGTGAGGAAATTATATCAGTGATTATCGAAGGCACAAATCCATACCGGGACAACGTACAGGGCAAGGCCAACGAGCCGGTCACGGTCGCCGGTCTGCTGGACCGAACCGAGCGGGCTCTGGGCGCGGGTGATTTGGGTCACAGTCTGGAGGCCATCTTTGACCGCTTGGAGACGAACGCTCCACGCATCGCCATCATCGGCGGCTCGGCCGATCACCCGGCGCACATCCTCGACCTGGAGACGGTGCATAGGGTGGCGCTGCGCATTTGGCAGCGGGGCGGCGTGCCCTTCTATTTCGGCGTTCCCGTGCTCTGCGACGGCACGGCGCAGAGCAACATCGGTATGGGCTACAGCCTGCAGAGCCGCAACGGTGTGGCAGCGATGGTCGTGAACCAGATGGAGGCGCACGCCTATCACGGCGCATACGTCATCTCTGGCTGCGACAAGACGCCGCTGGGCATCGCCGCCGGCCTGGCTCACCTGGATCGGACGCGCCAGCGCCGGGGCGACGCACCCGTCTTTGCCACGTTCAGTCCCACGCACGTGCTGCGCGGAGGCACTATCCCGCCTGATCTGCTGGCCGATCTGGACGACGTGGCACGACGGGCCGAAGCGCAGGAGCATCCAGAGATCGCCTCAGATCTCGAGGCATGCGCGACGTATATCCTGCAATGTATCTCCAACGCCGCCTTTCAAGGCGTGCTGGCCCGAGCGCGGCAGGCTGGAATCATCAGTGCAACCGAGCAAAAGGACTATGAGCGACGCCTGGCCGTCAATACGTGTGATCGCAAGGGCGGCATCTGCGCCTTCAACGGCACCGGCAACTCCAGCCGTCTCGCCGTCTCGGCCCTGGGCCTGACACACCCGGCAGTCGAGCTGCTGACCGCGCCGCCGGATACGGAGCGGGTCAACCGGGTGGTGGACGCTCTGTTCAAGACCGTCAATCGGCCAGCAGATAGCGTCGGTAACATATTGGCGGAAAACTTTGCCAACGCGGTGCGCGCCTACAGCGCCACCGGCGGCTCCACCAACCTGATGATGCACCTGGTGGCCGCCATGATCTATGCCGGCCACGACGTCGATGTGTGGACGATGGACGAGATCCGCCGCAACCCGCCGGTGCCCGATATATTCGACTACAGCCTCACCGCCGGGCGCGACATCTTTGTCATGGCTCAGCAGTGTTCTGCCGGGATCATCCGGGGCATGGAGACCGTCTTCTACGAGCTGTTGCAACAGGGCATCCCTATGGACGTGGATGCGCCCACGGTCACCGGTGAGACGTGGCGTCAGCGGCTGGCCGATGCGACCAATCTGCCGGCAGCGGGCGTGACCGAGAACCCCATTGTCCTGTCTGCGCCGCGTCGACCCTTTAGCGGCACCGACGTGCTGCGAGGTAACTTTTTCGAGACGGCGGTGATAAAGGTCAGCGGCATGACCAGCGAGCAGATCGCCGAATTTGACGATCAGGTGAGTGTGGTGCTGTTCTATGGGAATGAGGAGCAGGCGAACGCCGGCCTGTTGGACGTGCACGTGCTCGACCAGCTCAGGGGACACCCGACCCTCACGCGGGAGCTGCTGTTGGCTCTGGCAGCCCACAACGGGAGCAAGGACAGCGAGCTCCTCGATGAGATGCGTGCGTTGGCGCGCGATCCGCTCTTTGACCGCATGGTCGAAGCGACACTTCTAAAGATCGTCGTAGTCATCAGCGGCCAGGGGCCAGAGGCGTTCGGCATGCCGGAGATGTTCACGCCCATGCAGCACATCAACGCCAACCGCGAGCTGCGCAAGCTGACTGCGCTGATCAGTGACGGGCGCTTCTCTGGCACTTCCTATGGTGCGGCTATCGGCCACGTGACGCCGGAGGCGTTGAAGGGTGGTGGAATCGGGCTGTTACAGACGGGTGATCTATTACATATTCAGCTCTCCGCCTGCCGTGTGGATTTGCTCGATCCCGGCGCTTTCGTGTCCGGCCGCCTGATCCCTTGGGATGTGGACCTGGTCGCCGCACGCCGCGATCTGGGCGTCGAACGGCGGAAGCGCATGCTCGAGCGCCAACGGCGGATTTCCGCTATCAATCGCCTGCGCGACGTCACCGACGCTGGTCGGGGCGTTGTGCCGCTGATCGTGGCGGCGCAGGCTGGCTAGAGATCAATTTCTGGAAACGTTGCGGTTCTGTGCTTGTGTGGTAGCATATGCACAAAAGTTGACCGGATGATGTGGAGGTCTCCATGTTGCACGAATTGCGTATCTCGCTGAGGGCTGAACCTGATCTTGCCTCCGCCGCCGCCGATCTGTCCAAGTCTACGTTGCGCACTCTCATTTTTGCTACTGGCGGGATCTGCCTGATTTGGTACGTGGTGGCGAACTTTACCGAGTGGTGGCGCATCGTACCTGCGCTTTCATACGCTTTGATAGCCGTCGTCATTCCATCGCTCGTTGCCCTGCATCTCGTATCCAAACGCCTCTTGGTTGCCCAGTCCATTTGGGTGCTGGGTGTGATGGCGGCCATTACGCTGGCGCTCTATTCATTTCGGAAGCCAGAGATTGCTTTTTTCTACATGCTGATTCCCTTTGTGGCCACGATTGCCATCACCTGGGTGGCTGGGTTGCTTTCTGAAGGTGTGGTGCTTGGTCTTTTGTGGTGGCTTTCTCAGGCTCAGTTAGCACCATCGCCATCCAGTACATCTGGTGTGATCATCCTCGTTGGCGGTGCAATTGCCGGGGCACTGGGCTGGGCCGTGATCAACGTGCTGCTTACCGTGACCCAGTGGTCGCTATTCAGCTTTGAGCAAGCGCGTCGGGAAATAGAGGCCGCGCGCGAGCAGCGAGTGGAGTTGAAACAGGCTCAAGGGGATTTGGTCCAGGCCAACCAAGAGTTGGCCCGGTTGGCCGACCGGCTCAAGGTGATGCACCATGTCGCCGAAGAGGCGCGGCGGACGAAGGAGCAGTTTGTGGTCAACGTAAGTCACGAGCTGCGCACGCCGCTCAACATGATTATAGGTTTCAGCGACATGATCATGCAGTTGCCCCAGGTTTACGGCGGGACGCTGCCACAGGCGCTTTTGGCCGATATCGCAGCTATTCAGCGCAACAGTCAGCATCTGGCAAAGCTGGTCGACGACGTGCTTGACCTCAGCCAGGTCGAAGCGGGGCACATGACGTTGAGCAAGGAGTGGGTCGCTTTACAGGACGTTGTCGACGAGGCCTCTGAGGCTGTAGGCGCGCTCTTCGAGTCCAAAGGGCTTTATTTGGAGGCGGAGATACCTCTCGATCTCGCTCCCGTTTTCTGTGACGTGACCCGAATGCGGCAGGTGCTGATCAATCTGCTGAGCAACGCTGGTCGCTTCACCGAGCGTGGAGGCGTCGTGGTAGAGGCCAGACGTGAAGAGGGTCAGGCCGTGGTCAGCGTGACCGATACCGGCCCGGGTATCGCGCCGGAGGAACAACAGCGGCTCTTTCAGCCGTTTCAGCAACTGGATAGCTCGATCAGGCGGCGTCACGGCGGAAGCGGTCTAGGCTTGAGCATCAGCAAGCAGTTTGTGGAGATGCATGGGGGAAAGATGTGGCTAGAGAGCGAGGTCGATGTGGGGACGACCATCTATTTCAATCTGCCTTTGGGGGAGCCTCTGCCCGCGACCTTGAACCAAGCTGACGACGCTACGCGGTGGTTCAATCCGTACAACGAGTATGAATACAGGTTGCGCACCAGGCAGTCGAAGGTGCCTGGGCCGACGGTGAGGCCGCGGCTGGTGCTCTTGGAAAAAGGCGAGACGCTACAGCACTTGTTTGGCCGCCATTTGCCCGATTTTGAGGCCATCTCTTTCAGGGATGCCGAGGAGGCCGTCTGCGAGTTGAATCGATCACCGGCCCAGGCGCTGGTTGTGAACACCCCCTTGGGCGGGGAGGCGTCGATCCCGGTCGATCAACTGGATGAACTGCCTTATTGCACGCCTGCGCTCACCTGCTGGGTTCCGGGCGAGGATGAGACGGCGCGGGAATTGGGCGTGATGAAATATCTAATCAAGCCGGTCTCTTGTGACAAGCTGCTCTCTACGTTGGAGGGCCTTGGTCCGGAGGTACGGACGGTGCTCCTCGTGGATGACGACCAAGAGGTCTTGCGCCTCTTTGCACGCATGGTCGCCGCGTCGGAGCGCGGCTACCGCATCTTGCAGGCGATGGGTGGACAACGCGCGCTCGACCTGATGCGCGAACGACAGCCCGATGTGGTGTTGCTCGATCTGATTATGCCGGGTATGGATGGTTTCCAGGTGTTGCAGGAAAAGAATCAGGATCCAGAGATCCGGGATATTCCCGTGGTCGTGGTTTCTTCCAGGGATCCCAGCGGCGATCTCGTCGCCAGCAACACACTAACTGTAACTTGTAGTGGCGGGTTTTCCGTGCGGAGCCTGGCGGCCTGCGTGCGAGCGGTCAGCGAGATTCTGTCGCCGATGCAGGTTGCACCATCTTTGCCTGGTGATTGAGGGCTTCCAGGAGTGCCCGGCGCGTCACGGGCTTTTGGACAAAGCCGCTGGCTCCCAGGGCGAGGGCTAGATTCTCTTGGGCTAGAATAGTGCACACCAGGATGGGTATGTGGCTTGTCAGTGGATGCTGCCGCAGCTTGCTCATCACCTTCCAGCCATCCACCTCGGGCATCATGACGTCCAGCACGATGATCTGGGGGGAGAGCTTTTCCGCCAAGTCGAGGGCCTGCTCTGGGTCGGAGGTGCCGACGAGGCGAAAGCGGGTGCCCGCTGTGTACCGCCGCAGAAGTTGCAGGGTGTCGTCGTTGTCGTCGATGGCCAGAACGGGCAGTTGTTCAAGGGCGGGGAGACTCAGCGTGGCGCTGAACGGTGCGCCGCTTTCCTTCAAGCTCAACTTGCCTCCACACAGAGCCGTCAGTTGACGCGCCACCTCCAAACTGGCTGCATCCTCTTCTTGTAGGGGTTGAAGGTTGGCGGAGGTCTCCGAGCTTTGAACCTGGACCTCAACTGCCCACTGGCGTGGCTCAGCTTTGATCTGCACCACGCCGCCGGCCGAGTGTGGGATAGCTACGTTGAGTAAAGATAAAAGTATCTGATCCAGAGCGACTGGATGCACGGCCAGGTTGGGGAGATCGCTGTCGCTGTCGATGGCGACTTTTGTGTCGGCATTGTGCTGGATGAGCAGCGGTTGAGCCAGATCCAATACCTCGGACAAGGTCTTGTTCAGATCGGTCGGTTTCTCAGATGGCAGGTCTTTTAGCCAGGCCAGTTCGTCGACTTCGAATGGGCTGATGGGCGTGGACTGAACGGGAGTGACTATGCCGCCTGCCTCCGTGTGCGACTTGGCCTCCAGGCCGAACTGCTCCCATAGCCTGTCCGCCAGCACTTCCAAAGCGGCGTGCTGCTCTCGTCTCAGGTGGCGGACGCTCAAGGCTAGCTGATCGGCTACGATGCGTTGATCAAGCTGTTGTACGTAATAGTAGAACAGCGAATCGTAGAGCCTCCAGTCGCGTGACTGGGATGGCGCGTCGTCCGTAGGCTTGAGCGACTCGACTCCTTCGATCAGGATACCGCGCAGGGCAGATGCCGCGTCAGGCCGGTGGGCCACTCCTGAGAGAGTTACAAGAGGGTTTTGACGCAGGCGCTTGGTGTCGTGCAGGTGGCTTAGACCGTCACGCAGATACTCGATAAAGGTTTCGCGGGTTAGCATGTCCCACATTTGTCCTTGCCATGTCCTCAGTGTGTCCGGTGCAGACAAAAGTTCTGTGATATTATAATCCATGTAGTAGTCGTTGACAACGTCTAGGCATTTTGGGTACCGTGGTCAACAGTCTCAGCAGCTCCAGATTTTAGGCCTCAATGGTCTTAACCGGGCACTTTGGCGAGCCAGAAGGCTCAAAAAGGCCGGATCAATTCCCTTTCGACAGCATTTTGAAAGCCCTTTGAGGTCTCTTAGTATTGAAAATTGGATGCCGAGTCTGGCTAAAAAGGAGGTGGTAAGGGATCGAAAATCCTAGTAGGAACAGGTAGAGGCCACCACCCTAGAGCAGGGAAAATGGCCTCTAACCCGATAGCTGTGTGGAGCAGGCTTCACACAGGCTGCAGTTTACCAAATGGCCTGCAAAGTCAAAATTCAAGGGAGGAAGAAAAATGCGAACGAACAAACTGAGCCGACGCGATTTTCTGCGCCTGAGCGCTTTGACGGCAGCGGGCGCAGCCCTGGCGGGGTGTTGCCCTGCGCCGCCAGAAGTTGAGCCTACAAAAGAAGAGGTGCAAGCTACCGCTGAGCCCGCGGCTCCTGAAGGGCAAGTGATTCAATATTGGTTTTCCTGGGGCAACTTTTTGCCGGTGTGGGAAGAGGGGCTGATGCAAACCGACGAGTTCAAGGAGGCCGTTGGCGCCGATACGCTGGAACTCAAGCCTATCCCCGGCGCTCCAGAGACGCTGCTGACCGCCGTCGCCGCGGGGACACCACCCGATGGCGCTTCGAACGTTCAGTATCTCGACTACATGGCGCGCGACGTGCTGCTTCCCATCGACGACATGGTGGCCACCAGCTCGATCGTCAAAAAAGAGAACTATCTCGAAGGTACCTGGAATGACGCCTTCTATCAGGGCACCATGTACGGGGTTCCGGCGAACGAGGGCTTTGTACGCTACGGCCTGAACTATAATGCCAGGATGGTGGAGGAAGCCGGGCTGGATCCCGATTCACCGCCGGTCACCTGGGAGGATTGCCTCGTCTGGCACGAAGCCTTGACCCAGTTTGATGATGCCGGCAACCTGATCCAAATCGGTTTCGATCCCTACGATGCGATGGGTGGCCAGATTGCCATCCAGGACGGTTTCTATCCCCCGGTCTCGTGGGGCTGGAAGTGGTTCGATGGCGAAGCCGGTACGTTCAATTTGGACAACGACATGATGGTCGAGTCGCTCGAGGTCATGGGCGAGTTCTACAAGATCGCCGGCCCGGATAATTTGGCCGGCATGCGCCAGATAGAGGGACAGGGTGGCTGGGGCGGCTCGTTCAACGCCGAGGTGCAGGCCATGATCATCGAGGGGTATTGGCACCCGGGCGAGACCGTGATTCAAAAGCCCGAGGTCGCCGAACACAACCGTGCCACGTGGGCGCCGGTGCCCAATGACCGCAGGGATGTCAAGGTGCAGGGAACCGGTGGGCACTATGTTATCTTTTTCAAGGACGGCAAGAACCCCGAGGGCATGTTCCGCGTTGCCGAATTCTTGAACACAAACGTGGCCTGTGATCTGATTTTCACCCAAGTGGGCTGGCTGCCCGGCCTAAAGCCCTACCTGGAGACTGCGGATCCGGCGGCGTACCCGGGCCTGGATTTCTACTTTGACTCTGTGCAGGACGCCGACGAGTGGTCCTCGCCGGCCCGGTGTCCCATCACTTCCTTTGTCAGTAACCAGTACGGCGAACTGCGCGAGAAGGTCTATCGAGACGAGATGACGGCGGCCGACGCAGCGGCCGAATTCCAAGCGCGGTGCGAGGCCGAGTGGGAGGCCCAGGGCTTCTAGTCCCAGTGTCCGCACGGCGGACTGAATTCCAGGATTGGCCCGCAGGGGATTCCCCAACCTGATGATCAAGGTGCCCGGCCCCTCAAAAGGCCGGGCACCTCAGCCACGTAGCCTCTAGCGTTCGCTGG
>CAZKDJ010000009.1:44685-45922 GCA_964551295.1 uncultured Anaerolineales bacterium | reverse complement strand
CCAAGGATACGCCGCCTTTATTGATTTGGCAATCCACAACTTCTGATTATAACTCTGTCCTGAGCTTGTCGAAGGATTGGGGAGGGGGTTTCCCTCGGTTGCTCGACAGGAGCGAGACCGCTCCACCTACTCCTTCAGGACAAGGGGCAGGTAGACCTCGCACTCGGGGCTTCCCACCGCCCAGTCGGAGAAGGACGTGATCCCCGCCCGCCAGACCGAGCTGCCGTCGAACCCGTCGCGGGCGCAGTCCCACCCCGCCCCACCCGTATACCTGCACACCTTGGGATCCGCCACGCCGTCACGCGGCAGCGTCAGCGTGGCGCTATAGCCGCTGGCCGCGCCGCCCGCGCCGTTCGTGGCACTGACGACCCAGTAGTGTCCCCAGCCCACGCCGCTGCCACCCGCCTCGCCGATGCGATTGGGGTGATCCTCCTCGACGCGCTGCACCCGCAGGCAGTCGATCGTGCCCAGCGTGCTCACGGTCACCGTCACCGTGCGCGTGGGATGAAAGGTATACGTGCCGGGCGTGAGGCCGCAGCGCGTCTCGTCGTCGTCGATCACCGCGCCGTACCAGTAGCCAGCGCCCAGCGTGGTGGTAGCTGCGCCGGAAGGGCCGATGACGGGCTGGCCGAGTGTGTCGTTCACCGCCACGCCGCCGCCGCTCGCAGGCCCGCCACCACCGCCGAACACCCACCAGCCGACGGCGGGCGTCCCCTGCGCCAGGACGATGACCGCGCCCAGGGCCAGCCCCAGGCCGCAGAACAGGGCCGCCAGGCAAATCGCTCGTCGCTTATTCATCGCGAGCCCCCCCTCTCATTTGCCCACCCAGCCGCCGGCGCCGGTGCAGACGTAGAGATTCGTGGTGCCGTCGGTGCGCACCACCACCCGCCCCGCTTCACGCGCCTCATCGCAGTCGGCCTTGGGTGGGGCCGCGCCGGTGATGGTGGGGAACTGAACGTAGCTCCCCGTCACCTGCAGGTCACCCTCCACGCCCACGTCGCCCCCGGCCTGTATCCCGCCGCTGCCCACGCTCAATCCATTCCCCACGTACAGGTCATTCCCCACCTGCGCGTTGTCCGCGACCTCGACGCTGCCGGCAGAGACGTCGCCGATGCTGGCCGCCGGCGCGTCGATGCCGGAGATATCCAGGATCTCGACGCCGTCATAGTACGCAGCCACGTACGCGTACTTCCCAGAGACGTAGATGGAGTTAGCGCCATCGAGCGCGGTCGTCCCG
>CAZKDJ010000009.1:39951-44585 GCA_964551295.1 uncultured Anaerolineales bacterium | reverse complement strand
TCGTCCGTGATGGCGCCCACGTGCGTGGGGTTCGCCGGGTCGGAGATATCCAGGACCTCGACGCCATCCAAGCGTGCAGCCACGTACGCGTACCTCCCGGAGACGTAGACGGACGCAGCGCCATCGAGCGCGGTCGTCCCGTCGTCCGTGATGGCGCCCACGTGCGTGGGGTTCGCCGGGTCGGAGATATCCAGGATCTCGACGCCGTCATCATTGTATGCAGCCACGTACGCGTACCTCCCGGAGACGTAGATGGAGTGAGCGCCATTGAGCGCGGTCGTCCCGTCATCCGTGATGGCGCCCACGTGCGTGGGGTTCGCCGGGTCGGAGATATCCAAGACCTCGACGCCGTCATCATCCCCGCTTGCAGCCACGTACGCGTACCTCCCGGAGACGTAGATGGAGCGAGCGTCATCGAGCGCGGTTGTCCCAGTGTCCGTGATGGCGCCCGCGTGGGTGGGATCGCCCGGCGTCTGCAGGAAATTGCCCGCCGCCAGGGTCAGCTTCTCCGCCGGGTTGGCCTCGCCCACGCCCACGTTGCCCGCCGCGTCGATGGTCAGCGCGGCAGCGCCCCCCGTCGCCAACGTCAGGCTCGCCGCGTCGCTGGTGCCCAGGTAGTCGCTGCCGGGCGTCGTGCCCGCGTTGCCACCCAGTTGCCAGAAGGCGCTGCTATCCAGCCCGCCCAGCGCGCCCGCGTTCTTGGCCTCCTCCGCCTGCAGGGCGTAGGGCACCGCCGCGATGCGCCGGTCCGGGCTGAGCAGGTCAAAGCTGACGCCGTCGTGACCGAACCACACCCGCAGGTAGCGGGCGGCGCCGTCAAAGGCGTCCGCGCCCAGGGGCGTCATGTTTGTCAGCGACGTGTCGCCCAGCAGCACGTTGAACAGGCCGCCCGAGACGGCCAGTTGCACCGCGTTCGTCGGCTCCCCGCCGCCGGTCGAGGTGGAGTCGTTCGACCAGTAGGTGGTATTGCCGGCGGCGTCGACCACGGCGAACTTGAAGTAGCCCGTGCCGCTGTAGGCGGAGCCGTCCAGCGTCACCTGGCCCTGGTAGCTGACCATCGTGGGCACCTGCGGCGGAGGCAGAGTCGGGCGCGCCTCGGCGGGCACCGCCAGGCACACCAATATCCCCAGCACGATGATGATTGCGATCCTTTTGTTCATTTTTCCACTCCTTTTTCATAGATTCTGTGGACCCAGCACCCTTCCCGCCCGTTTGCCGGGTCTATCAACCGACGACGCAGTAACGACAAAACCTGCCCGACCCGGGGGGGGGACACACGCACAACGTGCACGCCCCAACGGCGTGCAGGCGCGCTCAGTATCCAGTTATCGGATAGTGGGGAAAGACACTTGTGTCCTGAAAGAGCTTGGCCCCGGCGAGACCTATGGGACAGATTGCCAACAGGAGGAGCGCAAGCACACACACACCAAGTAATCGCCGACGCTATCCAACGTGAGTATAGCACCGTTTGCAGATGGTGACAAAAGGGCGATGTCCAAAAAAGGCTGGGCGACCCCTAATCATCGTCTTCCTCACGCCTCTGTCTCTTCCGCAGCAGCCGCCCGGCCAGCGTCTCGCCCTCGGCCCCCTCCCTCCCCGGCTTCGCCGGGGCACCCTCCCCCGTTCCACGGGGGAGGGGCCTGTCCTGAGCTTGTCGAAGGATTGGGGAGGGGGTTTCCCTCGGTTGCTCAGCAGAGACAGGTGGACCCACCTTCGGAGGTGTGATCTCTACTTCTGGCCGCCGCGCCTCCAGGCGCGCCTTGGCCTGGAAGAGGCGCCCGACCGGCGACGGGGCCTCCGCCATAGGACGGCGGCGGCCCGGCAGGCGCGCCAGTATCCACTCCCACATGCGTACAAAGTCACGCCGCCCCAGCGCCAACCGGCGCACGGCGATATCAAAGGGCAAGAGCAGCACTGCCAGCGCGAGCAAATACGGCCACAAATCCTGGCGCACACCAAAACCCCTGATGGTGCGTGCAACCGCCTCAGCCGGCTCCGCCAGCACGGCCCCATCCCCAACCTCGGCCAGGCCCGCCAGGTAAGTCGGATCGCCCTCAAGTGAGGCATATTCGGGCGAGTAGCCCATCACCCAGCCGGCGGTGAGGGCGAACACCTCCTCCCCCCCTCCTTTCTCCTCCCCCGCTTCTGGGGGGGGCTGGGGGGGGAAAGAACCGGTCAGCCGCATCACGTAAGCGCCCTCCGCCTGCGGCACGAACGTCCCCTCGTAGCGCCCCGGCGCAGTCTGCACCAGCTCTACCTGCACAGGATCGCCATCTGGCCCGACGATGCTCACGCCGGCGGCCAGGCCATTGACGAAAGCGCCGTCCTCGTCCTGCGCATCAACCGTGACGTGGGCCAGCTCGCCCTCCATCGTCACCGCCAGCTCCACCGGCACCTCGGCCCGCTCGACGATGGTCCAGCGCACCACCTGCGCCCAGAAGCGGCTGAACTCGTCCCAGGTCACCCACTGCTGGGCCCAGCGGCCCGTGGCGTCGGAGGTCCAGGCCACCGAGCGCCCCAGCCCGTACTGCCAGGTCGCCAGCAGCGGATCGTTCTGATGCGTAGTGAGGATCACGCGCCCGGCGGGCTTGGGCGTGGTGGCGACGTAGCCCGCCAGCTGCGGCACCGCGTCGATCCCGGTCAGGATCGGGCTGACGGCAGTCAGCGCTGGGTAGAATGGCTCCTCGACCACGTAGGAGCGCATAGCCAACTGGGTCTCTTCGGCAAAGATGACGGGCAAGTTGGCGGCTCGGTTGGTAAAGTAGTACCGCCCGCCGCCCAGCTCGGCGATGTCCTCCAGAAAACGCAGATCCTGCCCGGCGCCTATGGCGATGCTGCTGAGGGTGATCCCCTGGCCCGCGATCCTTTCCTCGACCAAATCCCGCACGCCCTCCTGGTGCTCCGAGTCGGAGCCATCGGCCAGCAGGATGATGTGGCGCACCGTCTTGTCGGAATCCTCCAGATATCCCAGCGCCGCCTGGAGGCCCTCGCGCACATAGATGCCGCCGCCGCCGGCCTGGAGCCGGACCACGCTGTCGATCACCTCGTCGCGCTGGCTGCCGGGCAGTGGGCCGATGACGTCGGCGGGACGATCGTCGAAGGCGATGACGGTGATCTCGTCCAACTCGGTGATCAGCTCGGCGACGCGGGCGGCCGCCTCCCCCGCCAGGCGAATTTTCTGCACGCCGCCCTCCTGCGCCGCCATGCTGCCCGACTTGTCGATCACGATGACGATGGCCATGGGCGGGAAGCGCTCCGTATCCTGAATACTCATATCGACCGGCAGCATCTCCTCCAACGGCGTATTGTACCAGCCCCCCACCCCATAGGCGTTCGGCCCGCCGACGGCCACCAGGCCGCCGCCCAGATCGCGCACATAGGATTGGAGCGCGGCCAGCGCGCGGGGGGAAAAATCCTTGGCCTGCGTGTTCACCAGAACGACGGCGGCGTACTCGGCCAGGCTGGCTGGGTCGGAGGGCAAGCCACCGGTCGCGATCTCGACCACCTCGAGGCCGGCGGCCTGCAGC
This sequence comes from uncultured Anaerolineales bacterium, assembly GCA_964551295.1. GTDB lineage: Bacteria > Chloroflexota > Anaerolineae > B4-G1 > B4-G1 > JAFGED01. Next base: position 41,058 of record CAZKDJ010000009.1, on the reverse strand, counting down.
GCGGCGGCTAAGGCACCCCCCTCTGCCTCTCCCCCAATGGTGGGGAGGACCAAGAGGACGCGCGGCGGCCCCTCGACCAGCGAGAAGGCGGAGAGGGCATTGTTCTGCACGTAGATGTCGCCGGCAGGGGCGAGATAGGCCCAAAACGGCGCAAACCCGGGCTCGCCGGCGGTGAGCGGCACGGCAAAGGTGTTATCGCCCGGATTCAGGTGCACCGCTCGCTGCGCCACGACGCGATCTCCGGCTAGGACGGTGAGCACGGCATCCACGTCATCGGTGGCGCGGGCGGTGACGGCCAGGGTGAACTCTTCCCCCTGGTGCAACCGGTCAGGAGCAGCGATGGCCGAAATCCAAGCCTCGACTTGCTCCCCCTCGAGCAAGGTGGAGGATAGCGAAACCACATCCACCTGGATACCCTGAGATTGCGCCAGGCGCACTGCCTGCTCTGCCTCGCCCAGCGTAGGCCGTCCATCGGAGAGAATGACCATACGGCGCGCCGCGCCGGCGGGAAACAGCGCCATCCCCAGCCGGATCGCGCCCTCTAGATCGGTCTGGTACGTGCGGGGTATGGAGGCGATCTCGCCCAACGCGTCGACACCCGTCATCATCGGGCGCTCGACCAGCGCGTCGGCTCCAAAGAGTACCAGGGCCGCCCGGTCATCAGGTCCCAGCGCCGCCAGCGCCTCTTCGACAAAGGCCAGCGCCCGCTCCTGCTCCGCCTCCGACACGCTGTCGGATATGTCGACCAGGAACACGACGGCCAACTCGTCTCCGCCGTGGACCGATTGCGCCCCGGCCAGGCTCAAGATGGCGAACAGCACGATAAGGCAACGCAGGACGAGGGCAGCCCACGCCCGCCCGCGTCCATAGCGCCCCTTGGGCCAGCCCAGGTAGATGAAGTAGGGCAGGATGATTAGCAGCAGCAAGAATAACGGTTGCGTAAAGGCCATTTCTATCGTGACAAGGTAAGGTGGAGACACGGAGACAAGGAGATTTTCATCCTATCTTCCCCTTGTCACCTAGTCTCCTTGTCCCAACATGATACGCCCACCACTCGACGGCGAAGACGCACAGCGCCGCGCCCGCCAGCCACGGCCAGAACTCGCG
>CAZKDJ010000009.1:0-39941 GCA_964551295.1 uncultured Anaerolineales bacterium | reverse complement strand
GCCGCCCCTCCTCTTGCTTCGGTTCCGCCAGCGGTTCCTCCGCCACCTCCGCCCGCCCGACCATCACCGTCTCCCTAGGCGCGATGTCCGACTCGGCCTCATCGAACAGGTTGACGGCGAAGGCGGTCGACTGCAACACATCCCCAGCCTGATTCGCTTGCTCGACAAGATAGGCGCCCACTCGATCCGTGGCGACAAAGACGGGCGCTTGCTCGCCGACGCGAATCGAGTGCCGCTCGCCGTCCGGTGCGGTGACGAAAATCCCCGTCGCCTCCGGATCAAGCGGGATCAACACCGGTTCGCCAGGGTGGACGGTGGCCGGGAAACGAGCCGCTCCCTGGGGCAGCAGCCAATCGGCCAGGTTAGAAGTGAGGATCGGAAACGCGATCTGCAGCGGCAGATCGGAATCGTGCAGGTCAAAGGTCAGCACCGCCAGCCGCCCTTCCGGCCGCTCGGCGACAAAGAGCAGCGGGCCGCCCCGTGCTGCGACCAGCACGCGTGCACCAGGCGGCGGCTCCACCCGGCGCGCCTGCAACACATGCACGTTGCTCAAATCTACATAGCGCAGCAGCGGATCTTGAACAGCCACATCGGTAATGGCCGTAGCGGTGAAAACGCCGCCGATATCGACCGAAAAGCCATCGCTCGCCGGCGACGACGGGCCAATGAGCCACAGGTTGCCAGTCGGCAGCGTGCCGGTGACCACTCGATCGTAAACGTATAGGTCGTAAGGCTCAGCAGGCAGCGGCTGGTCGGGGGACAGGCGCGCCAACTCGACGCTCGACAATGCCCCCAGCGCCCGCTCCAAGAATAAATTGCCCTCAGAAATGAGGAGCACGCGTCCAGATACAGGTGGCGTGTGCACCGCCCAAGCTACATTGTCTATCGACAATGCGTCGTCTCTCGACGACGTGTCGTCGAGGGGCAGGTCGTCTTCTGCAACCAGACGCGCGCCCAGCACCTGCATATCGTAGGGCAGATCGGCCAGCGTCAGATCGGCGGAGCCACGGGCCGGGACGCTCAGCCGGCGGGCGTCGAACAGCGTCCCGTCGGCAGAGAACTCGATCAAAGGCTCTGCGTCCACATCACTGTAATTGACCAGGCGCAGAAACGCCTGCGGGCCAGCGTCCCCTTCCCGCGTCGCCAGGGCGGCGATGGCCAGATTATCACTGCCGCCTCCCACGCCCACAAAGCGCACCTCACCCCCTAGTGGAGGCAGGGCCTCCGGCAGCGCCCCGTCAGAGATGATCACCGTCTTACTATCCATTGACCCGGCCGCCGACCCGGCCAGGCTGGCGCTGGCCAGGGCAAAGGCGGCCTCCCAATCGGCGGCCCCGTCGCTGGGCGCGGCCTCGTCTAGCGCGCGGCGCAGCAGCGCCCGATCGCTGGTCGCCGAGGCCAACACCAGCGGCTGCGGCCCGACGGCGACGATGGTCGCCGCGTCGCCCGGTGTCAGGCCATCAACAATCTCTCGCGCCGCCTGGACAGCAGCAGCAAAGCGTGTGGGCGCGGACATTCCGTCCACGGACGTTCCGTCCGCCACGTCCGTCGCCTGCATGCTGGCCGAGGCATCCAGCAGGATGACCACGCTGCCGCTGGCGACGACGGACGTGGGGATAAAGGGCCGTGCCAGCGCCAGCGTCAGCAGCACCAGGATGGCCAGTTGCAGGAACAGGAGCAGGTTACGCCGCAACCGCTGCCAAGGCGCGTTGGCCTCGCGGTCGCGCAGCAGACGCTGCCACAGCAGCGTGCTGGAAACCAACACGTCCCGCCGCCGCAGCTTGAGCATGTAGAGGATAAGAATAGGAATGCCCAGGGCGGCGAAAGCAAGAGCAAAAGGTGTTAGAAAGCCCATCGCTATTTCACCAGCCCTACCCGCCGAAGGTCGTACAGCACCACCCGGTCAAACGGCGTGTCGGTCACCAGGGGGACGTAGTGCGCGTCACGGGCGCGGCAGGTGGCACGAATTTCGTCCCGCCACGCCTCCAACCGGCGGTGGTAGAGCGCGCGCATACCGCCGTCGATGGTCACCTCCTGCGGCCCTCCTGTCTCCACGTCCAACAGGCGCAGGTCGCCGCCCAGAGGCGGCTCCACCTCGTCAGGAGAAAGCACGTGGATCACGGCCACCTCGTGTCCCCGCGCCGCCAAGGCCGTCAGTCCCTCCACGTAACCTGGTGGGGAAAACAAGTCGGAGATCAATACCACCAGCCCGGCTCGCCCGCCGGATACGGCATAGGCGCGCAGTACGGCGTTCAGATCGGTCGTTCCCGCGGCATCCAGGCTCTCCAGCCACTCGAACAGGCGCAGGGCGTGCCCCCGTCCTCGCGCCGGCCCAAAGCGGAGGTTAGAGATCGGAGATTGGCGATTGGCTACGGTCAGGCGGTCGCCAGAAGTAAGCGCCACGTATCCCAACGCCGCCGCCAACCGCCGCGCGTACAGCCATTTGTCTAAATCGCTGACTCGGTGCAACCTTCGGTTGCCTATCGCCGACTCGCCCCCCCAATCCATAGACCCGCTGCCATCCAACAAGACGTGCACCGCCATATCCTCCTCCTCCTCGAGCAGCTTGACAAAGGGACGCTCAAGCCGAGCGTAGATATTCCAGTCCACGCGGCGCAGATCGTCGCCCTGGACGTAATCGCGGTAATCGGCAAACTCGACGGAGGTGCCGCGCTTGGTGGAACGCCGCTCACCTGCCGTCTGCCCGGCACGCACGCGGCGCGCGACCAGGGAAAGGCGATCCAATTTAGCCAAAAAAGCTGTGTCAAGCAATGCCATCTAGCGCTCCGTCTCGGCATAAGGAAATCAATTCAATTCCTCTGCCATTATGTTCGTTACGATCTAGTCACGTCCCTTTGATAGAATATGGCAACATCCATTCCCAAAAACTATGCTCGCAGCTTTGACAATTACAAAATAGTCCTTTACAATGACACAAGAGTTCCAATTCTTGAAAATCAACCATAAGGAGATTACAGATGAACACAACCCAAAGAGCTCTACATATCCTGCTGCCCGTCCTGATCTTGGCAGTAGCATCACTGGGCTGCGGCCTGATAACACCGCCCACCCCTACACCAGAGCCAACAAACACGCCCGAACCGACAGACACCCCTGTACCAACCGAGACTCCCGTACCGACGCCAACGCAGACGCCGACGCCAACCCCCATCCCCCTGCCAGAGATGACGTCCTTCACAAGCGCACAAATCGGCCTCTCGATACGCTATCCGGACGACTGGTACATGGAAGAAGAGAGAGACTCGACCAGCAGTGTGATATTCGCCACAGAGGAAGACTTTGAGCCGGATGAAACGGAAGGCGCCGCGCTGGGCATAGTCATCGTCCCCCTCCTAGGAGTCGCCGAGCTATCCGGTGTGGAGGAGCTGTGGGAAGCCTTCGCCTCCGAAGCGACGGACGATGAGACAGTGATTGGGGAACCGGAATCGATCGTCGTCGGGGGGCAAGACGCCGTAAGAGGCTCTTACGGCAGCACGGAGGACGACTATGACGGCTGGCTGACCATGGTCATCGTCGACGATTATGGCTACGCTCTACTCGCTGTTGTCAGCCCGGCCGAAGACTGGGAAGACTATGCGCCTACCTTCAGCGAGATGCTGGACAGCATCGAGTTCTTCGAGCCCAGCGCAGGTGATGACGGCGATGGCAGCGACTTTGCTGAACGAGACGATGTACCCATCCCCGCCGATGCCGAGGTCACCTTTAACATGCAGGCGATGGTGACCTATCTGACCGGGGCGACGGTCGCGGATGCCGTCCAGTTCATAGAGGACAACTGGCCCGACTATGGCTGGGAGGCCGACACGACCAACATCCTGCATCAACCCGGGGAAGGCCTGCTCTTTTACATCAAGGGCAGCGAAACAGCGATGATCGCCGTAGACGAGGATGACGATAGCACCAACACCTCGGTGATCATCCTCATCGTTGAAGAAGAAGAAGAAGAAGAAGAAGAAGAATAGCTCGCAGAGCATCACACAACGAGGTGCAACGCCCTCCGCGCAAAATCAGGCGTGTTTGTTAATGTGCCTGAGAACGGCGCCGGGGTGTTGCACCTCTCCACACTACGCACAACACACCAAACACCAAGTCTCAGTAGATCCAATGTCCGTCACTCCGAGCGGAGCGAGGAGTCTTCCAATGCGGGACGGAGATTCTTCGCTATGCTCAGAATGACGGTCCCACGGGTGACTTTCGTCAACACGCGGATATGCACACCACAAATCTGGATCTACCGAGGCTGACCATCAAGGCTCGGCTACCGAGCCTACCACCTCTTGCACCACGCCGTCGGTGCTCATCCCCTCCGCCTGCCCCTCAAAGTTGAGCAGCACGCGGTGGCATAGTGCAGCAGAGGCCACCGCCTGCAGATCCTCATACGCGACGTTGTAGCGACCGGCGAGCAGGGCCGTCACCTTGCCGCCCAAGATCAGCGCCTGCGCACCACGGGGACTGGAGCCGTAGCGCACGTACCTGCGCACCACCTCGGGCGCGGTGTCGCTTTCGGGATGGGTGGCGATGGTCAAGCGAGCGGCATAGTCGGCCACGTTGGAGGCAACGGGCACCTGTCGCGCCAGCGCCCCCATCGCCAGCACGGTCGCCCCATCGGCGACGACGCCGACCTGCGGCTCCGCCTCGCCCGTGGTGCGGTTCAGTATCTCCACCAGGTCATCCGAGGCCGGGAAGCCAATATTGACCTTGAACAAAAAGCGATCCAACTGCGCCTCTGGCAGCGGGTAGGTGCCCTCCATCTCGATGGGGTTCTGCGTTGCCAGCACCAGGAAGGGCGGCTCCAGCGGATAGGAGTGGTTGGCGACGGTGACGGTACGCTCCTGCATCGCCTCCAGCAGCGCCGACTGGGTCTTGGGCGTGGCGCGGTTGATCTCGTCGGCCAGAAGCAGGTTGGTAAACACCGGCCCCGGCTGGAAGCGAAACGCGCGCCGCCCATCCTCCGCCTCCTCCAGAATGTCGGTGCCGACGATATCGGCGGGCATCAGGTCGGGGGTGAACTGGATGCGGGCAAAGTTGAGATCGAGCACCCGCGCCAGCGTGCGCACCAGCATCGTCTTGCCCAGGCCCGGCACGCCCTCCAGCAGCACGTGCCCGCCGGCAACGAGACAGATGAGCGTGTGGCGTACCACCTCCCGCTGCCCGACGATGTACTTGCCGACCTCGGCCTCGATCTTGGCGGCGGATTCTCGGAATTGTTCGGGGGTTATCCCTGACATAGCATTATCCTTTGTATACTGTATCTGGTAAATTAGCTTGACAATGGCACATTGTAGGTCGGATTGCCAATCCGACCTATGGCGGTTAGCAAAACCGCCCTACAGGGCCTTTGCAGGCCCCCAACGCGGGCTGGGGCAAGCAATTTGGACCGCGGGAGGCCAAGTTTAGCTAATGTGCCATTGTCAAGTTAGTATACCGGTAGATCGGTACAGCCACCAGATACTAATCTACCAATTTACCAACCTACTAGTCTACTGCCTCCCGGCAAAACGCCAGCGCCCGGCGTAGCGCAGTCAGGCATCTGTTTTCGTCCTCGGCGTCCAACGCGTCAGGGCTGGTCTCCACGGTGATGGCACCCTGGTAGTCATCGCGGGCCAGGCAGCGCAGCAGATCCGCCAGCGGCAGGTGCCCATCTGGCGGCGAGCGGTGCTCGCGGCCGTCAAAGTTGGAAAGATGTACGTGTACCACTCGCTCGCGCAACTGCTCATAGACCGCCAGCGGGTCCAGTCCCCAGGTGCCCAGGTGGGTCGTATCGAGCGTGAGATGAGGGAAACGGGCGATCTCGGCGATGCTGTTGAACGCATAACTATTGACCTGCCACCTCAAGAATCGATGCGCGGGCATGTTCTCGACGGCGACTGTGATCCCCACTTCGGCCTCGAACGCGACCAAGCCGTTGCACAGAAAACGCGAATAAGGCTCACGACGGCGAATCGGCACAGGCAATTTGAAGTTATGCTGCCGGAAAGCGTACCACCGCCCTATGAGCGCGTGGAAGCGAAACGGCAAATGGGTCACCACCGTCGGAACGCCAAGCGTCTGCGCCAGCACCACAGTGTGTTGGAGACGGCCCAACTCGTCTTCCGGCCAGCCGGGCGTGTCGAGGGTGAGAAAGGGGCTGTGCAGCGCAACGATGGGCAGATTGTGGGCAGTGGACAGACGCCGCAGGTAGCCTGGGTGGCGCGTATCCCAACGGTGATCTATCATGACCTCGATCCCATCGAAGCCTGCGCGGGCCGCGAGATCAAAGACGCGCGCGGTGCCGTAATTGTGGAGCGAACCCGTCGAAAGCGCGATCAATCTCCAATCTCCAATCTCTACTCTCCACTGCCATCCGGCGACAGCGCCTCCAGCTCGTCCATCATCCCCCGAAGGACGTCGAAGCCGCCCTGCCAGAACTCGGGCGCGGCCATATCGAAACCGGCCTCACGGATGATGTGCTCGGGGCTGGCCGAGCCGCCGTACTCCAGAATCCTGAGGTAGCGGGGCACGAACGCCTTCCCTTCCTCCTTGTATTGCCGGTACAGCGCCAGCACCAGCAGTTGACCAAAGCTGTAGGCGTAGCAATAGAAGGGCTGCTCGTAGATATGGGGAATGGCCGTCCACTCCCACCGGAAATCGTCGGAAAGGTCGAGTGCTTCGCCGAACTGGTCGCGCAGATTGGCCAGGTAAAGTTCGCACAGCTCGTCCGTCGTCGCGTTCTCCACGGCCCGCTCGTGCGCCTCGATCTCGTACAACACGAAATAGGCCTGGCGGGCGACGGTAGCATACGCGTCATCCAGCGTCAGCACCAGCAGGTCTCGCCGCACGGCGGGATCGCCCTCCTCACGCAGCAATCGATCGGTCAGCAACATCTCGGAAAAAACCGAAGCCGTCTCCGCCATAGGTAGCGCCGAGTGAAAAGTGAGTACGGAATGGTCAGCGGCCATCGCCCCGTGAACAGCGTGACCGAGCTCGTGGGCCAGAGTACGCACGTCGTCGGCCTTGCCCACATAGTTGACCAACACCCACGACGTCAGACCGGGCAAGACGCTGTAGCAAAAGGCGCCGTCGCGCTTGCCGTGACGAACCTCTGAATCAAGATGATTCTCGGCCAGTACGCGCCGGGCGTGATCAGCCAACCGGGGCGAGAACCGGTTCAGACTATCCAACACCAGATCGGCTGCCTCCGAGAAGGGATACGTCTTTTCCGCAGCCCCAATAGGCGCATAGATATCGTAGCGGCGCAGGCGGTCCATACCCAGCCGCCTGGCCTTGAACCGAAAGTAACGATGGAAAACCGCCATGTTCGCGCGACACACGTCCAGCAGCGTTTCAACCACGGGATCGGGGATGTCGTTCTGCAGATTGCGGACAGAGATCGGAGAATCGAAACCACGCAGCGTCACCTGCTCGCTGGCCCAATCGCGCACGCGGTGGCTGTAGATCTGCCCCAGAACCATCGCCCGGTCGCTAAAGACGCGGTACAGCTCCTGGTAGGCGGCTGCGCGCACATCGGGCGACGGATCGCGGACGTAGGTGGAAAGCTCGGCCCGCGTCATCTCCCGGACCTCGCCCGCCACCTCGAGCTGGAACGTGAACCGATTGGTGATCACCTCGTACAGCTTGATCAATGCGCTGGAGCCATTGACGTCCTTGACGTTGATGACCTTCTCCTCCGGCTCCGACAGTGTGTACAGCTTGAAGCGGCGCAGGGATTCCAGATAGTACGCGTAATCCCCGCTATCGGCGAGCAAGCGGCGCGCGTCTTTTTCGTCCAGTCCCTTCCACCACAAGGAGAAGAACAGCAGTCGATTCCGCACCTCGGCCGAAAACTGGTCGACGCGTCCCATAAAGCTGATCGCCTCCTGGGACTGCGTGTCCTCGGAGAACCACAGATAAGCGTAAGCGGACAGACGTCTGAGCACAGCGTTGATCTCCTCAAACTGGCGCAGAATATCAAGAAACGCTTGACTGGTGATCTCCGCCGAGAGCCGCTCTCGACCAGACTCGAAATCCGAAACGCGCCGCTCCAAACCGGCCAAGAGGCGCTCGAATTCCTCTCCCGTACGGGTTGGCAACAACTCCTCGAGCGTCCACTTGGTTTGTGCGAATTCAGCCATGTTTCTTACCAGATCCTTCATTTGTCTATCCGCCCATCCGTTGACTCGCTCACGCGCCTCGCCCGCCGCACCCATTCCCGCTCCGCCTCGAAGGTCAGCGCCTGCAGCGCCTCCTCCCAAGCAAGCCACTCCGGCTCAAACTGCTTCTCACTATCTAAAGGGGATGCGTCGGGATTAACCAACGTCATCAAAAAGTAGCGCTCGGTGCGCACGACGTGCTTGCCCTGGTAATCGAACTCGACGACCTGCTCGCCCAGGTCAGCCTGTATAACCAAATCGTCGTAGCCGCTCTCCTCGCGCACCTCGCGCAGCGCGGTCGCCCGCGCCCCCTCCCCCGGCTCGACGTGCCCCTTGGGCAGACGCACCTCGTCACGGCTGGGGCGCTGCAGCACCAGCACGCGCCCATCGCGCACGACGCCGCCGCCGGCAGCCAGATAACGCGTAATCTGTGGTCGATCCATTTTACGGCTCCAACGAACTGAAGTAATCGCGCACGTAGCGCTTCATCCCCAGGGGAATGTAACTGCTATCCAACGCAGCACCGGCATCCTCGGAGTAATCGGCATACACCTCGCGATAGGGTACACTCGCGCTGCCCCCCTCCGGAACCGGGATGGATACGCTGCCGGTCGGCAGTCCCTCGTCGCCCTCGCGTCCCACATCGACCCCCACGCCCTCCTCGCCGATGCGTTCCGGATCGTACCCCTCATCGTAGGGCGCGCCGCGGCCCACGTCCTCGCTATGCCCCGGCTTGGTTTGCTGGCCCGCGCCAGCCTGTGTCCCCCCAGCCTGTCCTGCCCCGTCGCTCTGACCGAGCGGCTTGCCGGTGCGCGGTCAGGTGCCGCCGCAGGGCTGGCTACCGCCAGCCTTAGCAATCTCCTCGCGCCCCTCCTGCAACTCGGCCAGCGTCCCCTCGACCGCCTCCTGGCGTTGTACCCGCTCGCCAGCCTCGCCCATCTGCTCGGCCGCCGCCTGGATGGCCTCCTGCGCCTCGGCGATGTCGCCGGTCTCGATGGCCTCGGCCGCCTCGGTCAACTGCTGCGCCAGCTCGGGATCGACCTCCGCCAGCGTCTCCGCCGCCTCGGTCAATTCACGGGCCAGCTCCAATGCCTCTACGCGAGTCAAGCGCTCACCCTTTTCACCGCCGTACGCGGCCAGCGCCTCGGACGCGGCTGCGTAATCTCCCTCGGTTAACGCTTCGGCGATCTCCTCGGTCAGCTGCGAATCCTCCATTCCCTCGGCGGCGCGCTCCAACCCGGACTGTAACTGCGCCGCGCCGGGGTCCTGCAGTTCTGCCAGGGCCTGCTCCGCTTCGGAAAGGGCCGCCAGCGCCTCCTCGGGCGTCGCCTGGCCCTCCTCCAACCCGGCAATCGCCTCCTCGAGCGCCTGTAAAAGCGCCTCTCGTTCAGCCTCGGTCAGCCCTTCGGCCTCCGCAACGTCTTCCTCGACCGCCTCCAGATCCTCGATCTGCTCCTCGACGGCCGCCTGCACGGCGGCTTGCTGCAGGAGTACGTCTTGTTGAGGATTCGGCAGCCAGAGTGAGACCGTCAGCGCGATGGCCAGCACGCCAAGCACAAGCAGCGCCCGGCGGGAAGCGCGCAGCGGCAGCAGTGCGCGCACATTGATGTGGCGGGCAGCAGCGAGGGCATCAGCCAACTGCGCCTCGGTCATCACCGGCGTCGCCCGCAGCCGCCCGGTGCCGATCTCTGCCGCCGTCGCCAGCCGCTCGGCCAAGCCAAGGCGGCGGTCAAAGACACATGCCTGGTGTAATAGCGCGCGAGGTCGCAGCCACACAATTGCCAGCGTCAAGATCACACCGATAAGCATCGACGCTCCCGCCAGCGCGGCCAACTGCCACACCAGCAACAGTGGCCATAGCCTGGCCACCAACGCCAGCAACAGGCCCAATCCCAGGCCCACGGCAGCACCCCAGGGCCCCCAGGACAGGCTCTCAACCAGTCTGAGGCGCAACCCCCAGCGACGCAGATGCCCATAAAGCAATGGCAAAGGTTTGCCAATCGGTGTCTCTGCCATCAGCTCACCGCCTCGCCTGCCGCTGCACCCGCAATATCGTTATCAGAAGTAAGAGCAGCGCCACGGCCATATAGATCAGGACGTAGACCGTCCAGGGAGAGGGAATCGGGATCGTCCGTGGAGTTCCCGTGCCCCCCGAGTAGGTATAGCTGCCCATGTCGTACCAAAAGTAGAAAAGGGCATCCTCCTCAAGCATAAACACCTCGGTCAGCACGGCCGTCGCTATGGGGCTCAAGCCGGAGAACAGGATCAGGCCGTACATCATCCCGGCTTCCCACATCCAAGACGTCGGCGACGAGCTTGTGCTGTAAATCACCGAGGAAAACGTCGTGAAAAGAATGATCAACAATATCGGCAAGCCGACCGTGCCCAGCAGCGCCACGACATAGGTCAAAACGGTCGAGGCCAGCGTCGAACGCATGATGGAGGAGAAAAACAACCCCATGGCCGCAAAGAAGAATGCCGCCACCAACAAAACGACCAACGCCAATGCCAACTCCTGCACCTCTACGCCGCCCAGGACAAAGGCCAGGCTCTCCAAGGGCACCGCCGCCAGAATCAACAGCAGCATGTACGTCAAGGCCGAGGAGAACTTGCCAAACACCAGCTTGCGAGCCGGTAACAGGGTCGTACGCAACAGCTCGTAGGTTTGGCGCTCCTTCTCCCCGCTGATCGCCCCGGCGGTAAAGGCCGGCGTGATGAAGGTGACCATAAAGATCTCAATGATGACCACGCTGGCAAAGACCACCTTGCCCAAATAGGCCATATCAGACGCGCTGCCAGGGCCGGACACGGACGCGGTGAAGGCGTAATAGATGATCGACGTGAAGCAGCTCAGCAGGAGCAGATAGACGGTCAGCACGACGAACGCGCGCGCGCCCCGCATGCGCCCGCGCAGCTCTTTGACCAGCAGCGGGTTCCACAAGCGGCGCAACAGACGCGAGGGCTTGCGCTTGACCGGTACAGATGCTTCTTCCATCGGGCCTCCTACTCTCGTCGGAGCTGCCAGACAGCTCCACCAACCAACAAGACCGCTGCGAGGATTTCACCAAGAATCAACACGAATGATACGGCGCTTGGTGCCAGCCAACCCAAGATCGACATACCTGCTCCTGGAGTGGCGGAGGTGGGATCGAAAATCGCCGGGTCCAGCAATCCATAGATCAGCACAGAGCCCCCTATCGACGTCACCAACCACGCCGTCACTCGAACGACCAAGACTGCCCCGTACGAAGCAGCAATCGCCGCTCCCGACGAACGCAGCAATGTGGAAATAAACATCCCCAACCCAATATGGAGCGCCAAATCCGCCAGTGGCCTTAGCGCGCCCACAAAGACACTCAACACGAGCGATACGATCACGTACTCCACACCAAGCTCAGGGGCAAATACCAGTGTTGCGAGATTGAAAGATGTCGGGCCAAAACACATCACATTGCCTCCCAGCATCCTGACGACCTGAAACGGCGCCAGCAACACCAGCAACAGAATCCCAGGCCACAACTGCGCCAGGCAAGCGGTCAATTTACCCCACACGATGGCCCGTTCAGATAGCAGCGTCACCCGCAACACATCGAACGTCCCCAACTCCCGTTCGCGGGAGATCGTCGCTGCCGCAAGCGCCGGGGAGATCCACAGTAAGGCCATACTCGACAGCCAAACAACTACACCCAACATAGCCCCTAGAGACACGCCGGCAGCAAGGGCGGCAACCTGCACCCCTACCCAATCGGTCAGCACCAGCATCACGCCAAAACCCAGCGCGATCCCCAGCAGCACCGGGTAGAACAGAAAGAAGCGACGTCCCGACCACCAGCGTCTGCGCCGGATGCGGCGCAATTCCAGTTGCAGGATGGGATTGTCGCGCGCGCTCCGCCAGAGTCCGATCACGAGACGACGCCCTTTGTCAGCCGCATGAACACGTCTTCCAGGTCGCCGCTCTCCTCACGGAACAGCAACACCGGGAAACCCGCGCTGACCATCTCGTTCAACAAGCGCGCCAGCGCATCGTCATCGCCGGTGAAGGAGACCTCCAGGTTTCCCTCCCCGTTCCCCGTCACCGGCTCGATTCCCATCACGTTAGGCTGACCCGCCAGCCACCCCTGCGCCTCCTCGATGCGCCCAGACAGTCCCACGCGCAGGATGCGATGGGCCTTGATCAGCTGCCGCATCTCTTCCATCGTCCCCATCGCCACCAACTGCCCCGCCTCGATGATGCCGATGTGCGTGCAGACCTCTTGGATCTCGGAGAGAATGTGGGAGGAGACAAAGATGGTCTTGCCCATCGCCTGCAGCTCGCGCAGCAGCTCGCGGATCTCGACACGCGCCCGTGGGTCCAACCCAGAGGCCGGCTCGTCGAGAATCAGCACCTTGGGATCGTGGGCCAGCGCTCGCGCCAGACACAAGCGCTGCTTCATCCCCCGCGAGAGCGCGTCCACGTAATCGTCGCGCCGGTGCGAGAGATCGACAAGTTCTAGCAGGTCACTCACCAATCGCTGGCGCGTGTCGGCGGGAATCTCGTAGCAGGCAGAGAAGAAATCCAGGTACTCCCACACCCGCATGTCGCCATAGACGCCGAAAAAGTCGGGCATGTAACCGATAGCGCGGCGCACGTCGCGGCGCTGCTTGCGCACCGAATGACCCGCGACCCACGCCTCCCCCGCGGTCGGACGCAGGAGCGTGGCCAGGATACGCATCGTCGTCGTCTTGCCCGCACCGTTCGGCCCGACGAAGCCAAACACGGCTCCCTCCTGCACCACCAGGTCCAACTCCTTGACCGCCGTCAGGCGACCATACTGTTTGACCAATCCACGCGTCTCTACAATCGCCGCCATCGTCACTTTCCTTTGAGGGTGAGTTCTAAACGCTCTACGGTCGTCCCAGCCGTCGCCTTTAAGCGCAACAGCACGACGCCTGACGACGAGACGTAGCGCCCGCCGTTGGGGATCGAGTTCCGGCCCCACGTCACACCCAGCGGGTGCCAATCCTCGCTTTCCCACTCCCATATGGAAACCGCCAGAGAATCCCCGTAGCCGCCTTGCTGCTGCATATCCAGGACGATTTCCTCTACCTCGGGCACCGCCGTCCCCCACAGCGTGAAGCGGAATGTAGCCTCCGATCTAGGCTCCATGTGAAAGCCATCGGATAGCTCCTCCACATAACCGACTACATCCATCATCTCACGTGTGATCAGCTCCGGCGGAATAACGGACATTGATTCAACCTCCGCCTCGGCGGTGGGCAAGGCATAGACATAAAGCGCCGTCCCGGTCGTAGAATAGGACGCATCCACCACCTCTGCCAAGAGAGGAATGTGCTCATCGGACCAACCGACCAAGTAAACGCCACTCCCCAGGCCCACCCTGGAGGAGCCGCTCGCCCCATATGGCCCATAGACCGAATTAAAAATCGCTCCCAGAAAATGATAGCGGCGATATAAAAGGGGATCGCTCCAATAATCAACCGAATCCATGATGCGTTCAGGCAGACCGCTGACTACTATCGCGCCGCTGCGGAACGGCTCGCGAATGGACACCTCCTGCCCCTTCTCCAGATCGCCCAGTCGTTTCACGTGACCGCCCATAAGCAGGACCGCATCCTCCAGAGCTATTTGAGGGCGAATGGTTCCCTCCAACCGTAGCGAGCCTGTGGTATCTGACAGGCGCAGGTCAGCGTCGACACCTGGCACGTCCGTGTATCCCTCGGCGACAAACGGCTCAATACCCCCTACGTCCACCCGCAGGTCGGCCACCGTTACCCCCTCTGCCTCCCTATAGACACGCAGAGGCCGGCCAGATGGTGCATTGTAATAGTAATCGCCAGAAAGAGCACGAGCCTCCAACCCTTCTATCCACACGTCATAGTTCGTGCGCCGGGGCGAAAAGATCCCCACCAACTGGCTCACCCGGCCTACTTGCGACTCCCGAGGCACGTACACTACCGCCAGGCGGTGCACGATGGCATCAAAACCGCGCAACTGAAAACCGGTCACATAGGCGCATGCACTGAATCCCAAGATCAACACCGGGATCGTGACCCACGCCAGTTCGCGCCGATCCAGCTTGCGCAGCACGACATAGTTGACCGGGCCGATCAAAATCACATAAACCAGCAAGAAACCCAGAATCTGTAGTATGGAAGGATGCCTCATGCCGGGTATCGTACTGACGGCCTCACGAGCCTGGTAGCCGTTTTGGATGGCGGGCTGTCGCCACAACGAGAAACTCCCGACGATCCACTGCCACAGGCGCACGCTGTCATCCCAATCGGCAAAGGGATTCACGCCAACATCAAAGGCCAAAAAGGTCACGTAACCCCCACCAATAGTGCGCCGCGCAATCAGAACGACTCCTTCTTGCTCGGCCAACACCTCCCCATGCCTCAACGTCGCCTCCGCCACGGCGTAAGGACCAGGAACGGCAGATACCCCAACGAGTTCACCCAGCGCCCGCAGATCGTCCACCGACCGCGTGCCACCGATCGAAACCGGCAACAAGTCGCCCAGGCCAGCAGCCGTGCGCACAGCCCCGGCCCCTCCTCCCACGACGAGATGCCCCCCGTGAGCCACCCACGTCGACAGCGCCTGCTTCTGCTCGCCACTGAAGGTGGTCGTGTCAACGTCATCAAAGACCAGTACATCAAGCCCTTCCCACGACAGGGGCACAGGCGGGAGAGACTCCAGATCCAATTGGGCCACCAATGCCTTTCCAGCGCCCGGCGCGACGGCACCCAGAAAAGCAAGATCGGATGGGGCATCGCTGACGACGCCGTACAAACGCTCATCGTCTTCCAGGAGAGTCACCATAACCGACCGGGATACGACTACCTTTTGTCCAACCATCAATCGCACCACGATCTTGGGACGGGTGGACAAACCATGGAACGGGAGATAGAAAAAATAAGCCTTGCGCGAGTGGGCGGGAAGCGTGACGCGTTTGACGTATATCCCAGGGTTGACGTCGCCATCGAAGGAGGTTTGCAACTCCCCTTCAACGTCGATTCCCTCATTTGAGAGGACGACGTACACCGGACACCACGTGTTACTCCGGCAGTAACCATCGAACCCAGCGCTGATAGACACCGTCAGGCCTTGGTCGTCCTGCGCAGAGGCAGGAGCACACGTCCCGGCCAACAGGATCACGACGCAGAGCGCAATCCAGATTATTTTCTTCAACAGGCCTCCTATAGCACTATACCTAAAGGACGCTTGACCCCGTGTTTGGGTTCCGCAGATGCCGAACAGAAGCTATTATAACACATCCCTAATCAGGCTCAACTACGACTAACGGACGAGTTTCCGACGATCTCTCAACGCGGATGCCCCATTCTACCACAATTAAGTAAACCCGGGCCACGCTCCACACCACTCAATCATCGCACACGGGTGCTTGACATCAGTTGCACGCCCCTGGCGACGATTTTGTTCACACCCGCAGCTTATCAAAAAAGTGTGGATGTTGTGTCACGCCTTTGCGGAGATTGTGCAGATTTCGAGCCGTGAGGCTGCTTGCAGCGCCCTCGCTTCTGGCTATAATACGCAAGTGTTGACAATGAACAACCCCGCTACAGACATCAAGCGACTCTCCCTCCACATTCTCACCCACCCCGCCGTCGCTTCAGCCCTGACCGCCCTGGTGCTGACCGCTCTGCTCTACGGCGACACGCTGGCCCTGCCGCTGTTCTCCGACGACCTGGTACAGATACCGTGGCTGGAATCGATCGCGTGGGACGAGCTGTGGACCGGTCCCAGCCCCTACGGCTACTACCGCCCACTGTGGTACAGCCTGTGGCGGGTGTGGGGCGCGCTCGTCGGCGGCCTGCATCCGTTCGGACTGCACCTGCTTAATCTGATCGCCCACTTTGCCGCCTCGTGGTTGGTGGGCCTTTTGGCCGCGGCGTGGATACGGGCTCCCCTTCCCTCTCCCGATCTTGGGAGAGGGAAGGGGGAACGGGGGTGGGGTGAGGGCGCCCTCCCTGCCTGCCTAGCTACCTCTCTGTTCGCCGTCTTTCCCTTCGCCCGGCAGGCCATCGCCTGGCCCGGCGCAGTGTATAACCCGCTGGTCAGCGCCATGGGAGTCGGCGCGGTACTGGCCTACGACCGTGGGCGCCAGAGACGCAGGACAAGCTGGATCGGCCTGGCGCTGCTGCTCGCCGCGCTATCCGCACTCACCTATGAGCTAGGCCTGCTCGTCGCGGCAATGGTCTTGTTCGCCGAGTTTGTGGGCTGGCTACATCACCGCTGGCAAAACCGCCTATCCCCCTGGCCCCTGGCCTTTGTCGCCCTGCTCATCGCTACGACGACACTCTGGCTATCCATGCGCGGATCGGGACCCGTTGGCTTTGGCCTCAGCCTCACCGACTTGTGCCAAAACGCGGGTTTCCTGCTACAGGGCTTGATCTACCCTGTCGCCCCACTCCCTCAATGGATGACCACTTGGAGCAATCTCTCCGGCGAACTTGGCCTGTGGCTGATCGCCCTGCCAACGCTGGCGCTGCTGGCCTGGAGCGGCTGGCGCCATAACAAAGGCACATTCCTGCTGGGTATAGGATGGTTCGTGCTTTTCGCCATCGGCCCGCTGGTCACGATGGAGGCCGACTGGTTTGCGTTGGCACCCCGTTTTCTCTACATGACCGTAGCCGGTATGGCCCTGATGTGGACAGCAGCCGTGAGCCCGTGCCTGGCGCGCCTGCGTCCCGCCTGGCGGCTTGTCGCGACAGGCGCGCTGGTGCTGGCGCTGATATCGGCCGGGCTGTTCGTCAAGGACGGCGTGCACCTCTATCAGATGGCGGGTGAGAGCATCTGGGGCGCGGCGCGTGCCGCCGAGCGCGATCACCCCATCCTGCTGGTCAACCTGCCGCTGCGAATCACACCGCAGAGGCGCGTCTACCCGCTGGGATTCGAGGGGGTCACCCCCCTGCCCGGCCGCGTCACCGCCGAGGGACTGGTCTACGTCCACACCGGCATCCGCGCTGGGGCCGAGGCCGTCTCCTTCGGCGTCGTCGCACCTGGGCCCTCGCCCGACTACAGCTACCAGCTCCACGGCGACCCGGTCGGCTGGCAGGAGCTGACAGAAGCCGCGCGCAAGGCCAGCGCCGTCTACCTGACACAGTACGAACCAGACCGTATCTATCTAGTCGAGGCAGGTGCGGTGGGCGTGGCGGCGCCACCCGGCGAGCCGCTCACGCACTTTGCCGAGCGCGTGGCGTTGCTCGATGCTACCGCGACCTGCGATGAGTCCGGGCAGGCGCGCCTCACCGCGCATTGGCGGGCTGAGAGCGCGGTAGAGACGGATGCAACGGTGTTCGCACACCTGCTGAACGCGGAAGGTGTACTGGTTGCCCAAGCCGACGGTTACCCGCTCCTGGGGATGCAGCCCTTCTGGGTGTGGAAACCCGGCGAGGTTGTGCGGGACGTGCGCCACTTTGCTCCTGTGGCAAGCGGAGACTATACCATCCGGTTGGGGCTGTGGGAACCGGCGAGCGGGGAGCGTTGGCCAGCGGAGGGATACGCAGACGGCGTCGTGCTTCTATCCGTTCGCTGCGCGCCGCTTATGGTGCGGTAGAGATAACTCTAAACGATTGCACTTATTGAAAAACTAGTGTATAGTCGCCACTACACACTGCTAACGAGGATAGCCTAGATGGAGGATGAACTCGACCTGCGACAATACATCGGCGCACTGATCAAGCATCGCTGGCTGATCGTCGCCACGACGGTGCTGGCGGCCCTGGCGGCATTCGCGGTCTCTTTGATAAACGCCCCGCCGTCGAACGAGCCGCTCTATGAGGCCACCGCCGGTGTGCTGATCGCCCGGATGCGCACCTCGGTCACATTCGATTCCCGCTTCAGGACCATTGAGGAACTACCCGGATCCAATTACCTGGAACAGGACGCCCATCGAACTGCCCTGGCCAGCCTGGTAAAAAAGGTCGCGTCGCCACCCTGGTCTCTGAAAGAATCGAGAATGAATTAACCGGGCTCTTGCAGCGATTCTATTTCACCCGCTTTCAGCAGCAGGTGATCCTCGATATCCAGCAGGATCTGTTTCACCGCACGCTGCGCTTCCAAGTCCTTTTTTGACAAAGAGGAGACCGGCTATCTGATGTCGCGCCTGTCATCGGACGTGATGGGATTGCAGTGGCTTTTCTCCAGCACGCTCGTCCACATCACCAGCAACCTGCTGCGGTTTGTAGGCGGCCTGGTCTTTTTGTTCTACCTGGAATGGCGTTTAGCCATTGCCGCCCTAGTCGTCATCCCCGGCTTGGTGATCACCGTGCGCTACTTCTCGCGCAAGATCCGCGCCATGAGCCACCAAAGCATGGAGCAGCGAGCCAACGTCTCACGCCACATGCAGGAATCACTCTCTTCCACCGCGCTGATCAAGGCCTTTGTCTCCGAAGAACACGAGGTCGAGCGGGTGATGAGTGAGCTGCAGGACGCTACCCAGATCACACTCGAACAAACCGCGGTGAGTTCGGTGGCCGGCCTGGCTATGGGTGGATTCAGCGACATCGCCAAACTCGTCGTCCTGGTCGTGGGGGCTTACCTGGTGCTCACGAGCGACTGGAGCCTGGGGTCGCTTCTGGCCTTCCAGGCCTATCTGGGATACGTTTACGGTCCGGCCCAGTTCCTGGCTAATGCCAACCTGCAGTTACAGAGCGCGCTGGCGGCGCTGGAGCGCGTCTCGGCGCTCTACGACATCGTGCCGGAGGAAAGCGGCACCGGCATCGGAGTTGACCGCCTCAGCGGCGAGGTTGAATTCCGCGACGTCTCCTTCGCCTACGATAAAGAACACCCCGTGCTACAAAACGTCTCGTACCATATCCGGCCCGGCGAGCACGTAGCCATCGTCGGCCCCAGCGGCGTGGGCAAGACGACGCTGGTGAGCTTGATCCTGCGCTTCTACAAGCCAACGGCAGGGGAAATCTGGCTCGATGACCGCCCAGCCTCGGACTATGAGGTGCAGTCGCTGCGTCGGCGCATCGGCTACGTTTCGCAAAGCACGCTGTTGCTATCCGGCACGATCATGGAGAATCTGCGCTACGGCAATCCCGACGCCAGCGAGGAAAAAGTCGTACACGCGGCCAAGGTGGCCGGCATCCATGACTTTATCGACGGGCTGCCAAAGGGATACGAAGCACAAGTTGGCGAAAAGGGGGTCAACCTATCAGCAGGACAAAAGCAGCGGTTAGCCATCGCCCGCGCGCTGATCAAAAACCCGGACATCCTGGTGCTGGACGAACCGACCTCTGCACTAGATAGTGTAGTCGAGAGGTCCATCTTTGACGCGCTGCCGGCATACGTGCGGGACAAGACGCTGTTCGTAGTCGCCCATCGCCTATCCACCGTTCAGAACTCGGACTGCATTTTACTTCTGAACGAAAATCGCCTGGTCGACATCGAAACGCACAAGAACTGCTCGAAAGCAACGACTCTTACCGTACGATGGTGAGCAACCAACAGATTATCGCCCAGTGAGGTGCTTCAGACGCCCTGGCGCAAGGTCCACAGCAGACTCAGCACCTCTTCCAGGCGCGCTTCCAATAACTCGGGCTTGCCGGTCGTGACATCGTCCCCATTCTCAAAGACGACGAACGGCACGCGAATCCCCTTCACAGTCAGAAAACCCTCACCTTCTCCGCCGCTGAGCGCGCCCCAATCATCCTCGCGATACAGACGCTCCAGCTTGGCGTCGGACAGGCCATGCTCCAAGATGCTATCAGGGCGATCGGGGTTGAAGCGGCGCCGATTCTTGCGCAGCGACTCTTCGAACGATACCCGCACATAGACCACACCGACCCGCTGCAAGAGATCGTCGGGCAGATGCGGCAAAGCCTCCGCGTAACCGCCGTGCTCGCTGCCTCGTGAGAACTCGATCAGCATCGTCGCTCGCTCGTGGTACACCGCGTCGTCACGCAGCCGCTTGTGGTACTCTAGACCCAGCCGCTCGATCAACAGGTGCCAGAGATAAGGGTACTTGAAGTAGCCCTCGGCGTCGGTGTGCAATCGCGGCTGCCCAAACCGCTCCGCCAGGATGTGGTCCTCCTCGAACCAGGTCCACAACATCGGAAAGTCGTCGAGAACGTCCAACTCGGCGATGTGGAACCGACGCCCGCGCTCATCCAACGGCGTGCGCTTCAAAAAGTCGATCATCTCGCTCTTGCCGGAGGCCGGCCGGCCGACCAGAATAATGACGTCAAATGTGTTCTCATCCATCCCTTCCCCCTCTCCCCGGCTCATTGAAACGACTCAAGCCTGGCGTAGAAGCAGAGCATCACGCCGCCATAGGTGCGCTGGTCGAAAAGCCGCAGGCGCTCGAGCGGCAACGCCTCGAACTCCCGAGGGTGAATCTGGACGATGGTCCAGCCGTCTTCCACTAGCCAACCGGGCACGGCGTCCAACATCCCCAACGTTCGCGCCCACAACCCCTGGTACTGCGGCGGCGCCACATAGACGTAATCGAACGCGTCCGGCGATCGGGTGAGAAAACCGAACACGTCGGCGCGCACCACCCGGGCGTCTTCCGCCAGCTTGGTATGGGCCAGGTTTTCGTGGATCGTGCGCAGCGCCGGACTGGCGCATTCGACAAAAACAGCCTCCTCCGCGCCACGGCTCAGGGCCTCGATGCCCACCTGCCCTGTCCCGGCGAAAAGATCGAGAAAACGGCAGCCGATCACGTCGGAGCCGAGAATGCTGAAAAGCGCCGATTTGGCCCGATCGGTGATGGGCCGCGTCCCCGTCCCCGACACCGACTTTAGCCTGCGTCCTTTTGCCTTGCCCGTGATGACACGCATAGACAGCCTCCTTGTCCATGCTCGACTATACCTCAACCTGGCAGGATTGACAACCGCAGTGTATACTTGGAACACAATGCACACCAACTATAGATCAAAACGCCATCAACTACCGAGAGCGCTCGTGGCAATATGCACCGCCCTGCCGCTCGCCGCGTCGATGGGCTGTCAGCCACGTCCGAGGTGTTCTCTCAACTCGCTGGACATCATCCCGCGCACTGAATGGGGAGCGGCAGAACCCCGGCTGGATTCGGTCGAGGGCGTATACGATCCAGTGACCAACCCTGGCGGCTGGATGGTGTACGAGAATCCGCTGGAAAAAGTGTTAACCACCATCATCGTCCACCACTCGGCGCTGCCCCTCAGCGATGGCCCGCGTGAGATCCAGCAGATGCACTTCCAGTTCAAGGGCTATGCCGACATCGCCTACCAATTTCTGATCGACAAGAAGGGGCAGATCTATGAGGGGCGCAGCATAAAGGTGCGCGGCGCCCACACTGGCGGGCACAACACCGGCACTGTGGGCATCGTGCTCCTGGGCAACTTTATGACTGACGAGCCAACACGGGCGCAGATAGCATCCCTGCGCACACTCAGCGTCTGTCTCGTCGACGCATATGATATCACCCACATCGCCGGCCATCGGGACTTTCAGCCCGGCGTCACTGACTGTCCAGGCGACAAACTCGAGATGCTGCTACCTGACCTAGCCATCGAACTGGGAATCGAATTCGGCGCCGAGGGATACGCCGGACCATAACGCATCCTGCCACCTTCAATTGACCTATCCACGAAACCGACATATACTTAACCTCATTCCTGGAGAACAGCCGGGCATCCTAGCGCAAGGACAGCGCAGTAAAGGAGGGCCATATGTCCTTTTGTAACTTTCTCAAGAAACTGGGCAAATTTCTGCTGTGGGTCGTTCCGCCCATATGCCTCCTGGTTGGCGTGTGGTTTCTGGGTTACTTTATGATGCCACAGCCAGCCGTCGGCGTCATCCGACTCGATACAGATATCTGGAGCGGCAGCGCCCAACTCGTCCAGTATCAAATCGAGGCCGCGCGCAAAGACAGCAGGATCAAAGCCGTGGTCCTGCAACTGGACACCCCCGGCGGCGAGGTGGTTGCCACCCAGAACATCTACCTGGAGCTGCAAAAGCTGCGCCAGGAGATGCCCGTCGTCGGGTCGATCGATACCATGGCCGCCAGCGGCGGTTACTATGCGGCCATGGCCGCCGATCCCATCTATGCCAGGCCGTCGTCCAGCGTCGGCAACGTCGGCGTGTGGGCCTTTGTCCCCGGAGACCTGGCGGTGAACGACGAGATCATCGCCAGTGGCCCCTTTAAACTGACGGGCAGCAACCGCGAGGAGTTCATGCGCGAACTGGAGGGAATTAAGCGCGAGTTCTTGGGAACCGTCTCCAGCCAGCGCGACGAGCGGCTCAAGATCTCTGAAGCCGAACTCTCGCAGGGCTTGCTCTATCTCGGCCGCGATGCCGCGCACCTGGGACTCGTCGATCACATAGGCAGTCACACTGAGGCCATCGAAGAAGCCGCCCGGCAAGCGGGCATCAGCAACTATGAGGTGATCGACCTGCAGACTCTGGCCATCGAAGCGCTGTACGGCGATCTCTACTTTGAACAAGAGCCCTGGATCGGTACGGCCGATCCATTGACCGGAGAGCGCACGCTGCCCTACGGCGTATATCTGCTCTACGACGCTCGGATAAGGGGGGTGCCATGAACGCTGACAATAAACCCAAGATAGGCACAGGGGCCAAGCTCCTGCTCGTGATTCTGATCGTCGTTCTCCTCGCCGGCGTGATCTTTGTCGGGCGCCTGATCTGGTTCCGCCGAGGCTTCTATCGATCGCCCGACGTCGCAGAGGTCGAGGGCAGCATCGTGGCCACGGCCGATTATCAACCGGTCAAGGAGAAGCCCGTCACCGGCGAGGGCCACGCCGTCATAGATCTAGCCCACAACAACAATCTACAGATCAACGACCTGGCTCCCCTGAGGGACCGGCTCCACGCCCGTGGGGTGACGGTCGAGACGTTTGACGGCGGTGACGACTCATTGGCGGCGTCGCTGCACAAAGCCACGGCCCTGATCGTCGCCGCTCCCGGGCGGGTGTATACGTCATCGGAACGAGAGGCCATCGTGACGTTCGTGGACGACGGCGGCCTGCTGCTCCTGGCAGCAGATCCCACACGCCCTGTGCTCCAGGGAGATATGGACGACCCTTACCGCTCTCCGTACGACGCCCTCTATCCAACCAGCGCGGTCCCCGCCATCAACAGCCTGGCCAACGCATTCGGCGTGGTCTACTATGACGATTATCTCTACAACCTAGAGAACAACGCCGACAGCTATCGCAACGTCAAGTTCACCAACTTTGGCGAGAACGGACTGGTCAAAACCGTCGACACGGTGGTCTTTTTCGCCGCCCACTCCCTGCGCAGCGATGGCCTGTCCCTCATCATCGGTGATGCGGATACCCTCTCGCCGATGCGCAGTGGCGAAACCGATCTGGCCGCCGCCGCGCTGACCACCGACCAACGCGTGCTGGCCCTGGGCGACATCACCTTTATGACTGCACCCTATCACACCATCGAAGATAACGACCAGTTCCTGATCAACATCGCCGACTGGCTGGCCGTCGACAGACGGCGACGAGACGACCTGGAGGATTTCCCGTACCTCTTCAACCGCTCCGTGGACCTGGTGCAGACCAGCGGAGACGCCCTCGATCCGCGACTCATCGCGCGCGCCAGCGCGTGGCAGGTCGCCTTTGAGCAAATCGGGCTGGCCCTCAACCTGCGCGCCAAAGCCGATCCCGAGCACGATGCTGTGCTCATCGCCACCTTCGAGGATACAGAAGCTGTAGACGAATACCTGGAGGACAGGGGCATCACCGTAGAGGTGACGATCGGTGAAGAGAAGAAAAAAGAAGATGGAGAGGGAGAGGAAAAAGAAGGGGCAAAGAAAGAAAATGGCCAAGTCACGGGCAGCGTCGAAATTGAGGGCATGGGAACCATCGACATCGAGGGCACCACACTTTTCATAACCGACCAGAGTGACGAGCGCGTGACCATCGTCGTCGTGGCAGGGGATATAGAAAAGAGCACCGATGGCATCGGGCGGCTGATCGACCGCGACCTCTCCGGGTGCGTGCGGGCCGACGCAGTGACGGTCTGCACCACGGGCGAAGCACCTGAGGAAAAGGAGCCCGTCACCGACGAGGGAGACGACGATGGCGTATCGGCGGCAGGCAGCGTCCTCATCATCGCTAGCGACGACAAGCCCGAGGGAGCGCGCACCAGCGTGCCCGAGTTCGAGGCCATCCTCAGCGAGTCGTACGACGTGACCGTGTGGTCCACCAGCCTCGACGGCATGCCCACGGCCAGCGACGTGGCCGGATACGACGTGTACATCATCGACACCGGCGACTATGCTTCCGATATCGCCGATCTCGATATTCTAGGCACCCTGGAGGAAGCGGAGGACGTGGGGGTCATGGTCATCGGCGCGCAACCGATCCCCCTCTTCACTAACTTTGAACCGATCGACGACGTACAGGTAGCCGACTCGACGCACCCTCTGGCCGCCGGCTTTGAGGCAGACGAGGTTCTCGCGTTCAGCGCCTCCGAAAGCGGCGTTCCGGCTGTGGTCGCGACCGAAGAAGACGCCGAGATCGGCGAAGAGGTCGCAATCGTGTTCAAGCGCGGTCCCGATAGCTCCTCACCTGGGGCCCCCGTCGTCGCGGCCGGATACGATGATACACAAGGCCTCAGGATCATCGCCGCCTTCTTTGCCTTCTACCGGCTGCCGGAGGACGCCCAACGCACGTTTGCCCTGAACGCGGTCTCTTGGCTGCTAGGCACCGAGGAAGAGCCGGGTGACTATGGCGATGGCACACCCACGCCTGTACCGACGGTGCCCCCTACCTTGACGCCGGTCCCTACGGAGTAATAGGGCAACGGGCAAACGGGGCTACACAGGAAAAATTGGAGAGCAAAAAGCATAGGCATTTGTACATTTGCTCAGCTACCCTCCCGCAGGTCCGAAAACGACTGCAAAACAGACCAACTCAGGCATTGCGCGGTGCGCTTTCAGCCCAGAAATTGCACCCAAACCTGCGGGAGGGTGAGCGGTTAGATTCGAGAAACCACCCCGCGCGCCACACATTGACAATTCCGCCTGCCGCATTATACTGAATTCAACGCCAGAGAATTGCAGGCGGAAATGACCAAACAACCCTCTATTAGCATCTTGGATATACTGGAACGCATCCCCCCGAGCGGGCAGGACGACGGCGCGCGCACGTTAATTGAGCGCGCCTACACAGTAGCCAAAGATGCCCACGCCGACAAAAAGCGCAAGTCCGGCGAACCCTACATCCAACATCCACTGAGCGTCGCCCTCCTGCTCAGCGAGATCGGTATGGACACGGATACCATCGCGGCGGGCCTGCTGCACGACGTGGTAGAGGATACGGACATCGGCCTGGAGGAACTGGAGCAGACGTTTGGCACGCAGATCGCCAACCTGGTCGACGGCGTGACCAAACTGGACCAGATCGAGCAGGAGCAAAGCGACCGCTTCAAAAACAGCGAGGCCCTGCGCGACGCGCAAGAGTCGGAAAGCCTGCGCAAGATGTTCCTGGCCATGGTGCAGGACATTCGCGTCGTGGTCATCAAACTGGCCGATCGCCTGCACAACATGCGTACCCTCGACGCCCTCAAACCGGAACGCCGCAAGTCGTTCGCCCGCGAGACGATGGACATCTTTGCCCCGTTGGCCAACCGGCTTGGCGTATGGCAGTGGAAGTGGGAGCTGGAGGATCTGAGCCTGCGGCACCTCGATCCAACCATCTATTACGAGATCGCGGGCCATATCGA
Source organism: uncultured Anaerolineales bacterium (assembly GCA_964551295.1). Taxonomy (GTDB): domain Bacteria; phylum Chloroflexota; class Anaerolineae; order B4-G1; family B4-G1; genus JAFGED01. Next base: position 14,078 of record CAZKDJ010000009.1, on the reverse strand, counting down.
GGAACGCCGTGCAGAACGCGCGACCAGCATCCAGCGACATATCAAGGTCCTCCAAAAAAAGCTGGACGAAGAAGGAATCGAGGCCGAGATTTCCGGCCGCCCCAAGCAGATCCACAGCATCTATCGCAAAATGCAGCGCAAGAACGTGCCTTTCGACCAGGTCTACGACGTGCGCGGCCTGCGCGTCATCACCCAAACCATCCCCGACTGCTACCGTATTCTGGGCATCGTGCACGGGCTGTGGAACCCCATTCCCGGCGAATTCGACGATTACATCGCCACCCCCAAGGACAACATGTATCAGAGCCTCCACACGGCAGTCCGCAGCGGCGACGGCAAGACGCTAGAGGTGCAGATCCGCACCGGGGAGATGCACCAGGTCGCCGAATACGGCATCGCCGCCCACTGGCGCTACAAGGAAGGCGGCAAACGAGATCGCACTTTCGAGGCCAGAATCGCCTGGCTGCGCTGGTTGATGGAATGGCGGCAGGAGCTCACCGACGCAGGCGAGTTCCTGGACGCCGTCAAAACCGATATCTTTGAGGATCGGGTCTATGCCTTCACTCCCAAGGGCAAGGTGATCGACTTGCCGGTGGGAGCGATGCCCATCGACTTTGCCTACCACATCCACACCGAGATCGGCCACCAGTGCCGAGGGGCCAGGGTCAACGGCAAATTGGTCGGCCTGGACTATCAGCTCAAGAACGGCGACCAGGTGGAAATCCTGACCTCGCGCCGCCCGGGCCCCAGCCGCGACTGGCTCAACCCGGCCCTAGGGTATGTCAAGACCAACCGTGCCCGCAGCAAAATCCGCCAGTGGTTTCGCCGCCAGAACCGGGAACAGAACATCATCCAGGGCCGTGAGATCCTGGAGCGGGAGTTGAAGCGTTTGGGATTTGAGCAGTTTGGCTTGGAGGCAGTCGCCAAGCTCTTTGACTATGAAAAACTTGAGGAGTTTCTGGCCGCCATCGGCTTTGGGGACGTCAACAACCAACAGATCGCGAGCAAAGTCGCCGAGGTGCGCGGCCGCACGAAAGAGGAAGAGGACCTACTCGAACCCCCACCATCTTTCCAGACGGTCGAGGGCATCCAAGTACAGGGCACCGGAGGACTGCTGACCCGATTGGCCAAATGCTGCAACCCTCTACCGGGGAACGAAATCGTGGGCTATGTCACGCGCGGGCGGGGCGTCACCATCCACCGCCGCGACTGCCCCAACATCCTGCGGCTCGACGACACAGACCGTCTTATAGAAGTAAGCTGGGGCGCCAGATTGCAGACCTTTCCAGTCATCGTCTACATCACCGCCTACGACCGCACCAAACTGCTCAGCGAAATCTCGACCATCATCGGCGCAGAAGACATCAACATCGCAGCCGTCAGGCAGGGCGTCAAGAATAACATCTCTATATTCTACATCACCGTAGAAGTCAACAGCATCGCCCAACTCAGCGGCGTGCTGGCCAAGATCGCTAAACTGCCCAACGTGATTGAGGCAAGACGGCACACAGGATGAGTCAAGAGGTAAAACCAAAACCCGGCTTTCTGTATCATCGAAAGCCGGGCCTCTGCGATTATGCCTGCCACATCAGGGATTTATCTGCGGATTCTGGGCGCCTGCCGGGGCATCCACTAGAACGTACTCAGGGTCATACTCCAGGTGCTCGACTGACGCCTGTTGAGACTCGATCCAGTCCGACAATGCCGCGCTCGCAAGCTGATCGGCCAGAGTGTCTCCCACATCTCGCTCGCGATGCTCGACCACCTCGACGACATAGTACATCCCCTGCGATTCTTGGGTAAACAGCCCCGAATCCACGCTGAACGCACGACCAGCTATGTCGACTCCCAATTCCTGCTCCAGCGTCTCCTCCGTGTACCACGTCAGGTCACTGCCGTACCCGGGAGCCTCCTCGTTGAACTCAACTTGCTCTCTCAGCGCCTCGAAGGAGGTGCCATCCTCCAGGCGTTGGGCCAACTCGCTCGCCTGTTCCTCGGTGGTCACTCGCAGATACCGCAATTGAACCTGATCGAGCGTGGCGGGGACGTCCTTGCGAAAATCCTCGAACAACGCCTCGTACATCAACTGGGTCCTGGCATAGTCCCGATACTTCTTGTCTGATATACCGCGCGCAGCCAAGAACTCGTCGTACGCCTGTTGGAACCCATCCGCCGTCACCGGGGTCGACGTGGGAACCGGAACCAGTGTCGGCGTGGGAGTCAGCGACTCCGTGGCAGTCACGGCCACTGTAGCGACCGGCGTCGAGGTAGCAGGCGCTGTCGGTTCGGGCGTAGGCGTGCCATCGCGATAGTACTCCTGCTCCTCCTCGATCTTGCGCTGCACATCCTCGGCCGTCACCACGAGTCTGCGGCGCTCCACCTCCTGGCGCACCAACTCCTCCCGAACCAGTATGTCATCCAGCACAAAATCGACGTACTCGGCGGAGATCGGCATCATGTATAAGCGCTGCAAAAAATCGATCTCCTCGCGTAGGTCAGCAGCCGTGATCGTCACGCCGTTGACACGGGCGACGGGTGCCCGCCCCTTGATCCATCTTTCCACCACCAGGCCATAAACGAGTACCCCAACGATCACGACCGCCACGACAATCGCGCTCCAGATGACGATCATCCGAGAGCGCCTCTGCTGCTCCACGCGGGAACTGCGTCTGCGTACGGGCTTTCTCGGCGGACGCTTTTTAGCCTTCTTTGTCATTTCGCACCTTTATGGACTCCGATCCCACGTGTCGGTTACCGGGGACGCTTCGGTTCCGCCACAAAGGGCAACAGCGCCAAGTGACGAGCGCGCTTGACCGCTATGGACAACTGACGCTGATGCTTGGCGCACGTGCCGGTCTGGCGCCGCGGGCGAATCTTTCCGCGATCGGTCAGAAAACGCCACAGCGAATCCGAGCGCTTGTAGTCGATGTAGGAAATCTTTTCCTCACAGAAATAACACGTCTTGGGCCGTCTGGAGAAGCGCCGACGCCCTCCTCCACCACTCCGATTTCGTGATCTTGTTTGTCTTGCCAACGACCTAACCTCCCTCTAACTAGAACGGGAACTCTTCCCCACCCGTATCGGAGGCCTCATCCTCCCCCGGGGCCTCGCGCGGGCTATCGAGCATGATCATCTCTCGAGCCACCAACTCGGTGCGGAAGCGCTTTTTTCCCTCTTGATCATCCCAGCTACGTGTCTGCAACCGACCCTCGACGTACACGTGCCTGCCCTTACCGAGATACTGCTTGCAAATCTCGGCCAGGTTACCCCATGCCACCACGTTGAACCACTCCGTTTCCTCGCGGCGCTCGCCCTCCGCACTGGTCCACGAGCGCGTGGCACCGACACTGAAAGACGTCACGGGCTTGCCGCTGGGCGTGTACCGCATCTCAGGGTCACGCCCCACGTAGCCAATAACCATCACTTTGTTCAAACACTTCACCGTGGACCCCTCACGATTCCGAATCTACTTGCTCGGCAGATGGTTCGGGCAACTCGGCAGCCTTTGCCTGTGGTTCCTCTGCCTCGGGCAAGGCGTCGTCTTCGAGACGCACGATGAGGTGCCGAATGACCTGCTCGGACAGCCTGAGGCTGCGCTCCAACTCTGCGATGCCCTCAGTCGCCAAATGGAGGTGCATCAAAACATACTGGCCTTCCCCAAGATTCTGGATGGGATAGGCCAGCCGACGCAACCCCCATAGATCGACCTTCGCGACCCGGCCACCATCGCGCTTGACGAGATCCTTGACGGTCTCGACAACGGCAGCCAGCCCCTCGTCGTCTACTTCTGGGTGAACTATGAAAACCAACTCGTAATTGCGCACTGGACGGCTCACCTCCTTTCCTCGGGATTGCCCCCAGACTGCGCCGGGAGCGAAAAGTCCGCCGCGCCCCCACTGAGAGGCGAAGCGCAACGGGCGGTATCATAACACAAAGCTACAGATTTGGCAAGGCACCTCACAAATCCTCGTCATAGTTATCGATAGCCGCGGCGATAAAGGCTTTGAAAAGAGGATGGGGGCGCGTGGGGCGGGACTTGAACTCGGGGTGAAACTGGCTGCCCAGCATGAAAGGATGATCGGCCAACTCGGCGATCTCGACCAGGCGCCTGTCGGGTGAAAGGCCACTGAACACGAGCCCGGCCTCGCTCAACAGATCGCGATAGGCGTTGTTGACCTCAAAACGGTGCCGATGGCGCTCTTGAACCTCCACTACGCCATACGCCTGAGCCGCCTTCGTCCCCGGTGTCAACTGACAGGGATACAGCCCCAGCCGCATCGTGCCCCCCATGTCCGTGATCGTCCGCTGATCGGGCATCAGGTCGATCACGGGATGCTTGGAGCGCGGATCGAATTCCGTGCTGTTCGGCTCGTCGCTATCGAGGACGTAACGAGCCAACTCGACGATCATCACCTGCAAGCCCAGACACAAGCCCAGGTAAGGCACGCGGCCCTCCCGCGCCCAACGCGCCGCCTTGATCTTGCCCTCGATCCCACGCTCGCCAAAACCACCCGGCACGACGATTCCCGCCACCTGCTCCAATTCATCCCAACCCCGATCGCGCTCCAAATCCTCCGAGCTGATGTAGCGCAGATCGAGGTCCCAACCGTGCGCCAACGCTGCGTGATACAGCGACTCGCGCACGCTCATGTAAGCGTCGTGAAGCTCGACGTACTTGCCGACGAGGCCGATGGGGAGCAACGGCTTGATGAGCGTAGCGCGCTCCACAAGCTCGCGCCACTCCTCGAGATCGGGGGCATGCACATCCATTTTCATGCGCCTGACGATAAAGTCGCCCAGGCCGGCATCCTCCAACACCAGTGGAATCTCGTACAGGGTCGGCGCCGTCTGTAATGGAATCACCGCTTGCCGATCCACGTCGCAGAATAACGCGATCTTGTCACACATGGTATCGTCAACCGGGTGATCGGTGCGGGCGATAATGACGTCGGGTTGAATGCCAATGGAGCGCAACTCACGCACGCTGTGCTGGGTGGGCTTGGTCTTTAGCTCGCCAGTGGCACCGACGTACGGCAGAAACGTGACGTGCATGTAGAGCGTGTCCTCGAGCCCCACGTCCCGCCGCATCTGCCGTAGCGCCTCCAAAAAGGGCAATCCCTCGATATCGCCGACCGTGCCGCCGACCTCGACGATGACCACGTCCGCCCCACTCTGCTCGCCGACCAGGGCAATGCGACGCTTGATCTCGTTGGTAATGTGCGGGATGACCTGGATGGTGCCGCCCAGAAAATCGCCGCGCCGCTCCCGGCCGATGACCTCCGCATAGACCTGTCCCGTGGTCACGTTACAGGCCTGGGTCAGGTTCTCGTCGATAAAGCGCTCATAGTGCCCCAGGTCCAGATCGGTCTCCGCACCGTCGTCGGTGACAAACACCTCACCGTGCTGGTAGGGGGACATCGTTCCCGGATCCACGTTGATATAGGGATCGAGCTTTTGGATAGAGACGCTCAAACCCCGGGCCTTTAACACCCGCCCGACAGAGGCCGCGGTGACCCCCTTGCCCACACTGCTAAGCACGCCACCCGTACAAAAGATATACTTTGGCATCACGCACCACTCCTTTTGGGCGTATGAAACCCGTAACAAGAGAAACGGGGAGAATCGCCCGGAAGCGATTCTCCCCTGACTCGGCACATCCAAAAACTAGGGTCTAGCACAGCGCACAATATAGCACGGGTTCATGTTGATGTCAAATTCGGCGCGCTGAAGCGCGTGCTACGAACTGCACGTTATTCAATCACCCTCCATCACATAGCGCGTGATCTCTCCCACGCTCAACTCCGCAATACCCAACCTGTCCAGTGTGCGCCCGCGCCGCCAGTAGTCGGTGCGATGGATGATGCAAGCCAGACGGACGATACTGTCCATCGCCTGCACCCGCACGCCGTACCGCTGCCCTATCGCCGCAATAGGCACCAAGCTCATCGGCACGTCCTCTGTGATGTAGCGATGGTTCAGCGTAGCCGGCGCCCTAATGCCGCGATAGCCCGGCTGATTGTGAATCGCCTCGTGCAAGTTCTCGCCGGTGGCCTCGTACGCCATCCGCAACCACTCCAATCCCGTCCGTGCGCGTATGCCCAACGAGGCAGCAACCGTCACCCGCTCCCGATCCAGCGCCTCCAGGACACACGCCACCGAGGGGGTCACGCCATCAATATAGAACTGGAACTCGCCACCGGTCGACTCGATGCGCCCGGCGTTGAGCAGCGTCAGCGCCGGGTGAAAAATGGCCCCCATGTTATTGAGACCGGTCTGGAGAACGTTATTGCCATCTATGAAACCAGGATACGCACCGGAAAGCGCCTTGAGAACCCGCGGCGTGCGCGTTGCCGGCAAGGCCGCTACAGGGACCGCATCCTTGATCCGAAAGATGCGCGCCTGAGCCGGCCCTTCCGAGCGGGCCGCGTAGAGCAGCGTCTCCGCCTCGGCGACGGTGACATCAGCCTCACAGCCACACCGGCGTAACACATGGATGAACTCTAGAGTTCCACCCGTTCGCCCCGGATGTAGCACGACGATCTGCCCATCACACAAATGCGGCGCTGCCGCCGCGGCGATGTCGGCGTGGGCCGTGGCAGGCACGACGACCATCACCACGTCGGCTCGTTCCAGGGCTTCCGCCATATCCGACGTCACCAATGCCAGCTTGCCGAAACCATTGGGGCCATCCTCACAACCTACCAGGTCGATCCCCCCCCGCGTCTTGATGACGGCGATGTGTTCTGGCGTGCGATTGTACAACACGACCGGAAATCCCATCAATGCCAGGTGAGCGGCCATGGTCTTACCGCCGTTTCCGGCGCCGATCACTGTGTAGCGCATCTTTTTAGCCACGCAAGTCCTCCTAGTCGGAAAACTGGTATAGCTGGTAAATCCGTCTGCCAGCTACCAATTTACCAATCTACCGATACGCTCTTCTTCCGAAAGCACTTTTCCTGTCGCCGCATCCACCGCCACACACGCACCTCGCCCATCAATGCGCGTGACGACCTGCCCGCGGGCGAAAGGGTTGTTGCGCAGATGGGGCGCGTCCAGCACGCCCGTCGTCACCGCCCGCGCCAGCGTGGATGGGTCGGTGAGTGAATCAGGCACATCCGCCTCGGCCAGCGAGCGAATCGCTTCCAGCGTCACCCGCGCCTCACGCATCAATTCATCCTTGCGCTCCTGGACGGCGGGATCGGCTGTCATATCCGGCTGGCCTCGCAGCGCGTTCTCTATCGCGCGGCGGGCCAACTTGCACGCCTCGATCACGTCGGCGGCGGTCGCGGCGTGGTGGGCCTCGGTGTGGCCAACGACGTGAACGATGTGCGGCTTCAGCGCCATCTGCAAGTAGACGCTGGCCGCCAGGTGCGCGCGTGCCGCGTCTGGATCAAGAGGATAGCTCAGGAGACCGGTGCGCGTCTGACGCCAGATGCGCCCCTCCCCCTGCCCCCCTCCCCCAAGAGGGGAGGGGGAATTCACCAGCGGCGTGATAATGTCCAAACAGGCCAGCATCTTGGCCAAATCCATCGCGTCTGATAGACCCGGCGGACTGTTGAACATCATCTGGGCGATATAATCGCGCACGCCAAAAGCGCGAGCGTTGTAGGCCGAAAGATAGGCCGAGACGACAAAGATTACGTCCGGCGCGTCGCGCATACCCCAGTGATGCGGCTCGTTGAGCTCCACTGGGATGCCGCGCTCGCCGTACCAGGCCATCACCCGCTGGTGCTCGCGAATGGAATCCTCCAAGCCCCACGGCCCGCGGCCGTCCATCTGGTTGAACCAAAAGATGGGGATGGCGCACCAGGCGATGTCGATCGTCTCTACATACATCTCTGCCAGGCGAATAAAGTCATCGGTGCCAGAGTAAGAGCGCAGGAGCGGAAAGTTGCCCCGCCGGCTGGCCTCGTAGAGCGCGCGGTAATCGTCCGGCGTGCGCACCGGCACCCCACCCGCCCCCGTGCGGCGCACGTCCTGCCGCTCTGGGTGGAAAAAGTTGGCCTGCGCGTCCTGGTCGATACCCAGCGAGACGACATCCAGCACCTGCGCCTCGGCAATGTGGACAATGCCCTCGCAGGTCGCCTCCACCGTCGGCAGGCCAAAGTGGTGGCGGATGATGGGGAACGGCGCCTTCCAGGCGATGCGCTCGACGGTCGTCTGGGGAAAATCGGCCTCGAATAGTTCGGCAGGGGACTGGCCCTTGAGATAGGCCAGCACCGCCTCGGCCGGCTCGCTGCCGTCAAACACGCGCTCGAAGAAACCAATGGCGCGGGCGCGCTCCGCCACGGGCGGCGTGCCGCCGAAAGCGAAGCGCACGCCGGCAGCGCGCAGATCGTCCGCCTCCTCCGCAAAGTCGGCCAGCAGCCGCTCGCCCGTCTCCGGCGTCAGCCGGTAGGAGACACCCACCAGATCGGCCTTCTCGCGGCGCGCTGCCGCCAACACTTCCTCGACCGACACCGCCGGCCCAAGGAAAACGACGCGCCAACCGGCTGCCTCTGCCAGGCGCAGAAAGTTGAGCACGCCGGCCACGTGGACGCACTCGCCCAGCGCGCCAGCGACAACAGTTTTCACGTTCTCACTCCTCCGGTCACAAGAGGAAGTATATGCGGAAAGAATGCAATGTCAACATCACCCCTCAACTCCTCCCAACTCCTCCAGCAATGCCTTGGCCTCCTGCAAGTCCACTAGATCGAATCCCTCGCTGAACCAGCCATAGATCTGTGCTAACCGCTCCTTGGCCTTCTGCTGCTGGCCCTGCTCCTGCCACAGGCGGCACAGGTTCACCGTGGCCCGCAGCTCCGATAACCTGAGGCCCAGTCGACCGGCCATCTCAGCAGCGCGTTGAAAGCAGGCTTCGGCCTCGGCCTCCTCTCCCTGCAACAGGAGCAACTCCCCCTTGACCCGATAGACTTCCGATTCATAAAAATGCTCATCCCTACTGAGCGCAAACCCCAGCGCTTCGTCCAACAGGACAAGCCCGTCCTCGACTTGCCCCATTTTCCCATACGCCCCGGCCAAACCGGCCAGCCGCATCGTCCGCGCTTCTTCGCATCCAGTGGCCTGGGCATCGGCAATCACCTGCTGTATCAGCGCAGCCCCCTCCTCGGCCCGTCCCTGCTCGACCAGCGCCCAGCCGCAATCGTACCTCCCCAATATCGCCCAGTAGGCAAACCCCTGTTCGGACGACAAGCGAAGGCACGTCTCCCCCATCTCCCAGGCCATCTGAGGATCTCGGCGATGAACGTAGCACAGGCCGAGATAGCCAAACGCGGCAGCCTGGGTCAGAGGATAGGCTAACTCCTCCGCACGAGCCAGGGCTTCCCGACCTCGCTCCAGGCCCTGGTCCGGATAGCCCTGGAACGTCAGAGCTATACACAACGTCGCCAGGCTGATCACACCAATGTCCTGCCCATAGAGAAAGGGCATGGATCGTTGCTCCTGCATATCGTGGCAGAGCGCGACCGCCTGCTCCAGATGCACTCGACTCTCGACCCACTCCCAAAACATGTACAGGGAGGCAAACACGACTGCGAAATGCGCCGCCGCGGTGGCCAGGGGGTTCCCGGCCCGCTCCGCCAGCTCGCACGCCGTCCGGTATTCCGCCCGCACACAGTAATAGAACGCCAGGTACCACAGCACCGGCAGGAGATAGGGCGTCTCCCCCACCTGTTGGCACAGCTCCCGTGCCCGGTTGTACAGGCGACCCACTTCCGGGTCCCCATACCCCCTGAGAGACTGCAGGGGGACCGCCAATCCAACCCGCAGCATCAGCTCCCGCCGCGCCCGCTCCATACGCTGCTCGGGCGATCCTGGCCCACCTTCGCCGCTCTCCACCAGACCCTCCAGCAGTGCCAACCCCCGTGTAAAGTGCGCCACTGCCTCCTCGTACGCCGACATGTGCACCGCCCGCTCCCCGGCCTCCCGCAGGTAGTCCACCGCCTTGCCCACCACCCCCGCCTCCCGAAAGTGCCGCGCCAACTGCACCGCGATGGTCGTCGTCCCCTCCCCAGCCTCCTCATACAACTCCTCCAGCGTCGTCCCCACGCTCTCGTGCAGATAGGCGCGCTCCACCGGATCCAGGCTGTTGTACACGTATCTCTGAAACAGGATGTGCCGGAACCGATAGCGCGACAGCCGTTGCTCAGAGATGGGTGTCCCGTTCGACCCTAAAACACGCTCACTCCCCAACCTCTCCAATCCCTGCGCCCGCACCAACCGGTGCTCCCGGTACAGCTCCCCGCTCAGCCGCTCCACCACCTCCCGCTCGCCAGCCTCCCTCACCCGCGCCACCACCTCCGCCGTGAACGTCTCCCCCTCCACGCTCGCCACCTGCAACACTCGCCGTGACGTCTCGCTCAACCGCCCCACTCGCTCCCCGATCACCGCCTCCACCCGCGCCGGCAGCGTCTCCCAGTCCAGCGCCTCCCCCTCCTCCCACCGCCCTCCCTCTCCCTGCACCAAATCCCCTCGCTCCTGCATCCCGCGCAGCAACTCGACGGTGAAAGGGGGAGCCCAAGGTCTGTCGGTACAGCATCTCCCGGAACGCACCGCCCAGTCGGTTGGGCTGGGCATCCACAAAGGCTTGTACAAACTCCCGCCCCTCCGCCTGTCCCAGGTCAATCTCGATCTCGCCAAATCGCCGCTTCAACTCTCCCACCACAGACGCGAGAGGATGCCACTCTCGCTCCCCCTCCATCCCCCTCTCTCGCGGGGAGGGAGCCGGGCACCCCATCGCCACCTCCGCCGGCCGATAGGCTCCCACCACCAGGATGCGGCTGCCCCCTATCCGCCTCCCCAGGTGGAACAGCAGGCTTGCCGATCCCACGTCCACCCACTGCAAGTCGTCCAACACCACCACCAGCGGCCTCTCCTCCGCCAACTCTCTCATCACCCGCGTGTACTGCTCGAACAGGTCGCTCTGCTGTAAGTTGGGCGGACCCGGCGCCGCCGCCCGGCGCGCCATCAACCCCTCCAGCCGCTCCAGCCACTCTCCCTTCCCCGGCGTCATCGTCTCCAGCGCCGCCGCCCGCCCCATCAGCGCACTCCCCGCCACAAAGGTGTCGATCAGGTCTGGCCCCACCTCCACCAGCGCCTGCACCGTCAGCGGCAGCGTCGCCCACAACCGGCGCGCCTGCTCCCGCCCCATCGCCCCGGCCTTCCATTGCCCCTCCACGTCCCCGGCCAACGATCCCAGCACCTCCCGGAACGGCAGGTACAGGTCCCCTATCCATGTGTGCGCGTTCCCGTGTCCCCACGCCACCACCAGGTCTCCGTACGTCCCCTGCGCCCGCCGCGCAAACTCCTGAATCAGCGCCGTCTTTCCCTGCCCCGCCTCTCCCGTCACGAACACCACCCGCCCCTCTCCCCTCAGCCCCCCCCAAAACCCCCTCCAACCGCCCCAACTCCTCCTCCCGCGCCACAAAGACCGGTTCTGCGCCCGCCTCTACCGGGAACGCCCCCGGCGCCGCCCCGAAATCCGGCAGCCGCACTGCCGCCGCCACCGGCACCGTCAGCTTCCCGTCCCGAACCTGCTCGTACAGCCGCACCGTCTCCTCCGCCAGCCCCACCCCCAGATCCTCCTCCAGCACCCGGCAGCACGTCTCGTACTGGGCCAGCGCCGCCCCTCGCCGTCCACTCCACCCCAGCAGCCGCATCACCTGCCGGTGTGCCTCCTCGTGCCACGGCTCCAACTCCAACAGCCGCCTCCCGTACCCCAACCCCTCCCCGTACTCCCCGCTCCGCCCGTGGTGCGCCATCAACGCCCGCAACACGTTCACCATCCGCCGCCGCCACCGCTCCTGCTCCCCCACCACCCACAGCTCGAACTCGGCACATCCCTCCAGGGCCAGTCCCTCCAGGAACTCGCCTCGATACAGCGCCACCGCCGCCGCCAGCGAGGCCACATCCCCCTGCTCCCTCAACTCCTCGAACGCGTCCACGTCCAACCAATACGAGTCCCCACGCTCTAACTGCACCGCGTGCCGACCAGCACGTACGCAGCCCGACAGCTCCTTTGCTATCCTCCCCAGCACCCACGTCAGGTTCGCCCGCCCTCTCCTCTCCGGCCTGCCCGCCCACAGCAGCTCCGCCAGCCGCTCCCGCGGGACGGGCTGTTCCTGCACCGCCAGGTACCCCAGCAGTGCCAGCGCCTTGCGCGACCGGAAGCCAACCACCGGCTCCCCTTCCCGCTCCACCTCCACCGTGCCCAGCAATCGCAAGCTGACCGTGCTTTTCATGTCCCTCCCCCTCAAATCGCCTATGAGTTGCCTATGAGTTACCTATGATTCGTCTACGAGTTCAGCGCTACAATACATGTGTTTGACGGCTCGATTTCCGTAACTATAGCAGCATTCCGAGTCCAAGACAAGGTGTGCTTCTGGCACTTTAACTGGATGGTTTAGCGGCAAAAACAGCGAGTGGGGCGAACGAGAGCATTCTCGCCATCAAACAGAAGCCCGCGCCTGGCGATGAATCACCAGGCTGAGGTCTACCCCTTGGGCAGAAAGCCCTTTGGACGTGAAGCGCAAGCCTGCCGAAGCAGACTATTGGAGGGCGATTTATCGCCCTTGGGTCTGCTTAGGCCGATGATTCATCATCGGGCGAGCGAGCTTCTCGACCAATTTTAGTCATACCCCATTCAAGGTGAGTGACGATGCACAAAGAGAAAAGCGACCCGCATCGCGCCTACCTGCTGCGCTGCTGGCAGGAAGGAGAAACCGCTCCCGACGAAAAGCCCCATTGGCGCTTTTCCCTGGAGGAGGTCCTACATGGCCGACGCCGGCGGGGGTTCGACAGCTTGCAGGCGCTGGTGACCTTCTTACAGGCCGAGTTGGCCGGCCAAGGGGAATCAACAAATAATCATAGGAGGTGATAGACGAAGAAGGGACTAGTAAAAGATGATACAGGAAAACCACAAAACAGTTTTCGAACGCTTACCAAGTGAAACAACAGAAAGGAGACACGATGTGAAAAAGAAATGGATGATACTCGGTGCGCTGGTCGTCAGCCTGCTCTTGACAGGAGTAGCCGCAGCTGCCGCGAATGGACCCAGCATAGACTGGTGGACCATCGGCGGCGGGGGCGGCAGCGATACCACCGTCGGGCAGGCGGTGGTGGGTGCGGACAGCAACGGGACCCACGACCTCTGCGCTGGCTTTTGGTGTGGCGCAGAGGCAGCGTACAGAATCTACCTGCCGATGGTGCTGAGGGATTTCTAGCGAAACGGGACCGTATACACAAAACAGAATGAAAGGAGAACACGATGAATCGCAAATTCTTCACGACAACGTTGATCACCCTGCTGGCCTTGCTGCTGATCGTGGGAGGAGTTACCGCCCAGGATCCCGGGCCAGAAGGAGAGTCTCAACTGCCTGGGACGCACTCTGGATCTGACGCAGGGAACGTCTCCATCGCCGCCACGGTGAACAGCCGCATCAGCTACCAGGGCGTGCTCAAGGAGGATGGCAGCCCAGTGGCCGGCACACGCGATATGATCTTTCAATTCTACACCCAGGACGATTGTTCCGGCACTCCGGTGGAGAGTGTCACCAAGAACGGCGTACAGGTGACCGATGGGCTGTTCGACGTGGGGCTGGACGTCACCCACGACGACTTTAACGGACAGGGGCTGTGATTGGCGGTAGAGGTTGGCGGCACTGCCGTCGGCTGCCGCGAGATCATGCCTGTGCCCTACGCCCTCAGCCTGCGCCCAGGGGCGACCATTGCAGGATCAGATGAAGTATCCACACTCATTGTCCAGAATAGACGCAGCGCCACCGGCTCAAGGGCCCTACGCGGCTATGCCAGCGCTGCCACCGGCACCACCGTGGGCATCAACGGGCGGAGCGACAGCAGTTCCGACGGAGCCAAAGGCGTGTTTGGCTATGCCGGTGCCGTCAGCGGCCAAACCTACGGTGTCTCCGGTGAGAGTCTCTCCACTTCTGGCCGGGGCGTGTTCGGCCGCGCCAGCGCCACCAGCGGCGGTACCTACGGCGTCTACGGCGAAAGCCACTCTAATTCCACCTGGGCCAGCGGTGTACATGGCCACGCCACCGCTTCCAATAGCCAAACGATCA
>CAZKDJ010000008.1:0-50886 GCA_964551295.1 uncultured Anaerolineales bacterium | reverse complement strand
GGTGGTCAGCGGCAGCGTGTGGCGGTCGGTCGCGCCATCGTGCGTGAGCCACAGGTGTTCCTGATGGACGAGCCTCTGTCCAACCTGGATGCCAAGCTGCGCGTGAGCGCCCGTGCCGAGATCAGCAAGCTCCATCAGCGGCTGGGAACGACCTTCATCTACGTGACCCACGACCAGGTGGAGGCCATGACGATGGGCACCCGCATCGCGGTGATGAACAACGGCATCCTGCAGCAGATCGACGTCCCGCAGGTGCTCTACGACACGCCGTCCAATATCTTTGTGGCTGGCTTTATCGGCAGCCCGGCGATGAACTTTATCGACGCCAGGGTGGCGGAGCAGGATGGCAAGCTGATTGTGGACTGCCGGGACTTTGGGCTGGAGATTCCCGCGGACAGGATGGATGTTTATCGTCCGTACGTGGGCAAGGAGATCATCTTTGGCATTCGGCCTGAGGACACCTACGATCCCGAATACGCTTCTCCCGGCATCCACAGGTCGTTGATCGACGCCAAGGTGGACGTGACCGAGTTGCTGGGCCACGAGGTTATCGTCTACTTGATGACAGAGCACGTTGGGCCTTTCCTGGGCACCTTCGATCCGCGTACGAACGCGCGGGTAGGCCAGACGATGCAGGTTGCTTTCGACATGTCCCGTATGCACTTGTTTGACAAGACGACGGAGATGGCGATCCGGTAGAGGAAGTAGACAAGTATACAAGTTGTAAGTAGACAAGGGTGAAATATCCCTTGTCTACTCGTTAAGGAGCGACGATGGCTAATTTGGATTTGATGCGTGAGTTGGCAATTGATGGCACGACCAAGATTCTCTTACTGGTGCTGGATGGCTTGGGTGGGTTGCCCATGACGCCCGATGGGCAGACAGAGTTGGAAGCGGCGCACACGCCGAATCTCGACGCGCTGGCCACGCGTTCCATTTGCGGCATGAGTTTGCCCATTGTGCCCGGCGTGACGCCGGGCAGTGGTCCCGGTCACCTGGCCCTCTTTGGCTACGATCCGCTGGAGTACGAGATCGGGCGTGGGGTATTGGAGGCGCTGGGCATCGGTTTCGACCTGCGACCTCAGGACGTGGCGGCGCGGGGCAACTTTTGCTCGCTCGACGAGCAGGGGCTGATCACCGACCGGAGGGCAGGCCGCATCCCCACGGAGGTGGGGGCGCGGCTGTGTGAAAAGCTGCGCCAGATCAAGCTGCCAGGCGTGCAGACCTTTGTCGAGCCGGTGAAGGAGTATCGTTTCGTGCTGGTGCTGCGGGGCGAGGGGCTGTACGATGGGCTGACCGAGACCGATCCCCAGCAGGTGGGCAAGCCACCGCTGCCGGTCGAGCCGCTGCGGCCTGAGGCTGCTCCTACAGCAAAGCTCCTCAACCAGTGGCTGGCCGAGGCGCGCAAGCTTTTGGCCGACGAGCATCCGGCCAACGGCTGCAACCTGCGCGGCATCGCCAAGGATCCGGGGATGCCCCTGATGCCGGACGTCTACAAGCTGCGCTGTGGGGCGATCGCCACCTACCCGATGTACCGGGGCGTGGCACAGCTTTGCGGCATGGACGTGCTGTCCACGGGCGACACGATCGAGTCGGAGGTCGAGACGCTCAAGCAGCACTGGGCCGATTACGATTTCTTCTTCTTCCACGTCAAAAAGACCGACAGCCGGGGCGAGGATGGCGACTTTGGTGCCAAGGCCAAGGTGATCGAGCATGTGGACGAGGTGCTGCCCGATATCCTGGCGCTGGGGCCAGACGTGATCATCGTCACGGGCGACCACTCCACGCCGGCGGCGCTCAAGTCTCACAGTTGGCACGAGCTGCCGGTGCTTTTGTGGGCCGAGCACATCCGGCCCGACGGCGTGACGCAGTTTGGTGAGCGGCCCTGCATGGCTGGCGGCCTGGGACACATCCATCATCCCGATCTGTTGCCCTTGGCGATGGCGTATGCGGGCCGTCTGGCCAAGTATGGGGCTTGATCTACCTGGTCCAATCGTAGACCGCAAGCCGCCCAAAGCCTTTTGGGCGGCTTGATTGTGTTTAGCGATTTACCAATCGCGCGATTCGGAAATCGCGGCTACTCCTGACTCAAAAGGAGCGCTTAATTGACATACGTGCCCAGTTCTGATATAGTGATGATGCGAATCGTCGCTTTTACTTTCGTTCTGCAAGGAGTCCGATGGCTACCGTCCGGCTACAAAATGTGACCCGGGTTTTCCCCAGGCCTCGGGAGAGGCGTGATTTGCCCGAGCCCCAAGGCCCTATCAAAGCCCTCGATGACGTGAGTCTGACCGTGCCCAACGGCCAGACTTTTGCCGTGGTCGGGCCGTCGGGGTGCGGCAAGACGACGCTGCTGCGCGTCGTCGCCGGGTTGGAGTCGGACTTTACCGGGCGCGTCTTTTTCGACGGCGAAGACATGACGGATCTCTCCCCGGGCGATCGCTACATCGGCATGGTGTTCCAGAATTATGCACTCTATCCGCACTTCAAGAGCCGGGGGAATCTGAGCTTTTTCTTTCGGGTGCACAAGGCACCTACCGAGGAGGAAGAGGAGCGGATTCGCGTCACCTCGGAGATGATGGGCATTGGCTTCAAGGAGCTGTTGAGACACAAACCGGGCACGCTTTCTGGGGGGGAGCGGCAGCGGGTGGCCATCGCCCGCGCGATCGTGCGCAAGCCTAGGCTGTTTCTCTTTGACGAGCCGCTCTCGAACCTGGACGCCAAGCTGCGCGTGCAGACCCGGGTCGAGATCAAGCGGTTGCTGCACCAATTTCAAATCACCGCCCTCTACGTCACGCACGACCAGGTGGAGGCCGCGGCCCTGGGCGATCAAATCGCCATTATGCGCCAGGGCAGGATTGAACAGGTGGGGCCATACCTGGAGATATTGCGGGACCCGGTCAACGCCTTCGTCGCCGGGTTTCTGGGCCACCCGCCGATGAACATGCTCGCCGGCGGCACGGTCGCCGATGGATCGCTCCGTCTCGGGGAGGTCACGGTGCCTTTGCCGGATGCGGTCAAAGCTGAGGTCAGCGTTGGGCAGGGCCTGACCCTGGGCGTGTGCCCGGAATCGGCTATTCTGACCTCTGGCGGTCAGCCCTTGCCGAAAGGGATCCACCTGCGCGGCGAGGTGGAGGTCGTTGAGCCGGACTTTGGGCGGCGTGTGCAGATCGTGTACGTGCGCACGGGGACGCTTTCCTACGCGGCCAGCGGGCCCCTCGATGTGCCATTCGATATCGGCACCGAGGCGGTGGTTGTCTTTCCCACCGAACAGCTCTACTTCTTTGACGGCGAGAGTGGGCGGCGCTTGGGGTAGGTCGGATGGAGTCTCTGGTCGCGGGCGTTCGGGAACTGGGGGTCAAACTCTCCGATAGCCACTTGGAGGCTTTTGAGGTCTGTTATCGAGAGCTGGTGGACTGGAACCGGCGCTTTAACCTGACCGCCATCACCGATTGGGAAGGCGTTCTAGTACGGCACTTTCTCGACTCTCTCTCCTGTCTAAAAGCGCTGCCTCGTGCGGAGCTGGCGGGCGGCGCGCGGGTGATCGACGTGGGGACGGGGGCAGGGTTCCCTGGGCTGGCGCTCAAGATCGTCTGCCCGGGGATGCGGCTGACGCTACTGGAGGCGACGCGCAAGAAGGTGACTTTTCTGGAGCACATGGTGCGCGTGTTAGAGCTGAAGGACGTCGAGGTCGTACATGGGCGGGCGGAGACGTTGGGCAACGATGCGCTTTATCGAGAGCAGTACGATTGGGCGCTGGCCCGTGCCGTGGCCGAGATGCCGACGCTGGCAGAATATCTGCTGCCGCTGGTGCGCGTGGGCGGGGTGGCGCTGGCGCAGAAGGGAGAGGGCGCGGCCGCGGAGGTGCACGAGGCGGCAGCGGCCATTATGGCGCTGGGGGGGCGGGTGCAGCAGTTGGTCCCGGTGGAGCTGCGTGGTTTGGCCGAGACGCGCTATCTGGTGGTGGTGAATAAGGTGGTCGCCACGCCGGAGAAATATCCGCGCCGGCCTGGCATGCCCCGCAAGTCGCCGATCAAGTGATTGGAAGCGCTATTACACTGTATGCACGGACATAGCCGACTTGGAGATCGCATAGCGGGCGTATTTAGACGACTAGGTGGCGTGTGGGGTGTGACGCTGATCACGGTCGTCGTTTGTTTGCTCTACGTTGTGGTTGCACTAGGGGCCACGGGCTGGAATCCGATGCGATTCGTGCTCCTCGGCTCTCGCTATGCCGAAGGCGATCCCGAGGGCGAGTGGGGGTACGACGGCCAGTTCAGCTACCAGATCGCGCTAAACCCGCTGGAGGGCTGGCGTTATGCGGATGTCCCCGCCTATCGTTATCAGCGGGTGTTGTATCCCCTCTTGGCCCGCTGGGTGGCGCTGGGCCAGCCGGATTGGATCCCCTACACGCTCATCGTGATCAACGTCGCTGCCATTGCTCTATGTGCCTACGCTGCCGGTCGGGTGCTGGTGAGCTATGGCGTCAGTGCCTGGTATGCGCTGCCGTGTGGGCTTTTCGCCGGTTTGTTGATCGCGCTGCGGCTCGATACAAACGAGCCGCTATCCTATGCGCTGATCCTGCTGAGCTTGTGGTTCTACGTGCGGGAGCAAAGCTGGCTCAGCGCCGTTATGCTGACACTGACGGTGTTTGCCAAAGAGACGGCGGTGCTGGCGGTCGGGGCGTTTTTGGCGGTGTACGTGCTGAACAGAAACTGGACCGAGGCAGGGCGACTGCTGTTGGTAAGCGGTGTGCCTTTTATCGTTTACCGGCTTTTACTGTACCATTGGTTTGGGGCGGTGGGATTGGCCTCGGGCGGGGCGGCGGCGACCGGCTTTTCACTGATTCCCTTCGGCGGGTTGATGGAGCCGGGAAGCGGCAACGTGCAGCTTTTGCTGGGTCGGTTGCTGATTATGGGGCCTCTGGTCGTCGTGCCCGCGACCGCTGCCGTCATCTTGGCCGGGCGTGAGGTGTGGCGCCGCCACTGGCATCCACTGGTGTTCATGCTGCTGGGGAATGCCCTGTTGATGATCGTGCTCCCCTATTCGACCTACCGTGAGCTTTCGGGCACGACGCGGCTCGAGATCGGGCTGGTGCAGAGCCTCGTGATGTATGGGGGTTGGCGGCGCAGTAAACGCGTGCTTAACTATAGCCTGCTGTGGATTCTCTCGCTGGCCCTATTGGCCTTTTTCGTTCGTATCTAGATCGGACCGCCGAAAGACCATAAAGGCTGAGCTGCCCAGGATGTCAGTCTCGATGGCGTCGCGCAGCTCGTATTGGGCGTTGAACGCCTCCGATTCCAACAGGGTGTGTCGGATGTAGACTTCCAGCAGGACTACATGTTCAGGTTGTTGATCCAGGATTAACTGCGTGGGGATCGCCAGGGCGTTGGCGTGCTGCTCGGATGGGACGGGGTAATATTGGCTGGAGTTCGGCGAGATCAGCCCCACGGGGTCCAGGATGTAGGCCTCGCTGTAGTAGCCAAGGGTGCCGATGTCGGCGACGGCGACCATGTCACTGGGCTTCAGTCGTTCCTTGAGATCAAGCGCGATCTGGCGGTAGACGAGCTCTCCGCCAAACCAGGCCATCTCTGGAGCGGGCCGGTCGGGACCGTGGTCGGGGTGCAGCGTCCAGGCGTTCAGCGTGAGGGCCAGCGCGGCGACGGTGAAGAGGGTAAATGGTAGACTGGTAAGTTGATAAACTTGGAAGTGCTGTGACTCCCGATTTACTAGTTTACTAACTACCAATCTACCAATATCCCCACTCACTGTCCAGACGCCAGTGACAATGAGCAGGAAGTAGAACGGCAGCGGCGGCGAGAGGTACCAGCGAAAGATGAGGGGGTTGGCCAGGGCAAAGACGGCAAAGTAGGCGAAAGGATAGACGATCAACGGCCAGGTCTTGCAGTCGCGGCGGAAGGCGTTGATGGCGCCGAGGGCGCACAGTCCGCAGTACACGACGAGGGCAACGAACACACCGTAAGGTGGCAGAATACTTTGTTCGAAGAAGGGCGTGGCGTAGTGTTGTAGCAGTCGCAGGAAGGCGGATTCTGCAGGCAGGAGGTAGACGACGGATTTGGCGGCGATGGAGTTGGTGAGCGGGCTGCCAAAGTATAGGGTGCCAAAGATCACCCAGGGCGCCAGGATGGCCAGAGTGATCAAACCCTCTCGCCAGGGGATGCGCCGCTGCGCCAGGACGAGACCGAGCCACAGCGGCCCCAAAAGGATGGCGGTGTCTGGCCGGGCCAGGAGCGCCAGCGCTGAGAGGATGGCCAGGGCGCGGGCACGCTCCACTAGGTAAGCGTAGGCGGCGGCGATGAGCAGCCCGATAGTTAGGTCGGTCTCCAGGCCGCCGATGGCGAAAGAGACGCTGAAGGGGGCCAGCGCCCACAGGAGCGCCACGGCTGCGGCGGGGGCCAGATGGCCGGTGAAACGCTTGCCCAGCGCGTAGAGCATCCCCACGGAGAACGCGCCGGCTAATGCGTTGACGACCAGCGCCAGGGCTGGAAAATCGCCCGAGCCTGTGGCCAGCGATAGCGCGGCCATGAGCAGCGTGTAGAGGGGCGTCGTCGTGCCCAGCACACGTTGGCCCGGGTTGTATACAAAGCCGATGCCCTGGGCGACGTTACGGGCGTAGCGGAAGGTGATGTAGGCGTCGTCCACCGTCCGTCCGCCGGGCACGAGACGGGCCAACAGGGCCAGGGCCACCAAGCCTGCGATCAGCAGCCATTCTTTGTAATTGGGGTTTTTCATTGGGTATATCGCTCCACACAGAATTATACACGTTGAGGGTCCGATGACCAAATGGCTTGCCCGTTGGTTTAGTGAGGCTGCATCAAGCAGGAGGCAGGCTCTCTCGCGGAAGATCGCCAGCGCTTTTGTGTGGTTGCTGATCGGGGCGTTTGCCGTGTTTTTCTCCGCGTTGGCACTGACCAAACACTTTGCGTTTCAGACGCACGGATTTGACCTGGGCAACTATGACCAGACGGTGTGGAACACGATTCACGGGCGTTTGCTGGTCTGCACCAACTGGCCGCCGTTTGGCGAGAGCCGACTGGCCTATCACGTCGAGCCCATTTTGCTCCTGATCGCGCCGCTGTATCTGCTCCACGACGGGCCGGAGACGCTGTTGGTGTTGCAGGCGGTGGTGGTTGGGCTGGGAGCTTGGCCGGTGGCGCAAATCGCCCGCCGCCGGTTGGCGAGTCCTTGGGCGGGGCCGCTCTTTGCCGTGGTCTATCTTTTGTATCCTGCCCTGGAGGCCGGCCCGGTTTTCGAGTTCCACGCGGTCACACTGTCGTCGGCGTTTTTGGCCATGGCGCTTTACGCCGTTGAGATGGAGCGATGGCGTGCTTTCGTGCTGTGGAGCGTGTTAGCTGCTGCGTGCAAGGAGGAGATGTCTCTATTGGTGGCCATGCTTGGCGTGTACTTTGCGCTCAGACACCGGCGCTACGCGATGGGGGCTGTGGCGGTGCTGCTTTCGGTGGCATGGTTTCTTCTGTGCGTGCAGGTCATTCTGCCGTACTTTAACTTGGGGGGCGAAAGCGCTCACATCGGGCGGTATGGGTATCTTGGCGATGGCTTGCCGGAGATAGCGATGAACGTCATCCTGCATCCGGGTCTCCTGTGGGATACGCTCAGCGAGCCCTCTCGGCTGGCGTATCTGTGGCGCATCCCGTTTCCGGTCGGCTATCTCGCGCTGCTGGCACCCGAGGTCATGCTGCTGGCGTGGCCCACGATGGCCATCAACGTCTTTAGCATGTTCGGCCTGATGCACGTTTTGGATTTCGTTCACTATTCGGTGCCGGTGGTTCCCTTCGTCGTCGTGGCAGCCGTGTATGGTGCCGAAAGGCTGTTGACCCTCGCGCAGCGGCTGTTGCGCAACGTCAAGCGAGGGTTCCTGTTGCTGACAGTGGGGGGATATGCGCTGTTCGTCTCCCTGTTCTATCACGGGGTGTTTGGATATACGCCTTTTGGGGGGGCGTTTCAGTGGCCTCAGGTCACGGAACACCATCGAATTGGCCGTGAGGTGATAAAAACGATTCCGCCCACTGCGGCGGTTTCTGCCCAGATGTCCATAAACCCGCACCTCTCTCAACGCCCTCGAGTTTTTGTATTTCCCCAATTCGAGCAGGCAGAGTACGTGGCGGTCGACGTGCTCACCGACCGGGACAACGAGTTTTCTCTCTATCCGCCCGTCGCCGGCGAAGAGGCTCCTCCCCGATACTACAATCCGGCTCTGCCTCAGGACGAATACCTGCGTCTGGTGCGGGGATTGTTGGATGATCCGGCATGGGGTGTCGTGGAGGGACGGGATGGATTCCTGGTGTTCGAGCGGGGGGCTCCTCATTCCCAAGTGCCGGAGGCCTTTGATTCGGCGTTCGCAGGCGATGCCGGGGAACCGTCCACGCCTGCCCGGGTGGTTTTTGGGGATAGCGTTTGGTTGGTGGGCCTCGAGCTCGAACCCGGACCCGGAGCGGCTTATTACCTGCACACCTACTGGCAGGGCGCTTGGATGGATGGAGATCGCCCGCGCGTCTATCTCGTTTTGGTCGATCGCTTGGTTGAGCCCGGTCAGGTAGTCGCTGAACAAGAGTTGGTGGTCTCGGCCTTGGGCTCCGATAGGTTGTGGGCATCCGGCAGGACGATTCACGACGAGGTGTTTGTGTTTTTTCCATCTGATCCAGACGCGTATAGCCTGGGTTTGATGGTTGGCACGTCGGAGGCCGTGGATGCAGTTGCCGAACGCTTTCCCGTTGTGGTCGAACGCGGCGCCGGTATCGCTCGGGTGGATCATGGGGCTCGCGTGCTTCTGCTGAACGCACGTGAGTTGGGGGAAGCAGCGAGGTGAGTGAGACAGTGGATGATCGAAAGGTTGGCCGGTATCTGTTCTTCCTGTTGTTGGCGGTGTATCTGCTATCTGCCTCACTGCGCATAGACAGTGGAGACGGCGAGACGATGTACCGGGTGGCCTATAGTTTGGCGACCGGTCGTGGGCTCGCCGTACCGTTGGTTGAGGCCAACCTGGTCGAGGGGCGTACGGGTTACGGCAGAGTAGGGCGCGACGGGCGCTACTATTCCAAGTATGGCCTGGGATGGTCGCTGGCAGTGGCTCCGCTGTGCTTTTTTGGACGAGGCGTGGCGGCGCTGCTGCCGGCGGTGACGAAAGGATTTGCGACACGAGCGGCGGTGATGCTGTTCAATCCCCTGGCGAGCGCGGCGGCCGGCGTATTGCTGTTTCACCTGGCCAGGTGCCTGTATGCGCAGCGCCTGGCCGTGGTTCTGGCTCTGCTTTATGCCCTGGGTACCATTGCCTGGTATCATGCCAAGAGTGCCTTCAGCGAGCCGTTGGTCGTGCTGCTTTTGCTGCAGGCGATTCTCGCCGTCGAGCGTCGCCGCTTTGTGGCCGCCGGGCTTGCGCTGGGGGGCATGATCGTTACCCGGCAGACGGCTCTGCTGCTGGCGGTGCCGGTGGCGTCGTGGGCATTGACACGAGATCGGGAGGTAGGGCTGAACTCTCTGCTCAGACGATTTGCTCTGTTACTTCTGCCGATGGGTTTGGGGCAATTGGCGGTGCTGGGCTACAATATCTATCGCTTCGAAGACGCGCTGGTGTCCGGTTACGGGCGTGTTTCCTGGCGCGTGCCGCTTCTTCGGGGACTCTACAACCAGCTTCTGAGCCCCGGCAAAGGGCTGTTCGTCTTTATGCCCGTGCTCTTGCTGGGGGTCATCGGATGGCCTGCGCTCTTTCGGAGACGGCGTGATTGGGCCTGGCTTGTCTTGATTGTCGTGCTGTGCTACTTGGTTCCCCATGCGCTTTATGGAAACTGGAGTGGCGGTGGGGGCTGGGGGCCGCGCTTACTGTTGCCCATCGTACCCCTTCTGTTGTTGCCGGCAGGGGGTGTCATTCGGCGCTGGCAGGTTGAACGGATCGGGCGGGTTGCCCTACTGGCGTTGGTGACGGTTTCGCTGCTCTTGCAGGTGCTGGGAATTTCTGTCGACTGGGGACGCCATCTCCAACGGGTGTGGGATGCGTCGGCGACGCCGGATGAATACTTTGAGCGCGTGCATTATCATTGGCCCGATTCGCCGATTCCGGGGCAGGTGCGCTCGCTGTTAGAGGTGCTGAGTTTGGTGGCCAGGCCCGAGGGGCGCGCGGCACTGGCAGGATTGATCGATTCTGGCGCCGAGTTGGCTCCATTCGATTGGCAGAGCGAGGCTGTGGGATTGTTGTCCTTCAACGTGCCCAATTTTTGGTTCGTCCAATTGTGGTTTCTGCAGGTTCCGGCGGTATGGTTGTTTGGCATTGGGTTGGTGTTGGTTGGCATGGCGGTGGGTGCAGCACTGCGGTTACGACGGGCATTGAATGACTAGATCAGGTGGTTTGACGCGTTGGACGCCCCTTTTGCTGTTGATTTTGGCAGCGGGCTTCTTTGGGCCGCTGTGGTCCGCGCCGGACGGTTTTCTCTATCGTCCCAATAGCGATTACTCCGATTTGACGATCACCCACTGGCCCAACGCCCTCTTCATCCGCCGTTCCCTGGCGACATGGAGGCAGGTTCCCCTGTGGCGCCACCTGATTCTGGGCGGTGAGCCTTTCGCCGCCAATCCCCTTTCCGGATTGTGGTATCCGCCCAGCTTGTTGCTTCTCGTTCTCCCGCTGTCCTTTGCCTTCAATCTGCTCTTTGTCCTGCACACGGCCTGGGCCGGGTGGGGGGCGCATCGGCTGGCGCGGTCGACCGGGGCCTCACGCGCTGGCGGCCTGCTGGCGGCGCTCACCGTGATGCTCGCGCCCAAGGCGGTGGCTCACCTGGCCTCGGGGCACGTCGGGTTGTACTTTGCCTGGGCGTGGCTACCGTGGATGCTGTGGGCGGTGCGGCGACTGGCGAAGCGGGGTTATCCAGGGGACGTGGCGACGGCGGCGGTGACGGCAGCGATGCTGGTCCTGGCCGACGTGCGGCTGGGGTTTTATGGTGGGTTGATAGCGGTAGGATATTGGCTGTGCGCGGCAGGTTGCCGGTCGGGAATCAGCGAATCAGCGAATCGGCGAATGGCGAATGGCGAACGGCGCATTGCGCAGCACTTGTCACGCATCACGTATCACGTGTCACGCGGCGCGGCGACAGCTTTGTTGGCAGGAGCATTGGTGGCGGTGCAGATGCTGCCTTTGGCGGCGGTGGCGGGGCGGCTCAATCGGGGTGGGCTGGCGCTGGAGGAGAGCGGTATCGCCTCGCTTCCGCCCAGCTACCTGGTGGGCCTGCTGGTGGCCGATCACGGAGGTTTCCAGGAGACGATGACCTACGTGGGAGCTGCGGGGTTGTTTCTGGCGGTGGTTGGCCTGGTCCGGTGGCGTGGCCGAGAGCGTTGGTGGTGGGGCGGGTTGGCGCTGCTGGCGGGGGTCTATTCGCTGGGCACCCACACGCCCCTTTATGGACTGCTCTATCGCGTGCTGCCGCCGCTGGGGTGGCTGCGTGGCCCGGCGCGGGCCTGGTTCCTGGTCGTGTTGGCGGCGGCGGTGCTGGCCGCGCGGGGGCTGACTGCGCTTGAGGAAAGGGTGTCCCGACGACGCTGGACGAGTCGCGCAGCGGTCGGACTGGCCGGTGCGGCTCTGGCGGGAGGGATTGGCGCAGTCGTGTTGCAGCTGCCGGCCAACGTCGTGATGGCGGCGGTGGTTTGGCCGCTGGTGGGAATGCTGGTCGCACTACGCGCAAGTGGGCGGCTACGGCACGCGCGCTTCGTGGTGCTGATCTTGGCCTTGGCCGATCTGTTCTACGTGGGCTCCACGCTTTACCGGGTGCGACCGTCGAACGAGGTGCTGGCGGAGGGAGAGGCTGCGGCGTCTTGGCTTGCGCAACAGCCCGGCTACTTTCGCGTCTACTCGCCCAGCTACTCGATCCCGCAGCACACCAGCGCAGTGTACGGCCTTGAGATGGCGGATGGCGTCGACCCGTTTCAATTGGCCGACTATGTCGATTTCATGCGCGCCGCTACCGGCGTCGATCTGCCGGGCTACGGCGTTACGGTGCCCGCCTTCCCGGAAGTGCCAGAGGGTGAGGATATGCTGCGTGCTCACCGCGATGTGGTGCCCGACCTGCGGCTGTTGGGGCTGCTGAACGTGCGCTACCTGGCTGCGGCATATCCGATGCGAGCTGACGGGCTGACGTCGCTGGGAGAGCGCGATGGCGTCCATCTCTATCGCAACGAGCGGGCGTTCCCGCGGGCTTTTGTGGTGTTGGGTGAGGAGGTGGGGACGGCCGAGGGCGTGAGGCAGGCGCGCGTCGTCCGGTGGACGCCGAACCGGGTTCAAGTTGAGGCACAGGGGCCGGGTCTGCTGGTGTTGAGCGAGGTGTACGATCCCGACTGGCGGGTGTGGGTGAATGGTGAGGGTGTGGAACTGGTGCGCGTCGAGAGAATTCTGCGTGGTGTCCATTTGGAAGAAGGGCCGCAGCGGGTGGTGTTCGCGTACTGGCCCGCCGGTTTGACGGCCGGGGTGGTGAGTACGGCGTTGGGATGGGTATGCGTGGCGGTGTTGTGGTTGCTTTCGCGGAACGATTCCCTCACTGCCGGCCAGAAGGAAACCGGGGAGGCTGACCGATGAGGCGGTACGACGTTGTCGTGTTGGTTTTCTACGGTTTTCTCACTGTTGTATTGACCCTGCCTCTGCCTTACATGATTGACAAAGTCCTGATCGGGTACGATGTCGACGTCCTGATCAACCCCTGGGCCAACTGGTGGACGAAAAAGGCTTTGAGTGAGGGTCTGGACTTTTATCATACCGATTATCTGTTCTTCCCCCGGGGTACCAGCCTCGTGTTCCACAGTTTCAGTCACACCAACACCGCCGTCTCGCTGATTCTAAAGCCGTTCTTGGGGCCTGTGGTCGCCTACAATATTCCCATTTTCTTGGTCTATGTTTTGAGCGGCTTTAGCATGTACCTGCTGGCGAGCTATCTCACGGGGTGCCGTCCTGCCGCCTTTGTTTCGGGGCTCGTGTTTGCTTTCCATCCCTATCACGTGTTCGAAAGCGGCCATCCCAACCTGATTACTACCCAGTGGATTCCCTTGTTCGTGCTCGCTCTCCGCCGCGTGCTTTACGAAACCGGCAGTCGCCGCGTCAAGCACGTGCTGCTGGCGGTTCTGTGGTTCCTGCTGACGGCTCTTTCGGGTTGGCATCTCATGACGTTGCTCACGGCCTGGACGGGATTGTATCTGCTCTATGGCCTGTTTTTCGAGCGGGCCGAGTGGTCGGCGGGATCGATTCGTTGGTTGGGCTTGTTGATCGCTTTCATCGCTCTAACGATAGTTCCCTTTTTCTGGCCCATCCTCCGGGCCCAATTGACTACCGACACAGCCTATATGGCTGTGGACATCGAAACGGGATTGGGAAATGACGTGTTGTCTTTTTTCGTGCCCAACGAGAGGAATCCGCTGTTAGGTGGATTCTTTTCGGATATATATGCCCGGCTTGGGAGTATCAGGCGCTGGCGACCGGCCTATCTTGGATATACTGCCCTCGGCTTGGCCACGATTGGACTGGCCAAGGCCTGGCGCAAGAGCCGTCCCTGGTTGCTGACGGGGGTGCCCTTTTTGTTGCTCTCATTGGGGGCGCGCATCGAGGTTGGCGGCGTACCGTTGCACGGCTTTGGCTTGCCCTGGGCGATTCCTATAATCAAGGTGATACGTCATCCTTATCGTTTGAACATCTTTGTGTTTTTCTCGCTGGCCGTCTTGGTTGGCTTTGGCGGCCGCTGGCTATATAGCAGGCTGGCTCTCAGGAGCCCATCTTGGGGACATCGCGTTCTCGCCTTGGCATTCGGTGTCCTTCTCGTTGAATACCTAGTTTTTCCCTTTCCCGTGACCTTGCCGTCCCATTCTCCCTTTTTGTATCAAGTGGCCCAGGAGGAGGGGGATTTTGCCGTGGCCGATTTCCCCATGAGGCGCCAGGCGGCCAAGTACTACATGTTCTCGCAGACGGTTCACGGACACAAGATCGTCGATGGACACGTTTCGCGCACCCCTGATGACGTCTACGCTTTTGTGGACGCTGATCCTCTCCTGGGGCCGTTGCGCGCCAACATAGCGCTCGACCCTGGTCTGGATATTGAGGGGCAGTTCGCCGTTTTGGCTGCCCAGGGTATTCGGTATATAATCGTACACAAACATCTACTCACTGCCGACGAGATGATCTATTGGCGAGAGCAGTTGGCCGATTTTCCCGCTCCCGTTTACGAGGACGAGTTGCTGATTGTCTATGACACGATGGCTTCGTAGGATGGATCGCCGTGGTGCTTTTGGCGCGGCGCCCCTGGTGTTGATCCTGGGGTTGGTGCTCGTGCAGCAGGTGCCCGGCGCCCTGGTGCAATCGGCCACGTTCGACGAGGTGTACAAAGTCTCGACGGGGTATTCTCTCTTGCGAACTGGAAAGATGCTTTGGACTTGGGATCACCCACCGTTGATTCGGCAGTTAGTGGCGTTGCCGCTGCTTCTGCTATCTCCTCAAATGCCCCAAGACGTGGATAATAAGGGGGACTTTGCACACAGGTTCTTTTTTCATAACACTGTTAATCCCGATATGATGCTCTTCCTAGCTCGATTACCCATCATCGGGTTAACCTTGACGCTGGTCTGGTGTGTGTATAGTTGGGCGCGGAAACTTTGGGGGCATCGCTCCGGGTTGCTGGCTGCATTCGTTGCTGCGCTCGATCCGAACATCATTGCACATGGGCAATTGGCGACGAATGACCTTGGGCTGACGTGCTTTTTTTTCTTGGCTGTGTATGCCCTTTGGCGTTTTTTTCAGCATCAGGCCAGGGAGTGGCTGTTTGCAGCTGGTCTAGCGACTGGGTTAGCACTGGCTTCCAAGTTCTCGGCGATTGTTTTGGTGCCGATATTGCTTGGGTTAGGGGCCATCTATTTGGTCAGTCGGATGTCGGATGATGCACAAAAATACGGTCGACGTATGTTGGGATGGTTGCTTCTTATACTGGTGATTGCTCTGGTAGTGCTGGTTGTCGATTACGGCGGCGAATTTTGTTCGGTCTGGGCATTGGCGGTTAGGCTTCAATCTGTGGGACGGGTGGAGGTCGCGCCGCCTGATGCTGGTCCCTTTGTTGACTTTATATTGACTCAGGTGCCGATCCCAGCCCCCAGTTACTGGTATGGGCTGTGGTTGGTGCGCCAGGATGTACAGGAGGGTGGGCGTCCGGCATTTTTGTGGGGGCAGCGTTCTGAAACAGGCTGGTGGTACTATTTTCCCGCTGCGTTTCTGATCAAGACACCGCTCTCTGTGCAGATCCTGCTTGGCGTGGCTGTGGCGATGCTGGTGAAAACCTGGTCGCGTAGTTGGTATGATTTTCTGTTTCTCGCGCTGCCGGCCGGGACTTGGCTTGGGTTGGCGATGTTCAGCAGGCTTAATTTGGGCTATCGTTACGTGTTGCCCATCTTGCCGTTCTTGTTTGTCATGGTAGGACGGGTGGCTGGCGCTCCGCTGCCGGGGTGGAGACGGGCTGTGGTTCTGGCTTTGATGGGTTGGCTGACGCTGTCTGCGGTGATGATCTTTCCCTATCACCTGACCTATTTTAACGAGTTGGTGGGCGGGCCGGAAGAGGGCTATCGGTACCTGGTGGATTCCAACCTCGACTGGGGGCAGGACCTCAAGCGCCTGGCGCGCTATCAAAGAGAGCGGGGGGTTGGCAAGCTGCACTTGGCCTATTTTGGCACCGCCGATCCGGACTACTATGGCATCGAATACGCGTGCATGCCCAGCCTGGGATTGTTGGCTTGCGAGGACGCTCCGATTCCGCGCCGTGGCACACTGGCCGTGAGCGCGACCTGTTTGCAGGGCGGGTGCACGCAGGATCCCTTGGTGTATCGTTGGCTGCTTGGCGAAACACCCGTGGCCAAGATCGGGTATTCGATCTTTGTTTACGATCTGTCGGGAGAGGATTGAGATGCCGAGGCGTGTGCTCCATTGGTTCAACACCCGTCGCCTCGTCGTGGCGATTCTGTTCGTCGCCTTGTTCGCTATGGCCGTCCGCGCGCCGGCCGATACCGACACCTGGTGGCACCTGCAGGCCGGGCGGGTGACGCTGGAGAGCGGCAGGGTTCTGCGGACCGATCTTTTTTCCCACACACGCTACGGCTCCCCTTGGATCAACCACAGTTGGCTCAGCCAAGTCGTGCTCTATTGGCTGTTCCACAGCTTTTCCTATGCCGGGTTGGGGCTGTGGATGGCCGCCGTGATCGTCCTCGCCTTTCTGTTCGTCTACTTACAGATGGAGGGGGATCCCTTCAGCCGGGCGTTCATCGTCGTCCTGGCGGCGGCGACTTCGTCGACGATTTGGGTGGCTCGCCCACAGTTGTTCTCTTTCCTGCTGACCGCTGTGGTGGCCTACGTGCTCTACCTCTTCAAGTGGCGGGGTGTGAATCGGCTGTGGCTGCTGCTGCCGATCTTTGTTCTGTGGGCCAACCTGCACGCCGGGTATGCCCTGGGGTTCATGGTATTGGTCGCCTTTGTCGTCGGAGAGGTGTTCAATCGTCTGCTGGCGCTGGTCGCGCCGGGCGACGACCCCGTAGTGAGCTGGCGAGGCATTGGCATGGTGATTGGCGTGGCGTTGCTTTCCGCCGCCCTCCTGGTGCTCACTCCCTACGGCGTGCGGATGTGGACGTACTACCTGGATACGGTGGGTATCGGCGCCTTGCAGGACTTTATCCAGGAGTGGCAGTCGCCCGATTTCCATCCGCTCTACACCCAGCCCTTCATCTGGCTGCTGCTGGCGACGCTGGCGGCGATGGGGCTCTCCGGGCGGCGGGCGGATGGGACGGACCTGGCGTTAGTCGGGATGTTTACCTACGCTTCGCTGTTGGCCGGGCGCAACTTTGGACCGTTCGCACTGGTGATTGCG
The DNA here is from genome assembly GCA_964551295.1 of uncultured Anaerolineales bacterium. GTDB lineage: Bacteria > Chloroflexota > Anaerolineae > B4-G1 > B4-G1 > JAFGED01. The sequence continues at coordinate 33,985 of CAZKDJ010000008.1, read as the reverse complement.
CCGGTGTTGAGCCGGCACGTGACGGCACTCTTGACCCGCCTGGGGTGGGGCGGTTGGCTCAGGGTTGGGGGGCGATCGAGCGTCGTCCGCGGCGTGGTCAATCTGACGTTGCTCCTGGCGATCGTTGGCCTGGCGCTGATAAAAGTGTGGACCCCGCTGACCGTCGCGTTCAACGAGCAAGAGCGGTGCAAGAGCCTACCGGTGGATGCCGCGGCCTGGATTCTCGAGAACCGCCCCGAGGGAGAGATGTTTAACCCCTACAACTGGGGGGGCTATCTCATCTGGTCGCTGTATCCTCATTATCGCGTCTTTGTGGATGGACGGACGGACCTATACGGCGATAAGCTCCTGCGTCAGTCCCTGGAGGTGGAGTGGGGGCGCCCCGGTTTCCAGGAGACGTTGGCCGAGTACGACGTCGATCTCGTCCTGACCTATCCCGACGACGCGCTTTCTCTCCGCTTGGCGTGTGTGGGTGGCTGGAAGGAGGTCTATCGGGATGACGTGGCGGTGATCTGGATACGCGAGGATTCGGAGCGGTGAGGTGCAGGGTGGATGGGTAAATGAAGCGATATCTCCGCTTGCCTCTCTTGCTCTTTTTGGCCTTTCGCCTCAGCCTGCTGGCCTTTTGGCCCGCCGATCAACTGGCGCAGTCGGACTATGCCTATTATTACGAACTCGCCAGTTGGGTGGATCAAGGGGGGCTGCCCTATATCGATTACTGGGTCGAGTACCCGCCGCTGTTTCCGTACCTTTCGCTTTTAATCTATCTCGTCACGCCGCACTATACGGCCTACGCTGCCGCTCTGGCGCTGGTGCAGCTCGTTTTCGAGACGGGGACGCTCGTGCTGCTCGCGCGCCTGGCGCGGCGAACGATGGGAGGTGAGTGGGCTGTCCGGCTGTCGTGGACCTACGCGCTGCTGTTCGCGCCCGTGGCGACGTGGTGGATGAGCTTTGACGCGATCACGGCCTTTTTCCTGCTGCTGGCCGTCGAGCGCTGGCTGGCGGGCCGCGGGGTGCAGTCGGCGCTAGCGTTGGGGGTGGGCGGGTTGGTCAAGTGGTTCCCCCTGCTCTTTCTCTCCGTGGCTGTCCGCTTCCGCCGCAGTTGGCACGATGCCGCGATCTATGTCGCGGTGGCGCTGGCCGTCTTTGCGGCCGTAGTGGGCCTTCTGGCGTTGCTCGGCCCGGCGTATACCTGGGCCTCGCTGCGCTCGTTGGGCAGCCGCACCTCCTGGCAGACGGTGTGGGCGCTGCTGGATGGGAACTTGTCGACTGGCACGTATCACGCCAACCGCTTTGATCCTGCTGTCGTAACAGATACTCAGGGTAACCCCGCAGTCATTCCCTCCTGGCTCACGACGCTGCTCTTTGGTGTTCTATACCTGTGGTTGTGGTGGAAGACGCCACTGGAGATGGATCCGCGGCGGGTGCTCCGGTTCACCACGCTGACGGCGGTGCTCTTTTTCCTCTGGTTGCGCGGCTGGAGCCCCCAGTGGCTGGGGATGCTGGCGCCGTTGGTGCTGCTGTCGCTTCCCCTGGAACGGGCCGTATTGTATTTGGTGGTGCTGACTTTCGTCAACGTCGCCGAGTGGCCGGTGCTGCTCTCACGGGGGCTCAACCAGTGGCTTTACCTGACGGTGGTGGTGCGGACGGTGTTATTCGTGGGATTGTCGGTTGATCTGTGGCGGCGCTTGCGCGAACTGCCGGCCCGAGCTACCCGCCCAAGTGAGGTTTGAAATGAAAGGCTTTTCGCGCGCCGCGTCGGCGGTTAAAATTGTCACTGTGATTGTGTTGGTTGCGGTTTTTGTGCTCGTCTTTTTTGTCAATTATTACGTCGGCGCCCGGTTGATGGGAGATATGGTCAATCGAGACTTTATGAGTCTGTTCATGGGGGGGAAGTCCCTGGTTTTGGGACTTGATCCATACGACCCATCGGTGTGGCCGGATCTGCGCGTGTCCTACGGGAGTTCGTGGAATCCAGAGACGATTTGTCTTTATCCGTTATGGACGCTGATCCTGTTTATTCCCTTCTCCCTGCTGCCCTTTGCGTCTGCCGTTTCCCTTTGGATGACTGTGTGCGAACTTGGGTTGGTGGCCTCTATCGTCCTGTTGCTCGGGGCGATGCGCTGCCAGCGCGATCGCTGGACCATCTTTCCCGCGTTTCTGGGGGGTATGATGTTTCGTCCGTTTATCGCGTCTTTTACGAGTGGACAGATCGCGCCCGTCTTGTTGTTGATTGTAGCAGGGGCATTGGCCCTGTACGCGCGCGGACAGAGCTTCTGGTCTGGGTTGCTCTGGGGATTTTTGTTACTCAAACCCCACTTGTTTTTTCTGTTTCTCGTGGCGGCCGGCCTGCTTTTTTGGACCCGTAGAGACTGGCCTGCGCTACAGGGGCTGGCTGGGAGTACCTTGCTGCTTTTCGCGGTCTCTTGGCTCGTCTCTCCGGGATGGCTCTGGCGGTGGATGGGCGTGAACACAAAGACTGCCGTGACCGTTGGCACACCGACGCTGTGGGGGCTGGCTTTTGATTTGGTCGGGCCGGACTACTGGCGGGCGGCAGGCGCGTCGATGCTGGTACTGGTGAGTTTGTTCTCGTTGGTCGTCGTCGTCCGGCAGCACCGGGATTGGCGCTTTGGCTTGGGGCTGGCGATGGGAACCTCACTATTGGTGATCCCTTATCTTTGGAATTACGATCATTTACCTCTGCTGTTTCCTGCGCTTTTGGCGTTCTGCCGGACCAAGGGGTCCCGTCTTGTGAGAATCCTTTTGTGGTTGCTCGTCGTCTTTGTCATCCCGTGGGCGCTGTTTGTGGTGGCCAACTTGCGTGGTGTCGATTCATTGAGCGGCCTGGTGACGGTGGCGATGATCGTGTACCTGTGTGGCGTGCGCTGGAGCAATAGAAAGAGGTGCTTGTGAGGCGGTCTGTCCTGGCAGTGGGGATATTGTTATTGACGGCCTTGGTGCGTCTGTGGGGGTTGGGTGGCCAGTCACTGTGGATGGACGAGGCATTTTCCCATCTTTTTGCTACATTGCCCCTAAGCCTATCTTGGCAGGCCATGATCGTGGATGCCGTTCACCCGCCGCTCTACTATCTGCTGCTGCGCCCGTGGCTGACTCTGGCGGGGGATGGCGAGTTTGCGCTGCGGTTTCCCTCCGCTGTGGCGGGCGTGCTGACGGTGGCCCTCTTGCTGCGGGTAGGGCGGGATTGGCTGGGCGAGAGGGCCGGCGCGTGGGCGGCGTTCCTGTTGGCGCTCAACCCTTTTCACGTCTGGTACAGTCAGGAAGCACGCATGTACGCGCTGCTGGGATTTCTATCGCTGGCGGTGTTGGCCGCCTTTTGGCGCGTTCTGCGCCAGCGACGCCACTGCGATTGGGCGGTCTTGGGCGTGTTGAGCGCTCTGGCTTACGCGACGCATTACTTTGCGCTGTATCTGCCGCTGATCGAGTTTGTCTTTCTCTTGGCCACGTTCCGGCGCTATCATCACACGCTGGCGCGCTGGGCGGCGGTGCAGACCCTGGCCGTGTTGCCGCTCGCCGGTTGGTTGGCGACACTGTACACGACCGCCGGCGGCACCTTTGGCATCGGCTGGATTCCCGCGCCGCGATTGGTCGATCCGTTGCTGACGCTGTGGTCGTTCGGGATGGCCTACGATGGTCGTCTGACCCTGTGGGTCGTGGCAGGATTGGGGGTGTGGAGTGTGTTGTTGATATTGGGGATGCGACGCGGGTCGGTTGAGAAGGATGCAAAGCTGGTTTTGCTCCTGGCGCTGGCGTTGCCTCCCTTGGCGACTCTGCTGCTTTCGCTGCGCCGGCCAACCTACGTGGAACGTTTCTTTATCGGCATCCTGCCCGCTTTCGTGGCACTGGCGGCAGTGGGGATGGCGCGCTTACCGAGGCCCGCGCACTTTGTGATCGGGTTGACCCTGGCCGGCCTGGGGATCTGGGGCGTGGCTCGCTTTCATCTCGACCCCGTGTTCGCCAAGGAGGACTGGCGTGCGGCGGCGAGAAGCATCGAGGCGCGCGAGCGGGCGGGTGACGTGCTGGCCCTGCGCTATTTTCAGCACGTGGTCCCTTTTGGATATTATTACCGCGGCACGTTGGAGCCAGAGGCGGTGACGTTGAACCAGGTGACGACGCCGCCGGAAGAGTTGGTCGCTGATCATGGGCGGCTCTGGCTGGTACTTCGCGCGCGTCACGGCGACCCACACCATCTGGCGTGGAGTGAGCCGTTCGATCCAGAGTTGGACGAGGCGGATCCAACGATGCGGGAATGGGTCGCCGCCCATCAGCGAGAGGATGTGGTGGCCTATTCAGGGGTATCTGTGCTGCTGTTTGACTTGGAAAATCCTTAGAGCAAAACCACGGTGTCAGGGAGAGGGAGGAATGGCTACAGAAGGGCATTCTAGTATAGTCGCGGGCCGACTTGGCCGGTACGTGGATTTATTCGTCGCTAGTTTCGTCGGTCTGTATTTTGAGATGCTTCTGGTGCGATGGTTGGCTGCCGAGGTCAGGTTGTTCTCGTATTTCAAGAACTTGACCATGATGGCTGCCTTTATGGGGTTGGCAATCGGCTTTGCACTCGCCAAGCGTGACAAAGACTATTTGCAATGGTTTGCTCCCCTTCTGTTGTTGTACGTGCCGCTTGTTCTGGTTTTGAGCTATTTGACCGGCTACAAAGGCTTGGTTATGCCCGGGGGGGGAGAATTTGTTTGGAAGACGGCCATCCTGCCGTCGATCATTTCAACTCCCGTATTTGTTCTGATAGTGATCCTATTCTTTGTATACACGATGTTGTTGCTGCTACCTCTGGGGCAGCTTACGGGACGTTTGATGATGGGCTTGCCCTCGTTGCCCGCTTACATGGTCAATATCCTGGGTAGCTTGGCGGGAATTTGGGCATTCGCCGGTATCTCCTACGCGCGCTGGTCTCCGTGGACGTGGTTTGCTCTGGGCCTTGTGGTTCTTTTGTGGTTTCTGTATAGATCGAGGTGTGCATTGATGCTAGGTGTGGCTTCAACCATAGTTTGCGTGGCCATGTTGGTATTCACTCAGGGCGAGACAGTGTGGTCTCCTTACTACAGGCTTGATCTCTCTCCCTTATGGACCGATGCACAGGGGGTGTCTGTGCCCAAGGAGTCGGGTTATAATCTGTACGCAAACCAGATCGGTCACATGGCAGCAGTGAATCTCTCACCAGATTACTTGGCGTCACACCCGGAGTGCGCCGAGGCGTTCCATTCATATCTTGTGATATACGATTTGCCGTATATGTTGAGGCCGGCGAAAAAGGTGCTGGTTGTCGGCTCTGGCATGGGGAACGACGTGGCGGCAGCCCTGCGCCATGGGGCGCAGCGAGTGGATGCTGTGGAAATCGATCCGTTGATCTATGACCTGGGGTTGCGCCTGCACCCAGAACAGCCCTATAGTGCGCCCGAGGTGAATGTCATCGTGGATGACGCGCGTTCCTATCTGGCCAAGACCGATGAACGCTACGACCTGATCGTATTTGGTATTCTCGACTCGCAGACGATGCTCTCAGGGATGAGCAGCGTGCGGCTGGATAATTTTGTCTATACGGTGGAAGGTCTGAGGCAGGCCAAGGAGCATCTGAACGAGGGTGGAATGATCGAACTTACCTTTCTCGTCGAGCGCTGGTGGATCAAGCAGCGGTTGGCACAGGCTTTGACCAAAGTCTTTGGGCAGCCGCCGATCCAACTAGGAATCGCGGACACGGCCTGGACGACGTATATAAGCGGGTATGACGTGGAAGTCGGTGAGTTGGCCGCATTGTGCGAGGACATGAGATGTGTCGTTGAACCTCCTTTGACGTTTGATCCCGTTCCTCTGGCGACTGATGATTGGCCGTATCTATACTTGGAGCGGCGGAGTATCCCTACGCCCTATTGGGTGGTGCTGTTGGTCGTGGTCGCCATCGCGTGGGTGAGTGCCCGTAGATTCTTCCCCGAAGCACGCCGCATCGACTGGCACTTCTTTTTCTTGGGTGGGGCGTTCATGCTGATCGAGTTCAAGAGTATTACAGAGTTGGCCCTGCTTTTCGGGTCGACGTGGATCGTCAATGCGATAGCCGTTTCTGCGGTGCTGGGCACGGTTCTGTTGGCGAATCTGATGGTCTCGAGGGTCCGGCGGGTCAACGTGAAGATGTTGTACATACTACTCTTTGTCTTTTTGATCCTGGGTTTTGTTCTGCCTCTCGAGTTGTTCCTCCCGCATGGCAGTGTTGTTCGATTGGTCGTTTCTAGCTTTCTGATGGGAGTGCCGCTGTTCTTTGCCAGCGCTATATTTGCTAACTCGCTCAAGCAATCGCAGGACGTGACGGTGGCGTTTAGCTCGAATTTTCTGGGTTCGGCAGTTGGAGGCATGCTCGAATACAGCTCACTGGTCTTTGGGATCGGCGGCCTGTATGTGTTTGGCGCGGCCCTGTATGTTCTTGCGTGGCTGGCTGGGCGGCGTGCGGTGTCATAGCGGTGAGTTTCGTTCCCGGTGATGGACTATGAACCGAAAAGTCTGGCGGCTGATAGCGACGAGTCTGGTGCTGGTCTGGCTGTTTGCCACCGTCACGTTCTACTACGTGGCCCACAAGCCCTTCACCTCCTCTCACCTCCACGCCGTGGGACAGACGTTGGCCGGGTTGGGCGGGGCGCTGCTCGTGGTGGCGTTGGGAACCGGCATCGGGGTGCGCCTGCTGCGCGGGTTGACGGTGGCGCGCGCCGACCGGCTGATTTTGGCGGCGGCGGTCGGACTGGGTGCGCTATCGCTGGTGGGTTTTGGGTTGGGCGCGGTGGGGCTTTTACGCCCGTGGGTGCTGTGGTCGCTGACGGTGATGGGTTTGTTGGTGACCAGCGGTCCGCTGTGGCGGGCGCTGACGGCAGCCTGGGCCGACTTTGCCTGGAAGCCACAGGGGCGATTTGAATGGTTTCTGGCCCTCTACTGCGGGATTGTGCTCGCGCTGGCCCTGCTCCGGGCGTTGGCGCCACCTACTGCCTGGGATGGTCTGGTCTATCATCTGACTGGCCCCAAGGTCTACCTCGAAACAGGATACGTCTCTCATCCGCTGGATCTGCCCTATCTGGGCTTTCCACAGTTGATGGAGCTGCTCTTCACCTGGGGGATGGGGCTGGCCGGGGAGCGGGCGGCCGCACCCATCCATTGGTTCTACGGCGCGCTGGGAGTGGTTGCGCTGGTGGTGATCGGGCGGCGGTGGTTGAGCGGTGCGGCTGGCTGGCTGGCGGCGGCGGTGCTGCTCTCGGCACGTTCCATCGTGATCCTGGTGGGCTATCCTTACGTCGATCTGGCGCTGCTGCTCTATGCGACGCTGGCATTTTGGGCGCTGGGCCACTTTCTGTGGAGCGGGCCTCAGGCGCAGAAATGGCTGCCCTTGAGCGGTGTACTGGCCGGACTGGGCCTTTCTACCAAGTACACCGCGCTGGCGCTACCGCCGGCTCTTGCGCTCGTCTTGCTGGTTTCTCGAATTCGCAACTGGCGCCCCGCGATTCGCGACGCGCTTCTCCTGGGTGCCGTTGCGCTGATTGTCTGGTCGCCCTGGCTGTTCAAGAATCTGGTGCTGATGGGTAACCCGACCTATCCTTTCTTTTTCGGCGGCATCTACTGGGACAGCTATCGCGCCTTTTGGTACGACCGCCCCGGCACGGGTTTGCTCTACACCCAACCCTGGCGGTTGCTCGTCGCGCCTTGGGATGCGACTATCTGGAGCATCGAAGGGGCGGCCCTAGAGGGATTCCCGAGCTACGGCGCGACTATTGGTCCGCTCCTGTTGGCCCTGCTGCCTTTCTTGCTCCTTGTCTGGCGGCGATTGCCGCTGGCGCAGCGCCGGTGGCTGCGGGCGGCGCTGGTGTTTTGCGGCGTGCTCTACGGGTTTTGGCTGTGGGGCCTGGCCCGCAGTGCGCTTTTGATTCAGACCCGCTTGCTCTTTCCTGTCTTTGGGCTGTTGGCGTTTACCGTGGGTGCAGCGGTGGAGGGGTTGGGCAAGTTGCCGCAGCGCCCCGTCAACCTGGGCTGGGTGGTGCGGGCGGTCATCATCGGCGTGTTGGCATTGTCGCTTGTCAGCATGTTCCTCTTTTCGATGCAGGAGCAGCCGCTGAGGGTGCTGCTGGGGTTTGAGAGTGAGGAGGATTTTCTTTCGCGCCGGTTGGGGTGGTACCGCGTCGCGGTGAACGCGATCAACCAGGAATTGCCGTCGGATGCCGTCGTCCTGTTCCTGTGGGAGCCGCGCAGCTACCGCTGCCAGGCTACGTGCCTGCCCGACGCGCTGCTCGATCGCTGGCTTCACACCACGCAGCACCTCTACGGTCCGCATGCGGAGACGATCTCCGATGCCTGGCGGGCCGAGGGAGTCACACACGTGCTCCTCTTCCGCATGGGATATGACTCCGTCGTGGGGGCCGGTTTCGATCCTGTCACTGAAGCAGATCAGGCGGCCCTGGAACAACTGCTTGCGGAGGAGATGGACCTCGTGGCCGATTTCGGCGGCGCCTATGAGCTGTACACCTTCTCGGAGGATGGCGCGCCGTGAGACGAGTTTTCCCTTGGGCTTTGCTGATCTTCTTTCTCGCCGGCACCACGGTGGGCATCTATCTCGGGCTGACGTCGCGCAGACCACTGAACGTGTGGGATCTCCAGCCGCTGTGGCGGGCCGGGCGTTGGATCGCCGAGGGCCGCGGCAGCCCTTACTCCGATGAGCTGACGGACCTGCTCCAGCGTGAATCGTATGGCCGCCCCGTAGTGGAGGGGGAGGATCCGCGTGCCTTTGTCTATCCTCCGTATGCTTTACTCCTGGTATTGCCCGTCATCGTCTTGCCCCTTCCCTGGGCTCAGGCAGCCTGGTTCGCCGTGTTGCTGCTGGGGATAGTGGCCGGCATCGTCGGCGCGGTGCGGCTTGCGGGTTGGCCGTTGTCGGCGTGGCAGATGCTGTTCATCGTCTTGTGGGGCCTTTTGCTCTATCCCATTGCCTGGGCCTTTGCACTGGGGCAGGTCTCGATCCTGGTCTTTGCACTGCTGGTCGCCGCGCTGCTGGCCATCCGGTCCGGTCGGGAGGGGTGGGCTGGGGGGGGGCTGGCCCTGGCAACCATAAAACCCCAAATGTCCTTTCTGCTGGTGCCAGCTTTGCTTCTGTGGGCGCTGGCGAAGCGGCGCTTCCGACTCCTGGGGTCGTTTGGGGGCGCGATGGCGGTTCTCTTGCTGGGTTCGTTTATCGCGGTCCCCGGCTGGCCGGCCCAAGTGGTGCGCGCCGGAGCGGGCTATTTTGAGATGCAGCCTTTTCCTCCTCCTGCGGCGCTGCTGGGCAAGTGGATCGGTGACGGCGTGTACCAAGCAGTAACAGGCCTGCTGGTGGCGTTGCTGTTGGTTGGGTTGGCCTGGGCCTGGTGGTGGGAGCGCCGCGCCCCGTCACTGCCCCGGTGGGCCACCGGCCTGACGCTGGTGATCACGGCGCTGATCGCACCGCGCACCTCGATCGTCAATCAGACGTCCCTGTTTATTCCCCTCTGCTTACTGTTCGCAGAGATGGCCCGCCGGGGCCGCCGCTGGCGGCGGGTGGCTTTCGCCCTCGGCGCCCTGTTGCTCGTGGGTCTGTGGGTCGTTGACCTGCTCTGCTTCCCGCCTTTGAGCAGCGGCGAGCACTGGCACGCTCAGCAGCGGATTCTGTCGCCGGTTCTTCCCATCCTGCTGCTGATCGGTCTGGGTACGTGGCCCTGGTGGGCACGGAAGGGGGCGTGCCGGCGATGAACGTCCCTCGTTGGATGCGCGACCGGGGTATGCTGCGGCGACTGGGCTTGCCCTTGGTGCCGGGTCGGTGGGGGCCGGTGGCCGTTCTGCCGGTTGCTTTCCTGGCGCGTATGATTCACCTGCAGGCGCGCAGCCTGTGGTACGACGAGGCGTTCGCTGTGCTGTATGCCTCCCTGGGCCCTGAGAGAATGATCTATGGGACGGTGACGCCGGTGACGGGGGCCGGCGCGGCGGACGTCCACCCGCTCCTCTACTACTTTATCCTGCACGGTTGGATGGGGCTGGTCGGCCGCTCTCCACTGGCCGTGCGGTTTCTCTCCGTTCTCCTGGGGATGGTCACCGTGGCCCTGCTCTATCGCCTGGCGGCCTGGTGCTTTGGGCGCCGGACTGGCTTTGTCGTCGGGGGGCTGGCGGCGGTGAATCCTTTCCACGTTGCCTACTCCCAGGAGGCGCGCATGTACGCCATGCTGGGACTGGGGGCAGTGCTGGCCGCGTGGGGACTGTTGCGGGCGCTTGAGGGAGGCGGGGATAAGGGAAAACAGTCCGCGTTTGCCGCTCGCGGCAAGTGGTGGACGCTCTATGCGGTTGCTGCGGCGGTTACATTGTATGCTCACAACCTGGGGGCCTTTTTCGTGCTGGGCCTTAACCTGTTGGTTCTGGTCCGGCGGCGGTGGTGGCGCGACCTGCCTCGGCTGGTCCTGGCGGATTCGGTCGCCCTCGCCCTTTTTAGCCCCTGGCTGCTGGGGGTGCTGCCGGGACAGTTGAGCTTTGTCGAGCGGGGCTACTGGCTGGGCGCGCCGGGGGTTGAGGAGTGGGTGCGCGTCTTGATGCTCTCACTGCTCACCTTCTACGAGCCTGTGCCGGGCTGGCTGCTGGGGCTGGCTCTCTTTGCAGGCCTATTGCTGCTGGCCTTTCTGATCCTGCGCACTGGCCGAACTCGCTCCCGCGCCGGCTGGTTCTTGCTGCTCTGTTGGGCGCCGGTCCTTTCACTTATGCTGGTCTCCCTGTGGCGCCCCGTCTACCTGGAGCGGGCGCTGTTGCCTGCAGCTCTCTTCTACCTGGTGGCCGTAGGGTGGCTCCTGGCCCAAGGCAGGCTGCCTGGAGCCCTGCACCTGGGTCTCGTCGTGCTGTTGCTGGTGACGATGGCGGGCTCGCTCGGGGTCCACTATACCTACGCCCGCTTCCCCCGCCCGCCCTTCCGACAGCTGAACGCTTTCCTTCGGGCGCGCGTGGGGCCGGAGGAGGTAGTGGTTCACGACAACAAGCTGACCTTTTTCCCTGCCTATTACTATGACCCCACACTTGCTCAGGTCTTTTGCCCGGACCTGCCCGGTGGTTCGGATACGCTGGCCCCGCCCACGCAGGAGGCGCTGGGCCTGTTCGTCAGCCCGGTCAGTCAAACCGTCGCCAGCGACGGGGCAGGTGTGTGGTACGTGGCCTTTGATCGCACCTGGGCCGAGTACCGCGCTTTGGGCTATGACGACGCGCCTAATCGCGCCTGGCTGCGCGCTCACTGCCGCCGGGAGGGGCCGGTGCGGTCGGTCGCCGATCTGGAGATCTATCACTTTGTGGACTGCGAGGTGGAGCCGTGACCGGAAGTGTCTCTCAGGCGGAGTGGCTCCGGGTGGCGGCGGTAGCCGTGGTGGTGGTGGGGCTCTCATCCCTGCCCTACGTTGCAGGCTACCTGGCCCAGTCTCCCGACCTGCGCTTTGTCGGCGCGGTCTATGATTGGGAGGACTATTACAGCCACCTGGCCAAGATGCAACAGGGCAGGCAGGGGGCGTGGTGGTACCAGATTCTGTTTACCACCGAGGATCACCCTGGTGTATTCATCAACACCTTCTACATCGCCCTGGGGCACTTGGCCGCGACCCTTGGCCTGTCGCCGGTTTTGGTCTTTCACCTGGCCCGGCCCCTGTGCGCGCTGGCTCTCCTGTTGGCTGTCTATGGGTTCATAGCCATGTTTATCCACGAGCGTGAGGTGCGCTGGACGGCCTACGTGTTGGCCTGTCTCTCCTCCGGCCTGGGCTGGCTAGTGCTGCTTCTTACTCGATCCTACACGCTGGGCGGTATAACGCCGGTGGATTTTTGGCTGATCGAGATGTACACGTTTTTCACCGTTTTGACCTTTCCTCACACTTGTTTGGCCCAGGCGGCCCAGTTGCTGGCCTTTGCCTGGATGGTCCGGCTGCTGGCAGGGGCGGGAGGGTGGCGTATCTGGCTGGGCGCTGCCGGGGCGGCGGCGGTGCTGACCGTCATCCATCCCTACAGCCTGCTGCCCCTGGACATCTCTCTTTTTCTCTACGGGCTGTATCGCTGGATCCGCCACCGGGCTGCGGCAATTCGGACCCTCCCGTGGTTGGCCGGCTTTGCCGTGCTTCCCCTCCCTCTGGTGTTCTACAGCTACCGGGCCATTTCCTCCAACCCGGTCTTGAGCGCCTGGCAGGCTCAGAGCTATACGCTCTCACCCCCACTGTTCCACTACCTGCTGGGTTACGGCCTGCTCCTGCCTCTTGCGGCCTGGGGTGGGGTGCAGTTCTGGCGAGAGGGGGAGGAGCGCGGAGCACCGCTGGTGTTGTGGTTACTATGCGTTGCCCCCTTGCTCTATCTGCCCCTGATCTTTTACCTCCAGCGGCGGATGATCGAGGGGGCCCACGTCCCGCTGTGTATCTTGGCGGCGGTGGGGCTGCACCGAGGTCTGTTGCCGGCTCTACGCCGCTCCCGCCCGGCGCGATGGTTGGCGCGCCGGGGCTATTCCCCCCAGCGTCTGCAGCGGGTGACGCAGTGGCTCCTGGTCGCCCTCACCACCCTCTCGACTTGGTATCTGCTGGCGAGCTTGAGCCTGACGGCGATGGGCGGATATAAACCCCTGTACCGCACGTGCGCCGAGATGGAAGCGGTACAGTGGCTGGGTCGGCACACCGCGCCCGAGGACACGGTCCTTTCCTCCTACGAGATGGGCGGGACAATTCCGGCCTGGATCGGCCACCGGGTATTTTGGGGGCACTGGGCGGAGACGATTCACCTGCCGCAGAAACGAGCCGCGGCTCGGGCTTTTTATTCCGCCTCCACGACCTTTGATCGCCCGGCTTTTCTGGCCCGTTACGACATCGCCTATGTTTTCTACGGTCCCCGCGAGCGCGCGCTGGGAGACTTTGACCCGGCAGCAGTCTCCTGGCTGGAACCGGCGTTCCGGTCGGGCCAGGTGACCGTCTACCGCGTGTCAGTGGAGGAATAGATTGAACTTGAAGGGATACGTTTTGAAGCTGTGGCGCTGGGAGCCATTCCGCAGAGCGGCGGCCGTTTACCTGGTGGTGCGGATCGGATTGAGCCTGTGGGCGGTGGTGGTGCTCGCCGTCGCGCCGGTTGAGGGCGGCCCATCGCTGGCCCGGCCCTATGGGGAGGATAGCGCGCCCAACGGTGGCTGGGCGGCTCTGCTCCTGGGGCCCTGGTGGCGCTTTGACACGGTGCACTACACCAAACTGGCCGTGCACTGGTATCAACCTGGGTCGCTGCGCACCGTTTTCCCGCCGCTGTATCCGTTCCTCATTCGCGTCATCGGCGGGGTGCTGGGAGGGAAGTATTTGTTGGCGGCGCTCTTCATTTCCAATCTCTGCGCGCTGGGGTATTTGACCCTGTTTTTTGCACTGGCCGAGGAAGCCATCGGACCAGCGGCGGCGAAAAAAGCCTTGGTTTACGTGGTGCTCTATCCATGGGCCTTTATCCTTCTGGCCGGCTATACCGAGCCGCTCTCCCTTTTCCTGATCACCATGGCTTTTTGGATGATGTGGCGCGGGCGTGGGTGGGCGGCAGGGCTGTTTGGCGCGCTGGCGGCTTTGACACGCCTGCAGGGGGCGGTGGTGATGGTGCCCTTGCTGCTGGAGGCGCTGCGCCGGCGCAGGTTCCGCCTCTGGCCGCCGGGGGTCGATCTGGTGTGGCCGATGTTGCCACCGCTTGCTTCAGCCTGCTTTTTGCTGGGGCGGGCGCTGGTCGGCATCGAGCCGATCTCGGAGACGTATGCGTCTTGCTGGAACCAGGTTGCTGCGCCTCCCTGGGTGGGCATGGCGACAAACGTGAGCCAGATGCTTGCGGGGGCTGCACACTCGACGGACTATTTAGAGTGCTTGGCTACTTTGCTCTTTATCGCGCTGACGGTACTGGCCTGGTTCCGATTGCGGCCCGCTTATGCTGCGTACATGACGGCGGCTCTGCTCTTTAACGTCTCTTACGTGCGCATGCCCCATCCCATGTGTGCGGTTGGGCGACACATGGTGGAGCTCTTTCCGGCCTTTTTCCTGTTGGGGCGTTGGGGCCACCGTGGACCGTGGCGGAACCGGGTCATCTTGTATGTTTCGGTTATCCTACTCCTTTACTTGAGTGGCCAGTTCGTGTTGGGTGGGTGGGTGGGATGAGGCGGCAGGCGCGGCGCGATCTACTGTTGCTGCTTGGATTGTCGCTGGCGGTGCGGCTGGCGGTCGCTGCGCGCATCTCCCGTCCCGGCTACATGGACCCGGCTTATTATGCTGCCGGGGCGGTGAACTTGGCCCAGGGTGGCGGCTTGGCCGAGCCCTACCTGTGGAACTATCTGGACGATCCGGCGGGCCTGCCCCATCCCGGGTTTCTGTACTGGATGCCGTTGCCGTCGCTCGTTGCTGCTCCCTTTGCTGCGCTGTTCCCGGGTTCTTTTTTCGCGCTTCAGATGCCCTTCGTTCTTCTCTCCGCCCTTCTCCCGTTGGTCGGTTACGGCGTTGCCTGGCAGGTCGTGCGCTCGCGTCGCTTCGCCTGGGCCGCCGGCCTGATCACGCTGTTTAGCGGCTTTTTCTTTCCCTTCTGGACGCTGCCAGAGACGTTTGCGCCGTTTGCCCTTTTCGGGAGCCTGGCACTGTGGCTGGCGGGTGGTAGGACGCAGGATGCAGGACACAGGAGGTGGCTCGTCAGCTGGTTGGTGGGTCTGTTGGTTGGGCTGGCGCATCTGACGCGGGCCGACGGTATCCTGTTGCTGCCTGTGGTCGCTCTGGCTCCATTGCTTTCCTCTGGGCTGCGCATCACGCGTCACGCGTCACGCATCACGCATCACGTTTTACGTTTTACGCTTTACCATTGTCTTTTGGTCACCCTGGGCTATGTGCTCGTCATGGCCCCCTGGTTCATCCGCAACCTGTCCGTCGTCGGCGCGCCGCTTTCGCCGAGCAGCTCCAAGGCTCTCTGGCTCACCGAGTACGACGATCTGTATTGTTACGGGTGCGACCTCTCTCTTCAGTCCTATCTCGCCTGGGGGTGGGATAACATTCTATCCAACAAGCTGTTGGCGATGCACGTGAACCTGCAGCGGTTCCTGGCGGAGAACTGCCTGGTTTTCCTACTGCCCTTTGCTTCCATCGGTTTTTATCGTCTGCGCCGCAGACCGTCCTTTGCTCTTTCCTTCATCTACTTGCTACTTGTCTACTTTGCCCATTCCCTGGCATTTTCCTATCCCGGCCCACGTGGTGGCTTCTTCCATGCCAGTTCGTCCGTGCTGCCGTTTATCTTCGCTGCGGCCATAGAGGGCTTGAAAGCGACGGTCGGGTGGGTGGGGCGACGGCGGCGTTGGAACGTGCCGCAGGCCACGACGGTGTTCACCGTGGCGGCGGTGGCGGCGGCGATCAGTTTGAGCGTCTACGTGACGGCGGGCAAGGTGGTGGCGTGGCGGGGCGTCGACGAAACCTACATAGAGATCGGACAGTGGTTGGACACCCATCAAGTGCCAGCGGATGCACTCGTCGTAGTTGGCAATCCACCCGGTTTCTGGTATCATACCCATAGACCCGCGATAGCTGTGCCCAATGCACCGCTCGATACATTGTTGGAAGTCTGTGGCCGGTATGGCGCTGCTTACGTCGTGTTGGGTCCGAACGATCCCATACGCTTGGTAGAGATAAACAGTGTGAGTGGAAACGGGCTAGAGATCGTGGCTTCTTTCGGCGGTGGGCGCGTTCGACTTTATCGGCGCGTGAGGATGCCATAACATGTTTCGGCGTTTTCGGCGTTTCCTGACGTTGATCGCCATTGGCGATGTGTTGTTCACCTTGGCAGCGCTGGCGCTGGCCGATTTTCTGCGGGTGACTTTGCCGTGGGGTAGGCCATTGGGGGAGCCAGCGTACCCGTTGGTGGCTCCCCTGATCTATGGCGTGGTGGCCTTGGTGTGGCCGGTGTCTTTCCAGATGCTGAACGTTTACGATTCGCGCCTGGCGACCAATGCACGGGGCCAGATACGCCGTCTCACGGTGGCCGTGCCGGTCTCGGTTTTTGTGCTGGGCGGCTTTTTGTATTTCACCTACCGCGAAGTGCCGCGTTTGTTGGTGGCTTACTTTGGTGTGCTGGATTGGGCGTTCTTGGCTCTCATTCGCGTCGTAGCGGTGGCTTTGTTGCGTGCCTTGCGAAACGTGCGGCGTACGGGCGGGCGCGTTCTTATCGTAGGAGCGGGCGACACGGCCGCCGAAGTGGCCCGAATCATCGAGTGTGAGCTAGCACCGGCTTATCAGGTTGCTGGCGTCGTTACAGATAACGAGGCGGAACAGGTGGCCCAATGGCCCATACTGGGCTGCATTGCCGAGGCCGGGGAGGTGGCCTGGCAGGAAGGGTGTGACGAGATCATCATCGCCCTGCCGGCCGATCGGCACAAGGATATCGAACACGTCGTCTACGAGTTGCAGGCGCAGCCGGTGCACGTTCACATCATCCCGGACTCGTTTCGCCTGGCGCTGGTGCGCGCTCGCGCCGAGACATTTTTCGGCATGCCGATGGTGGGCCTGCGCGAGCCGGTGATCGACGGGGTGGACTGGGCGATCAAGCGTACCTTTGATCTGCTGTTGACTTTTTCGGCGCTGCCTATCGTGCTGCCATTGATGGGGCTGATTGCCCTGGCAGTCAAGTTGGGTGATGGGGGACCGGTTCTGTTCCCGCAGGAGCGCGTGGGGGAGAATGGTCGGCGTTTTGACATGCTCAAGTTCCGCACCATGGTGGTGGGAGCGGAGCGCTTGCAGGCCCAGGTGGCCCGGATGGACGAGCAGGGCAACCGGGTGTACAAAACGCCCCACGACCTGCGCATCACGCGGGTGGGGCGCTTTCTGCGCCGCTGGAGCCTGGACGAGCTGCCCCAGGTGTTGAACGTCCTGCGCGGCGAGATGAGCCTGGTGGGCCCCCGCCCCGAACAGCTATTCGTCGTCGAACAGTACGAGCCCTGGCAGCGGCAGCGGCTGGCCGTGCCCCCGGGGATCACTGGCTGGTGGCAGGTCAGCGGGCGCAGCGACCTGCCGATGCATCTGAACACGCAGTACGATCTGTTCTACATCCGCAACTACTCGCTGTGGCTGGATCTCAAGATTCTGTGGTTGACGGCGGGGGCGGTGCTGTGGGGGAAAGGGGCGTACTAGGGAGGTGAGTGAGATATGAAGGATATGTCATGGTCCAGCTTGGCTGTCTTGATCACGGGTGGTACCGGTTCTTTTGGCAAAAAGTTCGCCGAGATCATGATGAGGGATTATAAACCTAGGAAGTTGATAATCTTCAGCCGGGATGAGCTAAAGCAGCACGAGATGCGCCAGGTCTATCCTGATTCAGGTGATTCCCCAATGCGTTATTTTATCGGCGATGTGCGTGATCGGGACCGACTGCTCCGGGCATTCAACGGCGTGGACGTCGTGGTCCACGCTGCGGCTCTGAAGCAAGTGCCGGCCTGCGAGTACAATCCTTTCGAGGCGGTTCAAACCAATGTGATCGGCGCAAAGAATGTGATCGATGCTGCTATTGACCAAGGCGTCGACAAGGTGATGGCGATTGGCTCGGACAAGGCGGTCAATCCTGTCAATCTGTATGGGGCTACCAAGCTGTGCGCTGAGAAGCTTTTCGTACAGGGCAATTCGTATTCCGGTGAGGGTGGGACGTGTTTTAGCTGTACACGCTATGGCAATGTGGTGGGCAGCCGGGGTAGTGTGATCCCGGTGTTCAAAAAGCAACGCGAATGCGGCACGATCACGGTGACCGACGAGCGAATGACCCGTTTCTGGATCACACTTGAGCAGGGTGTGCGCTTTGTAATTCGCTGCGTCGAGCAGATGCGGGGTGGGGAAATATTCATCCCCAAGATCCCCAGCATGCGGATCATGGATTTGGCCAAGGCGGTGGCACCAGAGTGTGAGGTGGAGTTCGTGGGTATTCGCCCGGGTGAGAAATTACACGAGGTTCTCATCTCGAGCGATGAGTCACGCCACACTGTTGAGTTGGATGATATGTTTGTCATTCTACCTGTTTTTCCCTGGTGGCAGTCGGAAGACTGGGAGCTGGGAAGTCCTTTGCCTGATGGGTTTGATTATACGAGCAATAACAACACCCAATGGTTGACTAACGAGAGTTTGCGCAAAATGATTGGAGAAGATGGACGCGGATAAATTACTAGCCATCGATGGAGGGGCTCCTGTTCGAAAAAGCCCGTTGCCTTACGGACGCCAGTGGGTAGACGAATTGGATATACAGGCGGTTGTCGAGGTCTTGCGTTCTGATTGGTTGACGACTGGCCCCAAGGTGCAAGAGTTCGAAGAACAGGTGGCAGATTATGTGGGGAGCGAGTATGCAGTGGCCGTGAACTCTGGCACGGCTGCTCTTCACGCTGCGGCTTTTGCTATCGGGATTGGGCCAGGCGATGAGGTCATTACCACGCCGCTGACTTTTGCCGCCACTGCCAACTGTGTGCTCTATCTGGGCGGACGTCCGGTTTTCGCCGATGTATGTCCTAGCACGCTCAATATTGATCCACAAGACGTGGAACGCAAGGTTACTTCCAGAACCAAAGCTGTTATCGCTGTGGATTTTACCGGTCAACCATGTGACTATGAAGCGATTTGGAAGGTGGCTGAGCAATATGGCTTGAGGATTATCGAGGATGGGGCGCATGCCCTGGGAGCAGAGTACAAAGGCCGGCGGGTAGGTGCGTTGAATGAATTAACCACTTTGAGCTTTCATCCTGTCAAGCACGTCACGACTGGCGAGGGAGGGATGGTTCTTACCAACGATGCAGATACGGCTGCCAAGATGCGCGCGTTTCGTACCCACGGTGTAACTGCTGACTTTCGACGACGGGCTGCGGCTGGGTCGTGGTTCTATGAGATGGTGATCTTGGGTTACAACTATCGACTGCCTGACATCAACTGTGCTCTGGGATCAGCTCAGATGCGCAAGTTGGATAGCTGGCTGGCTCGTCGGCGAGAGATTGCAACCCGCTATACGGCAGCTTTTGCCCAGTTGCCCGAAGTAAAAGTGCCACGCATTTTGCCTCAAGTCAATCCAGCCTGGCATCTTTTTGTGATTGAGTTGAATTTGAGCCAGATACGGGTGGGACGGCAGCAAGTCTTTGCTGCGCTGCGGGCAGAGAACATCGCTGTCAATGTGCACTATATCCCTGTCTACTGGCATCCTTACTATCAGCAGTTGGGATACGAGAAAGGGTTATGCCCAATGGCAGAAGCGGCCTATGAGCGATTGATCAGTTTGCCGATGTTTCCGGCGATGACGGATGATGATGTTGAGGACGTGATCGCAGCCGTGATCAAGGTTGTTTCTGTGTATCGTGTGTGAAGCTGATTGATGATCAGGGACCAGATAGGGGGTGAATGATGAAATACTGCAAAAAATGCGTCATGCCTGACACCAGGCCGGGATCCATTTTCGATGAGGATGGAGTGTGTCAGGCCTGCCAAAACTATGATAAGCGTAGCGAGGTTAATTGGGAAGCAAGATATCGGGAATTGGAGTCTCTGTGTGATAAGTATAGAAGGAGCGATGGGCGGTATGACTGTGTCATCGCCGTGAGTGGTGGCAAGGACAGCCATTTCTTGACGTATATGCTGAAGGAACAGATGGGGATGAATCCCTTGTTAGTTTGTGTGACTGACCCATTCACTCACACCGGCGCAGGCACCCATAATCTGAGAAATCTGGGCGAGTCGTTTAATTGTGATGTCGTCGTGTTCAGTATGAGCGTCGACTTGTTCAGGAGAGTGACCAGGATAGGGTTCGAGGAGCTAGGCGAACCCTTGCGTTACATCGAGTCGACGATCTATACAGTGCCGCCCAAATATGCAGTCGCTTTTGACATACCTCTGATTGTCTATGGAGAGAATGCGGCATACACCTATGGTACCACCACCGAGGATGGCTACAGCGCGAAAAAGTACATCGAAGCGGGGCATAGCGCCTCGGGCGAAAAGCTTGGGAATGAGATCACGGACTTTTGGCAGGAACACGGCGTTCCGCTGGGGGAGATGAATGCACTTATTCCGCCGTCAAGCCAAGATTTGGAGCGGGTGAAGCCGGAATCGATCTTTATGAGTTATTTCATTCCGTGGGATGATGAAAGGAATTACGCGATCGCCAAGAGATATGGCTTTAAGGATTTGCACCACGAGTGGCAAAGGGAGGGTTTCATCGAGGATTATGGTCAAATAGATTCCGAGGCCTACATCGTTCACCTTTGGCTAAAGTATCCCAAGTTTGGCTTCGCTAGAGCTACAGACATCGCTGCTAGGTGGATCAGGAAAGGAAGGATCACGAGGGAGGAAGCGAGAAGGCTGGTAATGGAACACGACCATAAACTGGATCAGAGAGCGATGGATGATTTCATCACTTTTATGGGTTATACGCCGAGGCAGTTCTGGGATATCGTTGAGCGTTTTTGGAACCAAGACTTGTTTGAGAATGTTGGCGGTATCTGGCGTTTGAAACATCCTGTTTATGAGGATCTGATAACGGAGGGTTGATAATGAGCAAAGCTACCGAGCAGATGGAGGAGTGGGCTGGGCGATTTGGTGAGGAATACACGGACCGGAACGCTCTTTCTCTTGATGATATGGAAGCATTGTATTTAAAGAACTATGGGCAAACGCGGGCCGAATTAAATGAGCGTTGCTTGAAAGGTGTAGATCGTTCGATCCGGGTCCTGGAGGTAGGTTCGAACATCGGCAACCAATTGGTATGCCTTCAAAGGATGGGGTTCTCCAATCTGTACGGCATAGAGTTGCAAAGCTACGCCGTCGAGCTTTCCAAGTCGCGGACCAGACGCATCAATATCATCGAGGGATCGGCTTTTGATATTCCATATAAGGACGCTTACTTTGGGTTGGTTTTTACCTCGGGGGTGCTGATTCACATAGCGCCATCCAACGTAGAGACAGCTATGGGAGAGATTCATAGATGTACGAACAAGTACATATGGGGATTAGAGTATTACGCAGACAATTATACCGAGATACCATACCGGGGACACAAAAATCTGCTATGGAAAGCAGATTTTGCAGGGATGTATCTTGACAAGTTTGATGACCTAGAGCCAGTTCGGCAAGAACGTCTCGAGTATCTGGATAGCGACAACGTAGATATGATGTTTTTGCTTGAGAAGAGATAAAGGCTGTGAAAGTCGTCGCGATTATTCAGGCCCGGATGGGCAGCACGCGCCTGCCGGGTAAGGTGTTACTGGATTTAGCCGGTGAGCCAATGTTGGGGCGAGTCGTCCAGCGCACTCGGCGGGCGCGGACGCTTGACGAGGTGGTAGTGGCGACGACGGGGTACCCTGCTGATGATGCCATTGCCCGGTTGTGTGTCGAGCGGGGCTGGCCCTGTTTCCGTGGGAGCGAAGCCGATGTCCTGGATCGCTATTATCAGGCGGCGATTGCACACCGGGCGGACGTCGTCGTCCGCATCACGGCGGATTGTCCGCTGATCGAACCGGAGATTGTGGATCGGGTGGTGCGGGAGTTTCTGGATCTGCAGCCGGAGGTCGAATATGGCTGCAATATATTGCCTAGGCGCACGTTTCCTCGCGGTCTGGATACGGAGGTTGTGCGCCTGGATGTGTTGGAGCGTGTCTGGCGCGCCGACTTTGATCCTGCTTGGCGCGAGCACGTGACCCTCTATATTCGGCGCAATCCGGATATGTTTCGCATCCACGGTATTGTAAACGATGCGGATTATTCCCACATGCGCTGGACAGCCGACACGCCCGAGGACTTGGCCTTTGTGCGTTGCATCTATACCCATTTTGGCCATGCTCTCTTTTCCTGGCGCGAGGTGCTGGCGGCGCTGGAGCAGAATCCAGAGTGGTTGGAGATCAACCGCCACGTTCAGCAGAAGGTGATTTGAATGCGATTGGTGGATGGTGATCTGTGTTGATCCGTGCAGATGCCGATGTCCGTATAGGCGTGGGGCATCTGATGCGCTGCTTGGCTTTGGCTCAGGCTTGGCGAGAGGAAGGGGGTGTGGCGCAGTATGCCCTGGTGGATGGACCGCCGGTTCTGAAAAGACGGTTGCTTGATGAAGGAATGGAAGTGTCTTGCGTAGCTTCTTTGCCTGGCACGCTTGAGGATGCAGCGCAGACAATCGCACTGGCCCGGCAGATGGAGGCGGCCTGGGTGGTGTTGGATGGTTACTGCTTCGACGCCCCTTACCAGCGCGCGGTCAAGGAAGCGGGCTTGCGCTTGTTGGTCGTAGACGATTACGGTCACGCCAGCCACTATTACGCCGACCTGGTGCTCAATCAGAACATCGGTGCCGACGAGTCGCTGTATGCCAATCGTGAACCATGTACTCATCTCTTGTTAGGTCCGCGCTATGCACTGTTGCGGCGTGAGTTCTGGCCCTGGCGCGGTTGGCGACGCGAGATTTCACCTGTAGCGCACAAGGTGCTCGTCACGCTTGGCGGCGCCGATCCCGACAACGTGACCCTCTGGGTTGTGCGGGCTTTGCGCCGCGTCCAGATCGCCGGGCTGGAGGCGACGGTGGTTGTGGGAGGTGGCAACCCTCATTGGGAGTCACTGCGCTCTGCCACTGAGCATTCCGGGTGTGAAATTCGCCTTGAACGCAATGTGAAGGACATGTCCGAGTTGATGGCCTGGGCTGACGCGGCTATGTCTGCGGGAGGATCGACTTGTTGGGAACTGGCATTCATGGGGCTGCCGGCCTTGGTCTTGGTGGTGGCTGAGAATCAGAAGGGAGTTGCTGAAGGACTCGATGCACTTGGTGTTGTCAAGAACCTGGGGCGGTGCATGGATGTCGATGAGGTAGACGTGGCTCATGCGTTGAAGGCGCTCGCTACCGATTTTGCTCAGCGTGGAGCGATGAGTGAAAAGGGACGGCAATTGGTTAGTGGGAGTGGGGCCGACGAGGTTGTGTCCAGTATGAATCGCCTGGCCGAACCGGCTTTCCCGGCGGATCGATTGCGGATCCGTCCCGCTCGGTTGGAGGATGCCGAGATTATTTGGCAGTGGGCGAATGATCCAGTTGTACGCGCCAACTCTTTCAATCGCGAGTCTATTTCACTAGATGCTCACATCGAGTGGTACAGAAAAAAGCTGGTATCTTCCGATGCGTGTATCTGGCTTGTCGAGCTGGACCAGGTGCCTGTAGGACAAATACGATACGACCGTGTTGATTCAGATACTGCCGAAATAGATTTTTCCGTCGTCCATCTCTACCGTGGTAGAGGCTTAGGGACGCGGGTTTTGCTGTTATCTCACCGCCTTGCTTGTGACGAGTTGCAGGTCAAGCGTCTCAGAGGAACTGTGTTCAGTTCCAACGGGCCGTCTGTACATGCCTTTACCAAGGCAGGGTTCGAGTGTGTTGGGCAGGAACAGGTGCAGGGTGTCTCTTGTTTCATCTTTGAGAAGGATTGTGCTTGACCTGTAGAGTTTAGGTCAGTCGAATCAATGAGACGGTTGCCTGAGGGAATGTCTATGACCGATATCATCACGATCAATAATCGGTGTGTGGGGCCCGGATTTCCGGTCTATGTCGTCGCCGAAATGTCGGCCAATCACAATCAGGATTTTGATCGAGCAATCAGGCTTGTTGAGGCTGCCAAGCAGGCTGGGGCCAATGCTATCAAGCTTCAAACCTACACGCCGGACACGATGACGATTGACTGTGACAGCGAGCACTTTCAAATCCAGGGAACTCTGTGGGATGGGCGCACGCTTTACGATTTGTATAAAGAAGCCTATACGCCATGGGATTGGCAGCCCAGGCTAAAACAGATTGCCGATGAGTTGGGAATCGATCTTTTTTCAACCCCTTTTGACGTCACGGCAGTGGATTTTCTGGAGGATATGGGCGTTCCGGCGTACAAAATCGCATCTTTTGAGAACGTGGATTTGCCGCTGCTGCGCCAGATCGCTGCGACGGGCAAACCGGTTATCATGTCCACAGGCATGGCGACACTGGCTGAGATTGACGAAGGAGTGCGCGCGATTCGGGAGTCTGGGTCTGGCCAGTTGGCGCTGCTCAAGTGCGTCAGCGCCTATCCCGCGCGACCTGGAGAGATGAACTTGCGAACTATTCCTAACCTGGCAGAGACATTCCACCTCCCGGTTGGCCTCTCCGATCACACGCTAGGCACCGCCGTGCCGGTGGCGGCGGTGGCATTAGGGGCCTGTATCGTGGAGAAACACTTCACGTTATCCCGCGCTATCCCCGGCCCCGATAGTGCGTTCTCCTTGGAACCCCAGGAGTTCGACGAAATGGTGCGGGATATTCGGGTGGCCGAGAGGGCGTTGGGACAGGTGTGTTACGAGGTCACGGAACAGGAGCTTGCCAGCCGAGATCTTCGTCGGTCTCTGTTTGTAGTACGGGATGTGGAAGCAGGCGAGATGTTCACTGCCGAGAATGTGCGTTCCATTCGTCCTGGCCACGGGTTGCATCCGCGTCATTTGGGAGAGGTCATCGGGCGACGCGCCAGCCGAGATATTGAGCGCGGCACCCCGCTCGCCTGGGATTTGGCGAGGTAGATTCGTATGACTGCTGAACTTTGCTACGTCGTCGCGGGCGCCAAATCTTGGAACCGTCGGGTATTCGATCAAGTGATCGCCAAATACCCTGGGGAGTGGCATTTTCTCAGCTGCCCTGATGAGCTGAAGTACGAGGTATTATCTGGTATAGCACCGCGATACGTTTTTTTTCTGCACTGGTCTTGGCAAGTCCCGAGCGGAGTTGTTCAAGACTATGAGTGCGTCTGCTTCCATATGACGGATGTGCCGTACGGACGCGGGGGAAGTCCTTTGCAGAATTTGATACTTCGTGGGCACACACATACCAAGCTGACGGCACTGCGTATGGTCGAGGATTTTGACGCCGGTCCTGTTTACTTGAAAGAAGATCTTTGTCTGATGGGAACTGCAGAAGAAATCTATATTCGCGCTTCTTACCTTTCTGCAAACATGATCAAGTACATAATCGAGAACGAACCCGTACCTCAGCCTCAAGAGGGAGAACCGGTCATCTTCAAACGGCGCAAGCCTCACCAGAGCGAGATACCGGTTTTGTCGAGTTTGCAGGGCTTGTACGATTTTATCCGGATGCTGGATGCCGAGGGATACCCCAAGGCTTTTTTGGAGTATAAAGGATTCCGTTACGAGTTTTCTCGAGCGGCATTTTACGATGGGCAACTGGTTGCAGATGTGAAGGTCACGCCTTTGGAGTCGCGATCATGAGCATACTAGTCGTCGCCGCTCATCCCGACGATGAAGTCCTGGGTTGTGGGGGCACCATCGCTCGATTGACACAGAAGGGGCAAGATGTCAACGTGGCTATCTTGGGAGAGGGGATCACGTCTCGTTACGCTCAGCGGGATCAGGCAGATAAGACACGCGTTGAGGCACTATGTGACTGTAGTCGCCAGGTGGCAGAGATGCTAGGAGTGAAGGCTTTGTTCACCTACGACTTGCCTGACAATCGTTTCGACACCGTTCCACTGCTGGATGTGATCAAGGTTGTTGAGGAATTGGTGCAGCGCGTGCAGCCACGGGAGATCTACACCCATCACAATGGCGACTTGAACATTGATCACGTGGTAGTGCACCGTGCCGTGTTGACGGCGACTCGGCCAACGGTGGGTTGTCCCGTGCGGGATGTCTATGCTTTTGAAGTGCCGTCCTCGACTGATTGGGCACTTGGTCAATTCCAGCCAGTGTTTCAGCCCAACGTCTTTGTAGACATCAGCGATGTATTGCCGGCTAAACTGCAGGCGATGGCGCTGTATGCGAGTGAGACAAGGCCCTTTCCGCATCCACGTGCCTCTGAGGCTTTGCAAGCAACTGCAAAGCGATGGGGGGCTGTCGTAGGCGTGGAATACGCCGAGGCGTTTGAACTGCTCCGTTCGTTGCGGTAGGAGCCTGGGCTCCTCTGGTGTGTTGGTTCACGGTGTGTGATTTTGAAACGGCGACTTGTCTGGAACGTTTTATTCAACGGATTGAATATCGCCTGGCGGTTGGGCATCAACTTTTTGTTGTTGCCTTTCCTTGTACGTTCCCTGGGCAGAGAGGCGTATGGCGTATGGGTGTTGGTGGCTTCTTTCTCGGTGGTCTCGGGGTATTTATCCTTATTGGATTTGGGCTTTTTGACCTCTATTGCAAAATTCGTGGCCGAGCACCGCGCTCGCCAGCAAGATTTAGAGATAAATCAAGTTGTCAGCACAGCATTGGTTGTTTTTAGTGTGCTGGGAACACTGGCATCTGCCGGGCTGGCTCTGTTTGCCGCGTTGTTTTTGGAGGTCGTCTTTAACATTCCGCCTGATTTAGTGGGGGCAGCGCGTGCGCTGTTGTACGCCCTGGCTCTCCAGGTTCTCTTCGAGTTTCCTGGATTGGTCTTTTGGGCAGTGTTGGAGGGCTTGCAACGGTATGATTTGATTCGCTTGGTAGATATGGTTCGGATGGGGATATATGCTTTATTGTTATTGTTGTTATTGCCTCGAGGCTATGGTTTGGCGGCTATGGGAATCATCTCGCTGATAGTGGCTGCGTTCAGAATCTTGGTCTTTGTCGTCGTATCACGTCGTCTTTTGCCAATGTTGCGCTTGAAATGGCGACTGGATTGGAGCATTTGTCGCCGGATTTTAACTTTCAGTAGTCAGGTTTTTGTTTTGCGCATCAATACGGTAATATATCAACAGATCGGGTATGGTGTCATTGCTGTTTTTCTGATCTCTACTCTATTGACCGATTATGATGTCGCAAATAGGATTCAAAATCTGATGCTATCGTTTTTGATCATGACTGGTTCGATTATGGTGCCTGCTGCCTCCAAGCTCAACGCGATACAGGGTGAAGAGCAGCTTCAGGACCTGTTTGTGAGGGGCACCAAGTATGTCGTTGCTCTGTGTCTACCGATAGTTATTTTTTGCTTGGTTTTTACCGAGGCGATTATCAGATACTGGATTGGACCAGACTATGTTCACGATGTGGGCATAACTAGGCTGTATCTGGTCTATCTTTTCTATTTCTCTGTGACTGTAGTGGGTTACAACATGATGATCGGCATGGATCGCATTCGACCGCTGATCAAAGTTCAGATCACGGCCACGGTTGTAAATCTATTAGTCAGCGTGATACTGGTCCGACCACTGGGCGTGGCTGGAGTAATCTGGGGAGCCTTGATCGGGCATGCATTGCTTGTGTATCCTTACCTTCACCATTCTTTGTCCACTCTTAGGGTTCCCTGGTCGCGCTTTTGGCAAGAGTCACTGCGGTCAACTCTTTTGACGGCCGTAGTTTTTGCCTTGCTGCTGTACATTGTCGTTCAGATCAATCCTATAAAAAGTTTAATCGGATTGGCAGCTGTGGGAGCTGGAGGATTGGCGGTATATGGTGGAATGTTCTTTCGTTTTGGCCTCAGCTATGGAGAGCGCTGCGCGTTGACGGCGGCTGTTTGGAGCAGGCTGTCCTCAGGTCGTTAGGAAGCGGGTAGAGTAATGAAATTCGTTGCTATTTTGCGCCGTTTGGGTTTCTCCAGGTTATTGATCTTTTTGCGGGGTCGACAGTGGCGTTTCCCGTTGATCAAACGTCTCATCGGTGAATTGGTCGAGTTTCCACAGATCCAAAGGATCATGGCCAATAGCCCCCCTGCTGCGTTGAAAGGGGGGAGTGGTAAAAAGGTTTTGTTCTTTTCTATGCGAGCGTGGTCGAGGCATTTGGCTTGGGAGACAGTCATTGCCCATGGGCTGCGGTTGCGGGGTGCTCAGTGCGAGTTCTACACCTGTGGTGGGCGTTTAGCTATCTGTGATATCACGTCTCATCACTCGGCTCCCCCTATGCCCTGCCACATTTGTGCGCCATACGTCCGTCGATACCTCGACTTGTTTGGTTTTCCTTGGCATCGAATGACCGATTTTGTCGAACCGGCCGACTTCCGCGAAGCCGAGAAGATCGTTGACGGGCTGAGTTATGACGATTATCACGGGTTTCACTACTTGGGATTGCCCTTGGGGCGTTTGGTCCGCACATCTGTGCTATGGTTTTTGTGCAGCGGGACTATCGGTGAGGATCAGTATGCGCGTGGTATACACCGCAAATTTTTGATTAGCGGTATAACTGTGGCCCATGCCAGTCGTGCAGTGCTCGAGGCAGTTCGGCCAGATGTGTTTTTTTTGCTTAACGGGTTGTTTTTCCCCGAGCGTATTATGTGGGAGACTGCTCGGTTAAATGGCATCCCGGTGGTGACCTATGAGCGTGGTTTTCCAATCAACACACTGGTATTCGCCCGCAATAAATCGGCCTGCTACTTCGAGGTTGATGAAGCCTGGCATGATTTGGCTGGCGAGCCTTTGACTGAGGCTCAGAACGCTGAATTGGATGACTATTTGCTGGCTCGTAGCAAAGGGCGGCAAAGTTTAGAGGACTATTGGCCTTCGCTTGAGGAGGACCAGCAGGCCATCTGCGAACAGTTGAATATTGACCGAAACCGACCTGTGGCTACCATGTTCACTAACATATTGTGGGATAGCGCGATTCAGGATAAAGATGTTGGGTTCGGCGACATGTTCGATTGGGTTGACAATACGATTGAATACTTTGCGTCTCGTCCCGATAAGCAACTCATTATCCGTGCTCACCCTGCTGAGGTTCGGTTGGTGGGGCAGGAGTCCCGCGAGCGCGTGGCTGATCATGTGCTCGATACCTATCGTGATTTACCGGCAAATATCAAGCTCGTACCATCGCAGAGTGATGTGAGTTCTTATGTCCTGATGACGCTAAGTGATTTGGGTCTGGTCTATACCTCCACTGTTGGGTTGGAGTTGGCTCTGGCTGGCGTACCGACGTTGGTGGCAGGTGCGCCTCACTACCGGGGCAAGGGGTTCTCTATTGACGTAGCTACGAAAGAATCCTGCTTCCACGTGCTAGACGAGGCGTGGCAGCGAGGCCGGATGTCTGCTGCCGAGGTTGAACTCGCCCGACGGTATGCGTATTTGTTTTTCTTTCGCTTTATGATTCCCTTCCCATTGGTCGAGATGCTGGGTGAGGGGTACAGACGTTTCAACTTTGCCAGTCTGGCAGACCTGGCTCCAGGATGTGATGAGGGTCTTGATCTTATATGTTCTGCTATTCTGGAGAATAAACCGTTCCTAAGGTAGGACGTGAGCTGTGCCAAGTTGGTCCGTTGAACCCGCAGTTGTCCTGGGGGTAGGTGTTGCTCGTCTTTCTTTGCCGCAGCTCGTCGGCTACGTCGAGGGTGTGGTCCGTTCGAATGGGCAACTGTGTGTGATGTACGCCAATGTCCACGTTCTCAACGTTGCCTGGGATGATCCTGAGCTGCGCGCTATACTCAACGATGCCGATGTTGTCTATTGTGATGGAACAGGCGTGGCGCTAGGAGCTCGGCTGTTGGGCTATCACCTGCCGGGCCGCATGACGGGCGCGGATTGGATCGAGCCGCTATGCGAGGCTTGCGCTGCCAAGGACATCTCACTCTACTTGCTGGGCGGCCGGCCAGGGGTGGTTGCCCATGCAGCTGAATTGCTACAAGCTCGGCATGCAGGCTTGCACATCGTCGGCACACATCATGGTTATCTGGCGGATTCCGAGTCCTGCCGTGCGGCTATTGCTGCTGTCAACGCAGCTTGCCCACATATCTTGCTCGTCGGTATGGGCACGCCCGTTCAGGAGAAATGGATCGCTGCCC
Source organism: uncultured Anaerolineales bacterium (assembly GCA_964551295.1). Lineage (GTDB taxonomy): Bacteria > Chloroflexota > Anaerolineae > B4-G1 > B4-G1 > JAFGED01. Next base: position 4,255 of record CAZKDJ010000008.1, on the reverse strand, counting down.
ACCGTGATCGGTTACAGGTTCCAGTTGTCTGGGCTGTGGGAGCCCTTTTCGACTTTGTCGCCGGTGTCCAGCCGCGCGGGCCACACTGGATGCTCGACCATGGCTTGGAATGGTTGTGCCGTCTGTGGAGTGACCCGTGCCGCTTGTGGTCGCGTTACATGGTGGGCAATCCACTCTTTATCCTACGTGTGTTGAGGCAGTGGCTCGGCGAGAGGTAGGAAAAGATTGCTGAACAACAAGAGAATTGGGTCTTTCCAATGCTTTTTTCACTGACAAGTCGCTATTTTCCTCTGGAGGACTGTTGGGTCGCTTAAACCTTCGATTCCTGTATCAGCAGAGCGTTGTTCTTCTGTTGCTGATCTATTTTGCCCTGGTCGGCGGTTCGCTGAGCGGCCTCTGGTTTTATAGGCTTCGCCGGCTGAGCTTGATCATTCTCGCCATCGTCGTGGCTATCTGGTGGATTCTCTGGGCCAGGCGCGGGTTTCCCTTTCCGCGCACTCGATTGGATCTCGTCTGGCTGGTCTTTGTGTTGGTGCAGGGCCTGGTCACGCTGCGCTCCATCGACCCCCGCCGAGGTATGATCCAACTGGTACTCACCCTGCTTTACTGGTTGGCTTTCTACGTCGCCGTGGATCTGCTGCGCCACCATGTGCCGGACGCTCTCGCGTTCAGGACGTTTCTCTTCGTGGGGGTCGTGCTGGTCGCTTTCGGTATGCTAGAGTTCGCCCGCTGGTATCGTGGCTGGTGGGACATCGGCGGATGGGAGCATCCACTGCCGCCGGCTACGGTGCGTTTGCAGTCACTCGCGTCGCATCCAAACATGCTGGTGGCCTATATGAACGTGCTGCTTCCTTTCGGCGTCGCGACGTGGGTGGCGACGAAGGATCGGTTGGCCCGCGTCGTGCTGGTGGTGTGGCTGGCGGCGGCGCTGGCAATCATCTACATGACCTCGTCGCGCGGTGGATGGTTGGGTACGGCGGCCGGGCTGACCACGCTGGCATTCCTGTTCGCTCTGGACAGGCGAGAGCGGACGATCAGCCTATGGCGGCAGTTGCGCCGGCGGACGGTGCTTATGGCAGCGATGGGGGTTTTGGTATTGGGTGTCTTCGCTGCGGGCGGACTCCTCGTGTTCCGTCAGGCGAGCCATCCCACGCACGGTCCGTTGTTCAGCTCGCGACAGTCTATCTGGGCCCCCGTTTGGGCGACGTTTGCGCAATTTCCCATTTGGGGTGCCGGGCTCGCGACCTATGGCACCCAGTCGATGCGGGTGAACTCGATCCCCCCGGGTACGCTGTACATGCACGCGCACAGCTTTGTGTTGAATACTCTGTTGGAGTCGGGTCTGATCGGTGTCGTGGCCCTGGCGGGGTTCGCGGCCGTGACCGCCCGCAGCGTCTTGGTGCGCTGGCGCTCCACGCCCGTCGGCGCGCGTGCCTATCTCATCGCGGCGATTGCGGCGCTGGTCGCCACGGCGGTGCATAGTCAGTTCGACATGCCGCAGGTAATCGCCGGGTTCTCTTTGCTGATCGTGCTGGTTCTAGCCTCTATCGAGAGTCAGCCAGTGCCTCGTCCCCGGCGCGTGTGGGTCGAGCGCGGCGGCCGCGTCCTCCTGGGGCTGGCGTGGCCCCTGTTGCTCGCCGGGCTGTTTGCCGGGCTCACGCGCTACAGTGAGTACACGTGGGGGGTTGCGCTGGCGAATGGCGAGCAGTATCAGGCAGCGGCTCCCTTCCTGGATCGGGCGGCGGAGGACGATCCGTTATTGGCCTCCAACTGGTTTCAGGCCGGTTATGTCCACGTCACCCTCGGTCTGCAGATGGGCGACACGGTTCACCTGCGGCAGGCTGCGGCGGACTATCGCACCGGGTTGGAACTGGAACCGGATTTCGCCACCAATTGGGCTCAGTTGGGCGCGTTGCTGTACCACCTGGGGGACGAGCAGGCCGCGCTCAAGGCATTGGGGCAGGCCGCGGAGCGAGCGCCGCAGGGGGTGGCCTTTGTGCTCACACTGGCAGTGGCCGAGGAGGAGATGGGCGACCCAGCCCGTGCGGAGGACTTGTATTGGCAGGTGCTGGAGGCGCGGCCTGAGTGGGCCGAGAGCGCCTTCTTTCGTGCTACCTCCCTGCGGATGTCGGTTCGGGAGCTATGGCTGGCAGAGTGGGTGGAGCCAGAGCGCCATCTCGATGATTGCTGGCAGGCTCTGGATGGCGGCGATCTGGAGGCGGCGCGCGACTGCTTTGTCGCGGCGCATGCGTTGAACGACCCTGTGCCCTACTATGGCCTGGGGATGACGGAACTGGCTGCTGGCAACGTTGAGCAGGCGACGTGGGACCTGCGCGTAGCGGTGTGGATCTCGGAACGGGATCCTCATACTGGATTTCTGGCGAATGCCGCGCTGGGCGACGCGCTGGCGGGCCGAGGAGATCTCGAAGAAGCTGCACGTTGGTACGAGCGGGCTCTCCATCAGCCTGTGCCGGCGGAAGCACGGGGTGGTGGCGTGACGACCGGCTACACATGGCTCGTGTTTGGCCGCGAGGCGATCTTTGACCGTTTCTTTCCCGATGTGGTGCAAGGGCCGGTCACCGACGATGAGGTGGAAATCATGCTCGCGATGGGGGCTGTGTACGAGCGGCTCGGCCAAGTCGAGGACGCTGCGCGTGTCTATAGAGATGTGCTAGAGGCGACGCCCGAGGTATCGCCTGGTGCGACGGAAGCCGGGAGACGACTGGATGTACTGGAAGCACGGTGATCGCCGGGTGAAGGGCTCGCGCTGGTTGCTGGTCGGGATTCTGTTGTTGGCCGGCGCGCTGCGCCTGGCGCACGCCGGGGCGGCCAGTCTCTGGTTTGACGAGGCGTTTGCCGTATCGCTCATGTCGGTTTTTAGGTGAAATGTGGTATCCTTCTCCGAACCATATCTTGTTGGAGGAGATATCCATGATCCGCTTTCCAATTTCTGACCTGCTCAACCCAGAAGAGTGCTATGATTACTTGCTGCACGTTCTCTACCCGGAGGGATTGCGATGCAAGAATGGACGTCCACTACCTCCCGACCAAGCGCCTCACGATCGGAGCCGTGCGCCACTGGTTGGTTACCGCTGTCGAGTGTGTGGCAACGTGTTCAACCTGTTCACCAACTCGGTTTGGGAGGGGACCCATTATGACTGCACCACCATTGTGCTGGTGATGCGTGGCTTTGCGCAGGGCACGCCGACCCTGCAATTGGCCGAGGAGCTCGACCTGGACTATGGCACTTTGCTTGAGCGGCGGCATCAGATTCAGCAACTCGCTTTGGATCACAAGCCCACTGAGACTCTGCCCGATGAAGTGACAGAGGCAGATGAGATGTTCCAAAACGCCGGTGAAAAGGGCGAAAAACACGGGGATCCAGACGACCCACCGCGTCGCCGAGCCAACAATCGGCGTGGACTGGGCACGATGGACAATGATCGCCCACCCGTTCTGGGCGTAGTGGGGCGTACTACCGGTCATCTTCGCCTCACAGGCTGTGACAATACACGACAGATCATGATCCAACCACAGGTTGAACAGGACACTCTATCCAGTGTTACACTTTACACTGATGAAAGTTCGGCCTACAATCACATCGCGGCAACGGGACGCATCCACGCCACCGTTTGTCATTCCCGCCACGAGTATGCCCGCGACGATGACGGTGATGGCTTCTGTGAAGTCCACTGCAATACCCAGGAAGGCATCTGGACTGGACTCCGCAACTTCCTGCGTCTGTTTCGCGGTGTGCACAAGAAATACTTGGCGACCTATGCCGTCATGTTTGAATGGGCACATATTCTCAAGCAAGTTACTGCCGATTTCTTAAGAACCTTGATGATACCTACCTTCACCTATTTACCGACATGAGCGAAATGTCTTTGCAGTCGGCGCGCTGGCCCCTGGGCGGCGGGTCTGATGGCAGTTGCGCCGTTCCAGATCTATTACGCCCAGGAGGCTCGCTCTTATGCATTGTGTGTGTTGTTGTCTGTTGGGTTATTGTGGACGTTTGTAGAGGCTGTGAGAGTGCCTAGATGGATGGCTTTGGCAGGATACGCTTGCGTCGCTGCTCTCGGTCTTTATACACATTACTTTTTTGGTCTTGCGTTGGTAGCTTTGCATCTTTGGACGTTGATTTTCCATCGTTGGCGTGTCTGGCGAGCCTTGTTGTTAGGAGACGTGGGGGCGCTCGTGTTGTTTCTGCCTGGCGTTGGTCTAGCGCTGTCACATGCTCGAGCGGTTATGGCTG
>CAZKDJ010000007.1:53124-58256 GCA_964551295.1 uncultured Anaerolineales bacterium | reverse complement strand
GCAGGATGGCACGTTGGACGTGCTGCGGCAGATCACGGGTGTGCAGGCCGGCAAACACACGCAAGGTTTCATGTTGGGTGTGTCTCGCGTCGAGCGGGATCCGTCGAACCGCGACTTTTACTACATGATCGCGGTTGAAAAGCCAGAAGACGGCGTGATCCCAGATAATTTCGAGGTATACCGTGTGCCAGAGACCCAATGGGCGGCTTTTGAGTGTCGCGGACAAATACCCGAATCCATTGTCCAGACGGAGATGTATGCGTTCATGGAGTGGTTGCCTTCCTCTGGATATGAGCATGCCTTGGCGCCGGAGATGGAGGTGTACTTGGCCGGCGATGCCTGCGAGTTTTGGTTACCCATAACGGCTGCTTCCCCTGTTGCGATTGATGCCGAGTTGGGGTAAACTCTACCTAACGAGGCGTGCATTGTGTTTTTGCTGTTTGTGTGGATCGCGGTGTTGAGCGCGGGAAACGTCTTGTACGAGATGGGAGGCGGACGAGCCTTTCGTCGAGGAGAGAAACGATGGAACCAAAGATCGTTGAAAAAGATCAGATCATCCTTGTGGGATTCAGCTTCTATGGCGATCCCTTCGCCGAGAGTGGCGGCTGGACCGAGGAGAACGAGGTCGGCCGGCTGTGGCGGCGTTTCTTGGCCTACTGGGCCGAAAATGCGGATCGCGTGAAGCATCTCAGGGGCGGCGATCTGTCCTATGAAGTTCACATCGGCGGGTATGAGGAGACGGACTCGATGGGCCACTATGAGGTGTTTGTTGGCATGGAGGTGGCGGAATTGGAGGACGTGCCGGTGCAGCTCTTGGTCAAGGTCCTGCCGCCCACCAGGTATGCCGTGTTCACGCTGCGAGGAGAGCAGATCACGTCCGACTGGCCACGCACGATCTATGACGAGTGGCTGCCTGGCTCCGGGTACGAAAGTGCCCACGACTATTTGATCGAGTTGTACGACCAGCGGTTCAAGGGGCTGGAGAACCTGGCGGAATCGGAACTGGATATCTGTGTCCCTGTGCGGTAGAGTGCAATGTCCCAGATAGTGTCGATATGCCGGGCGATTGACTTTGTCGAGGACAACCTGCGAGAGGAGATCGCGGTCGCCGATATGGCTGACGCGGCGGGCTATTCGCTGTACCATTTTTGCCGCACGTTCAACAGCCTCGTGCACCACACGCCGTACGACTACCTGATGCGGCGGCGCCTCTCCGAATCGGCCCGCGAGCTGGTCGAGACCGATAAGCGCATCGTCGATATTGCCTTCGATTACCGGTTCAACAGCCCTGAAACCTACTCGCGCGCTTTCAAGCGCATGTTTGGCGTGCAGCCCAGCCAGTGGAAGGAGCGTGAGCGGCTGGACCGGCGGTTCCTGATGCCCCGGCTGACTCGCGAACACCTGGCGCACGTCAACGCAGGGGACTACCTGAGACCGGTGCTGGAAGAGCGGGATGTGTTCCAGGTGGCGGGATTGATGACGCTGGTCGCGGATGACGGCGAGACCGTCTCGCGGCTGTGGGAGGTTCTGGCCCGGGAGCTGGCGGGCGTTGAGGATGCAGATTATTACGGCATCACCTGGTATCCGGCCGGTTGGGAGGAGAGCGGCGTTTTCTACATGGCGGGGATCGAGGTTGAGGTGGTGGACAGCGCGAACCCAGGCCTGGTCGTCAAGGCGATCCCGCCGCTAACGTATGCCCGCTTCATCCACAGGGGAGCACGCGGGGATTTGCCGCTCACGTTGGACTATGTCTACCAGACCTGGCTGCCCAAGTCCGGCGAGCGATTGGTCTATCCGCTGGAGATCGTGTGTTACGGGCGGGAGCTGGACGCCACTCAACCGGATGCAGAGTGGGAGGTTTTTATTCCCATCAGGAGGACGTAAGTGATGCACACCGAAACCCATTTCGTGAAGGAGTATGGGCCACTTCCTGAGGCGATCGTCGAGCTCAAGAACGGCCGTTTCGTCGACGTGGTGAATGGTCGCTTCTTTGATCCCTCTGTGCGAGTGATGATTGAGGGGACGAGGGTTAGAGCCATGCCAGGTGTCGGAGGTGAACCCACAGATATAATGCCAGATTACACGATCGACCTGCAGGGCAAGACCGTTATGCCGGGGCTTTGTAATACGCATTGTCACGTGAGTATGGTAGCTCCTACAATGTTCCCTAGCCTCAAAGATGCACGTATTGGCAAAATGTACGGCCAGAAACAGATAGAGAAAAACATGTCGGAATGTCTGATTCACGGCATCTTCGCACTATGGCCAACATTTTTATGTCAGAGGTCGATCATAGGGATAGACGATCTGGCGTGCTCGAGTTTCCGGTGGACGCGGATGAGAATCAGGTGAGGGCCGCTGTAGATAGGGCCATTGATGAAAGAGGTGCAGAGGCGATCAAGACCGGCGAACAGCGTGAGGACATAATTACCTACAAGTCCAATCTGGTCCTCATGACGATGGAGCAATTTCGAGCCCTGGTGGATCAGGCCAGAAAGAGGGGCCTTCAGACCCTGATGCACCACGTCTCGGTAGAGTCGTTTCGACGTGGGGTCGAAGCGGGCGTCTCTTCCCTCTCTCACATTCCCCTCGATGCCGCCTTGACCCAAGAGGATGTGGATGCATTCATAGAAGCCGGCTGTGTTATCGAGCCGACGATCTCGGCAGTATACGCCCTCTGTTGGAAGGTTGTGGGCGATCTCTTGCAGGACCATCCCGATATGGATCGGTTGTGCGAGTATAGGGCGAATGAGGTGACCTTTGCTGACTTGGCGGACGAGTTCTTTATTCCAGAGTTTCGTGAGAGTTTGATCAATTCCTATAAAAAATACAGCAAGGGGAGTTTCAAGATGTTGGGTATCCTGGATTTGGCAAAGTATTTCCGTGCTGCCGCGGATGGTATCTCCTATATGATTGGCAATGTCAGGAAACTGTATAGAGGAGGAGCCACCATAGCCCTGGCCAACGATGGCGGTGTTCCACCATGTATGCCACCCATGATGGGTTTGGAGCTTGGTCTGTTCGACTTGTTTCTGAATCGGGAGCCGGGTGAGATGGTCTTTGGAGGTGCCGATGCGCTCAGGATCGCTACCATAAACAGCGCCCGTTCTATGGGGCTGGATGAGCAGTTCGGCACGATAGAGACTGGAAAGGTTGCCGATATCGCGATAATCGATGGAGATCCCTTTGAGGATTTTCGGGTCATCGGCAGCCGCGTGGCGGCGCTGTTTATGGATGGCAGAATGGTGATTAACGATTGTGGGCTTGAGGTAAAACCTGTGAAAAAGCCCCGAATGCCATGAGACTAAAAACATTGATCCTGTTGAGCATCGTGGTGTTGATGGTGACTGTGACGGTGGTCATCGTGGTGGTGTCTGCCGGTGATCTTGGGGATAGCCGGCCGGCTGCTGGTACGTTTGACGCGACTGGCGTGGCCGACGCCACGATATCCGTTACCAAAGCAGTCGCCATCCACTTGCCAATCGTGCAGGGCGGTTCGCCGGGTTGGTGGCGGCCGTCGCCCGGCACCAGCTGGCAGTGGCATCTGTCCGATCTACCCGTCGATCAGTCGTTCGACGTGGAGATGTACGACATCGACATGTTCGATAACGACGCCAGCACCGTGGCCGCGCTGCAAGCCCAAGGGCGGATCGTGCTCTGCTACATCAGCGTGGGTTCCTGGGAGGATTGGCGTCCCGATGCGGACCAGTTTCCGCCCGAGGTCATTGGCAACGACTATGAGGGCTGGCCCGGCGAAAAGTGGCTCGATATCCGCCGGATCAACCTGTTGGCGCCCATCATGCGCGCCCGCCTCGATCTGTGCCGGGACAAGGGGTTCGACGGGGTCGAGCCGGACAACGTAGACAGTTACACCGGCGACACCGGCTTTCCGCTCACCTACCAGGACCAACTGGCCTACAACGTCTGGCTGGCTGGCGAGGCCCACGCGCGTGGGCTATCCATTGGCTTGAAGAACGACGAGTCCCAGGCAGCCGACCTGATATCGCACTTTGACTGGGCGATGACGGAGGACTGTTTTGTCGGCGCGTGGTGCGACGAGATGACCCCGTTCATCAATGCCGGGAAAGCCGTTTTCGCCGCCGAGTACACCGATGAGTTCACGACCGATCGATTTCTCGACCAGGTTTGCCCCCAGGCCGAAGCGTCGAGCCTGGACGTGATTCTCAAAAACCGTGACCTGGGCACCTGGCGGCTTGCCTGCCCCTAGATACCTCGCCGGCCAAATTCTGGACATTGGTTTAAGGCAAAGATTTTCTGGGTTAGCTAGCGCAAAGCGTGGAAAGGGTATATAATGCGCCTACCTCACGCGGAGGACGACATTGTGCGCTGCTTGATAGTATCTGATATTCACGCCAACTTGGTGGCCCTGGAAGCCGTGCTGGCTGATGCGCCAGCGTTTGACGAGATTTGGTGCTTGGGCGATCTGGTTGGGTATGGTCCCAGTCCCAACGCGTGTGTTGAGCGACTGTGGGATTTCCCACACATCTCCATGGCGGGCAACCACGATTGGGCCGCCTTGGGACGGCTGGATCTAGAGACATTCAACACGGACGCCCGTATCGCCAACACGTGGACGCAGTCCGAGTTCAAGCCTGCCGTACGGGAGTATCTGAGCCAGCTTCCCACCCACGTGCTGAAAAATGGCTTCTACATGGCCCATGCCAGTCCGCGCGAGCCGGTGTGGGAGTACATTTTAGAGCCCAACGTGGCCTATGCCAACTTTTCGTATTTTGACTCCCCGACCTGTCTGGTAGGTCATACCCACATTCCCGTGATCTTTGTGCTGAACGAAGAGGAGGGGCGTTGCAGGACCATGCTTCCCCCTTTTCCCGATCCGCTGAAACTCGGCGAGCAGCGCATGATCATCAATCCCGGCAGCGTGGGTCAGCCCCGCGATGGGGACCCGCGGGCTGCCTACGCGATCGTTGACTTGGATGAACAGACTTTCGAGTTCCATCGCGTGGCCTATTCCATCTTTATCACGCAGGAGCGCATGCGCGCCCGCGGTCTTCCCCGCCGCTTGATCGAGCGGCTGGAAGTCGGGCGATGAGCGGGAACCTAAAGGCCTCTCCCGACGTCGTATAGGTGAATACAAGGCTCTTGAACATAGG
>CAZKDJ010000007.1:0-53114 GCA_964551295.1 uncultured Anaerolineales bacterium | reverse complement strand
TTTATCCGCTCCCTTTTTCCCTGTCTCTGTTGTGGGGTGGGGGGGGGGGCGCCCCCCCCCCCCCCCCCCCACCCCACCCCGACTTACTCTTTTTGCTCAAGAGGCCGAGTAGCGACGAGTACAGATGAAAAGGAGAGCAAAGATGAACAAGAAGATTATGTATGGTGTGATTGTTTCCCTGCTGTTGCTGGCTGTGACCGGGTGCTTCGCTGCGCCTGCAGCGATGAATGCGCCGATGGAGGAACAACGGGCAATTGTCGTTGAAAAAGAAGCTGAGGCTGACTGGGACACGGCTGGAGCGCCGGCCGGCAGTGGGGCCAGCTATGACGACGAAGAGGCTGTGCCTGTGGATGCTGCCGAGCGCCTCATCATCCGCAACGCCTGGCTCGACCTGGTGGTGCCGGATACCGAGGATGCCCTGGACGAGATCAAGGATGTGACCGGCGAGATGGGCGGCTACGTCGTCCAATCGAATGTCTACCAGTCCGGCCAGTCCAAGCGGGCATCGGTGCAGTTGCGCATCCCCGCCGAAAAGCTCGACGAGGCGCTGAAGCACTTTCGGGGCATGGCCACCGAGGTGCGCAGCGAGAACGTCTCCGGCCAAGACGTGACCGACGAGTACGTCGATCTGAAGTCGCGGCTGCGCAGCAAGGAGGCCACCGAGGCCAAGCTGCTCGAGTTCCTGGAGGAGGCTGAGGATACGGAGGCCGCCCTCGCTGTTTATACCGAGCTGGAGCGTATCCAGACGGAGATTGAGGTGATCAAGGGGCGCATGCAGTACCTGGAAGAGTCGGCGGCCATGTCGTCGGTGACCATCGAGTTGACCCCCGACGTATTGACGCAGCCTATCGATGTGGAGAGATGGAATCCGCTGGGGACGTTCAAGGGGGCGGTAGAAGCGCTCATCCGCGTGTTGCAGTTCCTGCTTGATGCGCTCATCGTCATCGTCGTCGCCGTCCTGCCGGTCGTGATCGTGGTCTTTGGGCCTCTGGTGGTTTTGTTCTTTATCATCCGGACCATCGTCCGCAAACGGCGCGCTCGTAAGGCAGAGTAGCGCTTGTATTGTGTCGTTAGAGACCCCTGGGTTTTCGGAAACCCAGGGGTCTTTTAACTTGCCTCAACCGGGGCCTGATGGTAGAATGAAAGTGGAGCTTGTTTGAGGAGATCGTCGATGCAATTGCGCCCCGCGAGACCAAGAGACCTGAAGCTGTGTGCTGCGCTGGATCATTCGTACACCACCGACCGTGTCTGGCAGATGGAGGTGCGCGAGGAAGGCGGCGTGGTGGCCAGCTTTTTCCGGGAGGCATCTCTGCCCCGTGAGGTCAAGGTTGACTATCCCCGTCAGGACGCGAGTTTGGTGGCCGGTTGGAAGCGGTGCGATGCCTTTATGGTGGTGGAGAGTGAGGGCGCGATTCGAGGGTACGTGGCTCTGACCGCCCAGGATGAGCACGGCATCGCCTGGGTGGGGGATCTGGTCGTGGGCCGAGCCTGGCGGCGGCGCGGGCTGGGGACGATGCTGTTGCAGGCTGCAATGGCGTGGGGGCGCGAGAACGACCTGAACAGACTGGTGATCGAGGTACCTACCAAGAACTATCCGGCCATCCGCTTTTGCCAGTCGCGCGGGTTGGCTTTTTGTGGATACAGCGATCGGTATTGGCTGAATTACGACATTGCGTTGTTCTTTGGCGAGTCCCTGTGATAGCGGCTTGGGGTTGTAACTGAATTGATGGGCTTTTTGTCGGCGTTTGAGTTACAGGCTTTTCTTGAGCTGGTTAACGTTGTACTGGCCTCGTGCGTTGTCATCTTCTCCTGCGCCCTCATTCTCTACATCTCTATCTACAATTTTCGCAACCACGTAGCGCGTTCGTTTGCCGGCCTGTTGGCCTGCGTGATGCTGACCTACTTTGCCGACCTGGCGCTGTTTGGGGTTCAGGATGCCTCTGTAGCGGTGCCTTGGCTGCGATTTCAGTGGGTGGGCATTGCATTCATCCCGGCCGTCTATCTGGATTTCTCCAACGCCCTGCTGATTACGACCGGCGCTCGCAGCAGAATGCGCGACATCTCTGTTTTCATCAGCTACGTGATCAGCACGCTTCTGTTGCTGGGAGCATCCTTTAGCGATTTAATCGTCTACGGCGGATCGCTGACGCATCACGCGCCGCACTTGCTGCCGGGCCCCCTTTTTTCGTTCTTTGTGCTCTACTTTTTTGCTGCCGTGGGCTGGGGTGCTGCCAACGTGCTGTGGGCGCGCCGCCGTTGTCTCACGTCGACCTCCCGGCGCCGCATGGCCTACCTGACGGCAACCTTCGCCGCCCCGGCGGCTGGCGTTTTCCCTTACCTGCTTCTCGCCGGCTGGCCGGGCTATGCCCCCAGCCTGGTGCTGTGGGTGCTGCTGGTGCTGGGGAACGTGGCCGTCGGCCTGATGCTGTTGATCCTGGCCTATAGCGTGACCTTCTTTGGTGCCCTCACTCCCGACCGAGTGGTCAAGCGCCGGCTGGCGCGTTTCCTGCTGCGCGGGCCATTCCTCGCCATGTTGTTGGTGGTGGTCATCACCGTTACGGCGCAGGCCGGGGGCTGGCTGGGTCTGCCGGGTAATCGCCTGATGTTGTTCGGTGTCGTTGGCCTGGTGCTGTTGATGCAGTTCGCCATCGAGCTGACCAAGCCTTTGCTCGATCGGGTGCTCTATCGCCAAGATCACCCCGAGATTGAGTGGCTGCAGCAGTTGAACAACCGCCTGTTGACGACGACCGATCTGCACCAGTTTCTGGAGAACGTGCTCACGGCGCTGTGCGACTTGCTGCGGGTGGAGACCGCTTTCGTGGCCGTCATCGATAACGGTATGCCGCATTTGGAGGTCACATGTGGGTCGCTGGAGCCGGAGGCGGAGGACCGGTTGCTGCCGGAGGCGTGGCGCGTGTCGAACGCCGCCGTGAAGAATGGCAAATCGGTGCGGGAGCGGGATCTCGAGCGGCACGGGGATCTGTTCGTGTGGGATGGCTATTGGCTGGCTCCGCTAAGCACCAAGGGGCAGGAGGCTGTCGTTGGGGTAGTAGGGGTTGCGGCGCGTGTGCCTGAGCCTGATTTGGACGCGGAAGAACAGGCAGGGATGAAAGCCCTGCTGACCCAAGCGGCGGCGGCGTTGGAGGATCGTCAGCTTCAGCAGGGCCTTTTTGGTGCACTGGAGCAGATCATTCCCGAGATCGAGGACATTCAACGACGCAGGGGTGTGGTGCATTACGTGGGAGAGCAGGCGGTGGCCGGTTTTGACGTTGTGGAGGCGCCCGAGTTCCGTCAGTGGGTCAGAGACGCGCTCAATCATTACTGGGGCGGGCCGAAACTGACCAGGAGCCCGCTCCTGGCGCTGAACGTGGTCACGCGTGCAGTGGGGGAACACGATGGCAACGTGGCAAAGGGGCTGCGCGCTGTGCTGGAGCAGGCGATCGAGCGCCAGCGCCCGGATGGGAAGCGAGAGATGACGGCGCCGGAGTGGATCCTGTACAATATCCTCGACCTCAAGTTTCTGCAGGGGCGCCGCGTGCGCGAGATCGCGCGCCGGCTGGCGATGAGTGAATCCGACCTGTATCGCAAGCAGCGTGTGGCCATCGAGGCGGTGGCCCGGACGCTGGCAGAGATGGAGCGGCAAGAGTTGGACGATTGGCAAGGTAGATCGCGCGAGGTTTGACAAGGCTCTGGCACTACCATATAATCATTTCACGTGGTCTGTCTGCGGGCAAGAGCGGGAGGCGAGTTGACAATGGAGACGGGAGCGGAGTGGGTTCCAGGGAATGCGCCGCCGGACGAAGGGTACTGGCAGGCGCTGTTGGGCGACGGTGAGAATCGTGGAGCCTCTGCGTCAGAAGGGGTGGGCTCGGCTACGGGGCGGGGAGCGGGCGCTGCGGAGACCGAGGAGCCGGGAATCGACGACGATGTTTGGCGGGAAGCCGGCGCGCTGATGGAGCGACAGGAGTTGCTCGAATTGCCCGTGATCGGGTGCAACCGGGGGGGCGTGCTCGTCGGCTGGAACGGCCTGCGGGGCTTTGTGCCTGCCTCTCATTTGATGAGCCTTTCGTCCTCGGCCGACGAGGCAGAGCGGCTGGATGAGTTGCAGCATTTGGTAGGGTCGCAGCTGCGTCTCAAGATTATCGAGCTGGATCCAGACCAGAGCCGGTTTGTTCTCTCGGAACGTGCCACTTCGAGCGATGAGGATCGCCGCCAGGCTTTGTTGGACCGGCTCTCTCCTGGCGATGTGTGCCAGGGCTGCGTGACCAATCTGTGTTCCTTTGGCGCGTTCGTTGATCTGGGCGGGCTGGAGGGATTGGTACACGTCTCGGAGCTCTCTTGGGGTCGGGTGGGCCATCCTCAGGATGTATTAGAGTCGGGCCAGTCCGTGGAGGTGTATGTAATCAACGTGGATCGCAACCGTGGACGGGTGGGCTTGAGCCTCAAACGCTTGCAGTCTGACCCCTGGCAGTTCGTGGAAGAGCGCTACCAGGTGGGCCAGATCGTGGACGGCGTCGTCACTCACGTGGTCGATTTTGGCGCCTTTGCGCGGGTGGAGGAGGGCTTGGAGGGGTTGATTCACGTCTCCGAGTTGGCGGACGGCGGCGTCTCCCATCCTCGCGACGTGATCAGCGAAGGGGACACGGTACGCGCCCTGGTAATCAACGTTGACAGCGAGCAGCGGCGGATTGGGCTGAGTTTGCGACAGCTCGACGAGCCCTATGCTACCGGGTAACGCGGGGATATGTAGAAATGACGAAACGGAGCACTGGAAAGAAAAGCTCTTTCGATTGGCGGGCGACGTTGGCCGACCCACAGTTCAGGCAGACGCTGCAGTGGATTCTGGCGTTGCTTGTGTTAGCGGTGGGTGTGATCACCCTGTTAGCGTTGCTCGGGGTGACCAGGGGCTTCCTGGTCGACTGGTGGATCGAGCTACTGCGGTTTTTGTTCGGTTTTGGGGTTATCCCGATCACTGCGGCCATCATCGCCGCCGGTCTCCTGTGGTTGGCCCACTATCTCGACCGCCCGATCGATTGGCGCTGGCGGCCGTTCGTCGGCGTGGAGCTGGCCTTTTTCAGCCTGTTGGGGCTGGTACACGCGGTCGCTGCCCGGGACGACGCTTGGGGCCTGGTGGAAGCCGCCAAAAATGGAAGTTTGGGCAGTGGCGGCCTAGTTGGCTGGGCGATATCTGTCCCGTTGGTGAAGAATATCGGCTCCTGGCTGACGGTGCTTTTTCTGTTGGTGGTGCTGACGCTGGGTCTGGGCCTGGCTTTCGATGTCACCCTGGCCGACCTCAAGCAGGTCGCGGCGGTGATGCGGAAACGGTTTGCCGAACGCAAGGCAGGCCGGCCGGCCAAGAAATCCGCTAAACCTGCTGTGCAGCGCGCGCGGTCGCGACCGTCTCAGCCCGCGCGCCCTGCACCTCCGTCGCCGCCTCGTACGGTGCGGCAGAAACCCATTCCTCGGCGGGCCACTCCGCCGCCGTCACCTCCGCAGCCCTCGGTCACAATTACCTCTACAACCCCGTCCTCTGCTAAACCCTCTCCGGCGCCCCTGGTCCCCGCTCCGCTTCCGGTCGAGTACACGCTGCCATCGCTCGACCTTTTGGACGAGCCAGAGGGGCCGGTGATGAGCGACGACGAGATCCGCGAAAAGTCGCGCATCATCAAGGACACGCTGGAGCAGTTCGGCTTGGAGGTGAACGTCTCCGAGACGCGAGTGGGACCGACGGTGACCCAGTTCGGCGTCAGCCCCGGTCATATGAAGCACAGCCGCCGCAAGGTGCGCGTCAACCAGATCAGCGCGCTGGCCGCCGACCTGACGCTGGCGCTGGCGGCGCCGCGCCTGCGCGTCGAGGCGCCCGTGCCCGGCCGGCCCATTGTCGGCATCGAGGTGCCCAACAGCAAGGTGCAGCTCGTGGGCGTGCGTGAGGTGATGGACACGGACGCGTTTCGCAAGCTCGATTCGCCGCTGGCCTTCGCCCTTGGGCGCAACGTGGCCGGCGAGCCGGTCGTGGCCGATCTATCCCGGATGCCACACTTGTTGATCGCCGGCACCACCGGATCGGGCAAGTCGGTTTGTATCAAGACTATTATCACCTGTTTGATCTACAACAACATGCCAGAGGAACTGCGGCTGGTCTTGATCGATCCCAAGATGGTGGAGCTGATACGCTTCAACGGCCTGCCGCACCTCTACGGCCGGGTGGAGGTGGATCTGGAGCGGGTAGTCAAGGTGCTGCGCTGGGTGGCGCTGGAGATGGACAAGCGCTACAGGCTTTTTGCCGAGGCCACGGCGCGCAACCTGAACGACTATAACCGCATGATGAAGAAAGCGGGCCAGCCCACGAAACCGCGCATCGTCGTGTTGGTGGACGAGTTGGCCGACCTGATGATGCTGGCGCCCGACGAGGTCGAGCGCACGATTTGCCGCATCGCGCAGATGGCGCGGGCCACCGGCATTCACCTGGTGATGGCCACGCAGCGGCCCAGCGTGGACGTGGTCACGGGCCTGATCAAGGCCAACTTTCCCGCGCGCATTTCCTTCGCCACCGTCAGCCAGACCGACTCGCGCGTGATCCTCGATATGCCCGGTGCGGAGACGCTCCTGGGCGACGGCGACATGCTCTACCTGGCCGCCGACGCGGGCTATCCGGTGCGCGTGCAGGGCTGCTTTGTCTCTGAGGAGGAGGTGGAGCGCATGGTGTCGTTCTGGCACAATCAGGTGGGCGCGCTCGAGGAGGAGGCGCCCTGGGAGCGCATGATGCGGCCCGAAGAGCGGGACTCGGTGGTGGACGAGTACAACGTGGAAGAGGACATTCTGCAACAGGCCATCGCCCTGGTACGGAAGGAGGGCGAGGCCTCGGCGTCGCTCCTGCAACGGCGCATGAGCATCGGCCACCCCCGCGCGGCGCGGCTGATGAAGGCCATGGAGGAACTGGGCATCATCGGCCCGCCGGAGGCCGCCGGGCGCACGCGGCGCGTGATTGGGGGGGGGTGAGCGCTGGAGTCAAGCGCCAAGGCGTAACAAGATGAAAAAGCGGCAGGATGGAAAAACAGAGGAGGTTGCTTCGCGTCTGCGGCTCTATGAAGAAGTGAATAGTTTGCAGATCGAAGTCTATCGTTCCTGGGACAGTGCACGCAAAATGCATAGCATGTTCGAGATATTCGAGTTCGCCCTGCGGCAGACCCGGTTGGCAGTCCGTTCGCGTCATCCTGATTGGAGCAGTGATCAGGTCGAAACTGAGGCTCGCCGATTGGTGACAGGAGTAGAGCCCATTCTAAGGTAAGGCAGCTATGGCCGATGCACCCCTTGCGCAGAATCGCGCTTTTGGTGGCGTGATTGACATCCTCGAAGCGATGGGTGTTGAGTATCTCATATGGGGCGGCGTGGCAACGGTGATGTATGGCGAGCCGCGCTTTACCCAGGATATGGACGTAGTAATTCATCTGAGCCGCGATCGGGTGGATGTCCTTGCCCGGCTGTTTGAGGAGGACGGCTATTGTGTTTCCGCCGAAGCCATCCGCGACGCACTGGAACGCCATTTCTACTTTAACGTCATTCACCTGGAGACCAACATCAAGGTCGATTTCTGCGTCGCCGGGCGCGACCCGGTGTTGATTTGGGCTTTCGAGCATCGCCAGGTGAAGCAGTTTGACGAGATCCGCCAAGCTGCCTACATGCCGCCTGAATCAGTGATTCTGACCAAGTTGTAGGCTTTTCGGGAGAGTGGCTCCACGCGGCATCTGGATGATGTTGAGAGTATCCTGCGCGTGTCGGGCGCAGAACTGGATATTGCTTATATTGGCCGTGAAGCGGCTCGGACAGGTGTCTCCGGGAACTGGCTGGATTTGTTGGGAAGAAGCGGGCTGAAACGGGGCGCAGGGTGAGCTATCTTGGTGTCTTCGCCTGGTCGTTCTGCGTGGCCATCGGCCCGGTGATCAGCCCGGGGGCGGTCAGCGCGGCGGGGGTTGCGCGTGGGCCTGTTGATCTCCACCGGCCACGCGTTGACCGAGCTGCTGATGGTCGGTGCGCTGGCTTTGGGGATGGGGCAGGCGCTGCGCTACCCGCTCCTCGTCGCCAGTATCGGCATTCTGGGTGGGCTGTTCCTGCTGTGGATGGGCGGGTCGCTGGGGTGGGGCGCGCTACGGCGCGAGTTCAAGCTGCCCCAGCCAGGCGAGAGCGCCGGGTTTCGGGCGAATCGCAGTTTGATCGGACTGGGGATTGCCACCACGGTGAGCAATTCCTTTTTGGTATCTGTGGTGGATCGGCGTGGGCGGCGGGTACGTGCTGGCGACGTGGGAGGATGGGCTGATGGCCCTGTGCGCCTTCTACTTGGGCCACATCGCTGCTGATTATGCCTGGAACACCTTCCTGGCCTCGGTGGTGGGCTCGGGCCGCCGCTGGCTGAGCGATCGGGTCTACCGGGTGCTCCTCGTGGTGTGCGGATTGTTCCTCATCTATACTGGCCTGCGGTTCGCGTGGGCCGGGATCGGAATGGTGCAAGAGCAGGTCCTCGCAGCAGACCTCTGAGGTCTTGGATCACGCGCCCGCGATCTTGTGTTTGTAAAGCGCGAGGTTCTCGGCAATCATCTCCCGGATCGGGAGGTGATAGGGGCACTTTTCCTCGCACTCGCCGCACTCGATGCAGTTCTCTCCCGTCTGCATGGCCTCTGCGACCCAGCCCTCGGAAAGTTTCTCTCTGGAAAAACGCTTCAAAAAGCTGGGCAGGTTCATGATCGTCGAGATGCGCACGTCCTGCGGGCAGGGCTGGCAGTACTCGCAGCGCCGGCAGAAGCGCGTGCCTGCCTGCGCCCGAAAGTCCGCTATCGCCTGACGCTCCTGCGGGGTCAGCCCCCACGGCCCGTTGACGATGTCCACGATCTTTGTGATTTCATCGACTGTTTCGATGCCGGGGTCGGGCACGGCGACGTCGAATTGCAGCAGGTACTTGATGGCCAGTCGGGCGTCCGCCAGCATGCCGCCGGCGAACGGCTTCATGGCGATAAAGCCGAGGTCGTGTTTCTCGACCAGCGGCAGCAGCTCGTCGGCGGGCTCGTTGGTCACAAAGTTGAAGGGGAACTGGAGCGTCTCGAACAGCCCCGTCGGAACCATCTTGAGCGCCATATCCATCGAGTGGGCGGTGACGCCCACGTGGCGCACCTTGCCCGCCTGTAACGCCTCCTGCGCCGCCTCCATCGCCCCGCCCGGGCCGAGGATCTCTTCGTACGCCTCTGCGCTGCTGACGTTGTGGAACTGCCACAGGTCGATGGTCTCCATCCGCAGGCAGCGGAGGCTGTTCTCCAGGTGTTCGAGCGCCGTCTGCTTATCGCGCGCGCCCGTCTTGGTGGCAATGACCAGTTGCTCCCGGCGGCCGGCAATCGCCTTGCCGATCCGCTCCTCGCTGGTCGTGTAGGCGTTGGCAGTGTCCAGAAACGTGATGCCTAGGTCGATGCAGCGCCTGACGACCTTGACCGCCTCGTCCTCTGTGAGGCGTTGGATGGGGATGCCGCCAAAGCCTACCCGAGAGACTTCTAGTTCGGTTTTGCCCAATCTTGTGGTTTTCATTGTACTTTACTCCTTCTTGTGCCCGCGCTGGAGATGAACGATGGAAGCTGTGCCAGCAGCATGCCGGCGAAAATCAACGCACAGCCGGCCAGTTGTTGTGCCGTCAGCGTCTCGCCCAGCGCCAACCAGCCGGAGAGCGCGGCAAAGGCCGACTCCATGCTTAGGATGATGGCTGCGTCGGCGGCCGGGGCGTGCCGCTGGGCCACGATCTGCCCGGTGTAGGCCAGGCCGGTAGAGAGCACGCCGGCGTACAGGATCGCGGGCGCGGCCCTGACCATGCCGTCCCACGTCCCCCATTCTGACACGAGCGCCGCTGCCGCGCAAAGCAGCGCGCAGATGACGTATTGCGCTGTCGCCAGTGCCAGCGGATCATGCCCCGGCGCCAGTCGCCCGACGGCGATGACGTGCATGGCCCAGGCGAACGCCCCGAACAGCACCCACACGTCGCCGGGTTCTATGTGGAACGCTTCCTGCAGGCTGACGCTGAGGAGGAACAGTCCCACGACGGCCAGTCCTGCGCCGGCCCAATTGGCCCGCCTGACTCGTTCGTGCCAAAAGAGCGCCAGCAGCAGCGGCACGATGACGACGTACAGCCCGGTGATAAAGCCGCCCTTGCCGGCGGTGGTGGTGACCAATCCCAGTTGTTGAAGCGACGCGCCGCCAAAGAGGAGCAGCCCCAGCAGCCCCCCGCTGCGCCACAGCTTGTTCTTCTGGGATGGAGCGGGGGAAGGCGTTTGTTTTCTCCGGAGCCACTGCCAGACCAAGATGGGCAACAAGACCAAGCCGCCCACCAGGAAGCGCACGGCGTTGAAGGTAAACGGTCCGACCTGCTCGTTGCCGGCGCGCTGGGCGACAAAGGCACTGCCCCAGATGATGGCCACGGCGAGCAGGATCAGGTCGGCTTTGAGCCGCTGCACACGTATTACACTTATCATTGATTTATCAGAGAAACCGGGCTTTTGGCGCTCGTGCAAACAAGTTAATGGCTAGCGGGGGCTTTGCTCCTGCATATGTGGGGCAAATTGGCAATTTGCCCTACGTTGCAGCAGATTTTCGTCATTGAGGGTGTCCCAGCGGACATGGCGACTGCTCGAAAAGTATTTGGTAGTTAGGGATTGGACTTTGAACGCGCAATGCACGAGCTCGTTATCACGAATCACGAATCACGCATCACTCGTATCTCAGTGCGTCGATGGGATTGAGCAGCGAGGCCCGCCGGGCCGGGTAGATGCCGAAGAAGAGGCCCACCGCCGCCGAAAAGGTCGTCGCCAGCACGACCGCGTCCAGCGTGACGATGGAGCGAAAGCCATCGACCAGTGCGGAGATGATCTCGGCTCCGGTGGCTCCCAGGATGATGCCTATGATGCCGCCAAACACCGAGAGTGCCACCGCCTCAACCAGGAATTGCCACAGGATGTCGCGCCGCCGCGCGCCCACCGCTTTGCGCAGGCCGATCTCCCGCGTGCGCTCCGTCACCGAGACCAGCATGATGTTCATGATGCCGATGCCGCCTACTACCAGGCTGATTCCCGCGATGGCTCCCAAAAAGATTGTCAGCACGCCCGTGATCTCGCCAAAGACGGCGATGATGTCTGCCTGGCTGACCATGGAAAAGTCATCCTCGTCCCGAAAGTCGATGTCGTGCCGCTCGCGCAGGATGGCGGCCACTTGCTCCGAGGCCGCGTCCATGCGCTCCTCGTCCGACGACTGGATGATGATGGCATCGATCAGGTAGTCGCCCGACTTGCTGCGGGATGGGAAGAGGCGCGTCTGCGCCGTCGTCAGCGGGATGATGACGCTCTCGTCCTCGTTGCTGAAGGACGAGCCGCCCTTTTCCTCCAAGATGCCGATGACGCGGAAGGGGACGTCGTTGATCTTGATCGTCTGGTCCAGCGGGTAGGGGTTTTCGGGAAAGAGTTTCTCGACCACGTCCTTGCCGATGACCGCGACCCGAGAGCGGCTGTTCATGTGCTCTTCGTCAAAGTACGTTCCCACCTCGGGGTACCAGTTGCGAATTTCGGCGTATTCCGGGGGAACACCATGTACCTGGGCGATCATGTCGCGCCGCCCGGTGGCGACGGTGGCTATGTCGCTTACCGCTGGCGCGACGGCGACCACGTCGGGAGCGCGGACGGGATCGCGCAGGGCCTCGGCGTCCCCGTTGGTCAGCTCCGCCGTGGAGCCGCCTGCCCCGGGTGGGCCGCCGCCTGATTCGAACTCCTCTTGCGAGCCGGGCGCGACGAACAGCAGATTGCTGCCGATACCCTGGAATTGCTCTTCGATATAGACGGACACTCCCTCGCCGGCTGACATCAAGGTGATCACCGCGCCGACGCCGATGACGATGCCCAGCATCGTCAGGGCGGCACGCAGCTTGTTGGCGGTTAGCGCGCGAAAGGCCAAGCGCACGCTCTCCAGGATCTTCATGAGGTCTCACCTTCGCCCAGGGCCATCAGGGGCTCGTGTATGGTCTCCTCTTTCGTGATCAGCCCGTCGTACAGGTGAACGATCCGATTGGTGTGGCGCGCGATTCTGGGATCGTGGGTCACCAGGACGACGGTGATGCCGCGTTCCTGGTTCAGCCCTTGCAATATGGCCATCACCTCGGCCCCCGACTTGCTGTCCAGGTTGCCCGTCGGCTCGTCGGCCAGGATGATGGATGGATTGTTCACCAGCGCCCGCGCGATGGCCACTCGCTGCTGTTGGCCTCCGGAAAGCTCGTTCGGCGTGTGCTCCATGCGCCGGGCCAGCCCGACCGCGTCCAAGGCCTGCCGCGCCTGCTCCAGCCGCTCCGTCCGTCCCAGCCCGGCATAGATCAGCGGCAGCATGACGTTCTCGAGGGCGCTCGTGCGGGCCAGCAGGTTAAAGGTCTGGAACACGAACCCGATCTTGTGATTGCGGATCTCGGCCAGTTGGTCGTCGTCGAGGCGGCTGACGTCTTTTTCATCCAGCAGATACGTGCCCGTGGTCGGTTGGTCGAGACAGCCCACGATGTTCATCATGGTGGACTTGCCGGAACCGGACGGTCCCATGATGGCCATCATCTCCCCGGCTTCCACCTCCATGTCGACGTCGCGCAGGGCGTGCACCTCTATCTCGCCCATCTGATAGACTTTGGAGATGTCGTTCAGTTCGATGACGGGTGATGTTTGTGATGGCGCCACCTGCGTCTCCTTACTGCGGCCCAAATGGGTTGGTCTCGACCCAGACGGCTACGTCCCCCTCGGAAAGGCCGTCGAGCACCTGGACGACGCCTTCGTGGCGCACGCCCAGCGTCACGTCCACGCGCTCTGTTTTCTTTTCGATCTGCTTGTCCACGTAGGTCTGTCCTGTCCTGTTGTCCACACGCACTACCCAGGTAGGGATCAGTAGCACGTCGCTCAGTTCCTCGACTACGATGGTCGCGTTGGCCGTCATGTCGGCGCGGATGGGCGTGTCGGTGGGGTTCAAAGCAATGGTGACGTCGTAGTAGACCACGCCGCCTTCGAACGTGGCAGCGGGCGCGATGCGCTCCACGCTGCCCGAGAGGGTCACGTCTGGAAATGCCTCTATCGTCACCTGGGCGGTCTGTCCCTCGTCCAGCCGCGCCACGTCTATTTCGTCCACGCTGACGGTGACGTGGAACTGGCTAGTATCGACCACGGTGACTGCCGGCGCGGTTGACGCGATCTCGCCGGCTTTGACGTTGACCTCGGAGACGATGCCGTCGAAGGGGGCGTGTAGCGTGGCGAGTTCCAGTGCCAGCTCCGCCTGCTCCAGCGTGGTCTGTGCCTGCTCAACCTGTGCCTCGGCGGCCGCGACCTGCTCGTCGGTGGCCCCGGTCAGCAACAGGTCGAGTTGGGCTTGGGCTGCGTCCCGCTGCGCAGAGGCGGCCATGACGTTGGCCTCGGCGGCGCGCAGCTGGTCGACGTCCGTCCCGGCAAGCAGTTCGTCGTACTGCGCTTGGGCGGCGGCGAGCGCCTTGTCGGCGGCGGCGAGGCTGTAACGCGCCTGCTCCTCTGGCGCACCCAGGGCCGGGCAGATGGTGCCCTCGTAATACTTGGGTATTTTGATGTGAAAGCACTCCATCGTCCTGTCGTGCAGGTCCTCGGCCTTTTTCTGCTCCGTCATCGCTGATGCAAGTTCGGCCTCGGCGGCGGCGAGCTCTGCCGCTGTAGCCCCGGAACGAAGCCGGTCGAGTTGGGCGTCGGCGTTGTTCACCTGGGCCTCGGCGGCGCGCAGGTTGGCCTCGGCAGCGGCGATCTCCTCCGGGCGCGCGTCGGCCTCGAGTTGCGCTAGTTGTGCCTTGGCTGAATCCAGCGAGGCCTGGGCCTGGCGCACCTGCAGCGCTAGCTGCTCGCTGTCCAATCGCGCCAGCGGGTCACCTTTCTTGACCTCGTCTCCAACCTCCACCAGGACCTCGTCGACCAGTCCGGGTTGCTCAAAGCTCAGGCTGACCCGATCCCGTGGTTCGATGGCGCCGCTGGCAGAGACGGCCACCAGCAGCGTGCCGCGCTCGACCACGGCGGTGGTCTGTTCGTCGGTCGGCTGCGCTGCCTGCCGCCGCTGCAGGATGACGACTGTACTAACCACGGCCGCGATGGCGACGACACCCAAGACGATGTAGAGCGTTCTGCGTTTCATCACTGGTCTCCAAATTCGAAGGGGTCTTCCGGCACCCAGATGACCTCGTCCCCTTCGGCAAGCCCATCCAGTACCTGGGCGACGCCCTCATACCGCACACCCAGCGCGACGTCCACACGCTCGATCTCGCCCCCGGCACGCTGGTTGACGTAGGTCTGGCCGGTGGTGCGATCCACGCGCACCACCCACGTGGGGATGGTCAGCACGTCGATCAGTTCCTTGATCACGATGGTCACGTTGGCCGTCATGTCGGCGCGGACGGGTGCGTCGGTGGGTTCCAGGGTGACGACCACATCGTAGTAGGTGACGCCGCCCTGATCGATGGTGGCCGCCGGGGCGATGCTCTTTACGGTGCCGTCGAGCGTGGTGTCTGGGAGCGCGTCGAGCGTCACCTGAGCCGACTGGCCGACGGCCAGTTGCCCCACGTCCAACTCGTCCACGCCGATGGCGACCTGGAGCCCGGAGGGGTCCAGCAGCGTGATCACCGGCAGGCCTGCGGGGGCCATCTCGCCGGCGGAGACGTTCACCCGGGCGACGACGCCATCAAAGGGGGCATACAGCGTGGCGCGTTCTAGGCTGAGCTGCGCTTGCTCCAAGGCAGCCTGTGCGCGCTCCACCTGCGCCTCTGCGTCGGCGATTTGTTCCTCAGTAGTCCCTGCCAGCAATAGGTTAAGCCGGGCCTGTGCAGCATCCTGCTGCGCCACGGCGCCGTTGACGTTGGCCTGAGCAGCGCGAAGGTCATCGGCGTCTGCGCCGGCCTGCGCGTCCTCCAATGCTGCCTGGGCGGCGGCCAGGGACTTTTCCGCAGTGTGGAGGTCGTAGGCTGTCTGTTCTAGCTTCTCCTCTCTGACCTTGATCCCCCGGACCCGGTCGTATTCGAGCAAGGCGACCTTGTGCTGCAGCTCTGCCTGCGCCACCTGGGTCTCGGCAGCGGCGATCTGCGCCTCGGTCGGGCCGGACTGGAGCTGATCCAGGTTGGCGACGGCGTTGTTCACCTGGGCCTGCGCTGCCCGTAGGTCGGCTTCCGCCGCCGCGACCTCCTCCGGTCGCGGTCCGGCCTTGAGCTGAGCTAGTTGCGCCTCGGCCGCCGCCAGCGCCGCCTGAGCCTGATGGACCTGCAACTCTAGCTGCCTGGTATCCAACTGGGCAAGCACGTCGCCGGTTTCGACACGATCTCCTACCTTGACCGGCACGTCGGCGACCTGCCCGGGCGACTCGAAGGTCAGTCCCACGCTGTTCTGAGGCTCAACACTGCCGCTGGCAGAGACGGCCACCAGCAGCGTGCCGCGCTCGACCACGGCGGAGCGGGTTTCCTCTTCGGAAGCCTGTGCCTGCTGCGTGCGCCACACAATCACGGCAGCGATCGCCGCGACGAGCACGATGCCCAAGATGATATAGATGGTGCGACGTTTCATAGCGTACTTCCTGTTTCTGTGACCATGCTTGGTTCAAAAAAATGACCAGGGTCACATTATAAGCCAAGCAAGCGGGTTGTCAAGAAATAGTACGCAGTGAGATGATGGAGGTTTCGAAGAAGAGGAGCCCGGAGCTGAAGGCACCGGGCTAAGAGGGCAAAGCCCCCTTTTGGGGGCTAAAAAACAGCCCGAAGGTTTTTTTTTCTTAGCTTGGAGGTTCACCTCCGGGCTGGGTGGCAAATGGATGTTACTGCATAACCGCGAACGGGGCTGGGCTACTTGCCCAGGATGACGCCAGAATACGGCGGCATCCGGTTCCTCCCCCCGTGGTGGGGGAGGTTAGGTGGGGGGGAGACATCGTTCATGCCGATTTCGAACAGTACCTGCTTGCACGCCGTCCGATTGTAGAATTCACCCGAAGTCTGGCCAAAGTTGATCGCCACGAGGATTTCTTCGCCGCCAAGTTTGCGCCGGTATGCCAGCACGTTCTCGTCTGCATCCGCCTCGTCGACGAGCTGAATCGTGCCCTCTTGGAGCGCCACGCTGTCCTGCCTCAGGCGCAAGAGCTGCCTGTAGACGTTCAAGAGCGAGCCTGCGTCGGCTCGTTCGCTTTTCACGTTGACCGTCCCGTGGTTCTCGTGCACGGGCAGCCAGGGCATCGCATCCTGCCCGCAAAAGCCGGCGTTCGGACCGGCGTCCCACTGCATCGGGGTGCGGCATCCATCCCGGTTGACGTACAGGTTCAGCAGGTCCACGAGAAAGTCCGGTACCCAGGCATACCGCCGGCCCAGTGGATCCTTGGCTGTCTTGGCCGAAAGTCGCCCTTCCGCCATGCCGATCTCCTCACCGTAATACGTGACCGGGAGGCTGCGGACGGTGAACTGGAACAGGGCCAACAGTTTCGCCTTTCTGGTGTCGTTGCTGATCTTGGAGATGACGCGTTTCTGGTCGTGGTTGCCAAAGACATAGACGGGAACGTAGGGAGCCGGGTAGTTCGCCTCATAGTGGCGGATCACGTCCCGGAAGAAGCGGGCATTCGGCTCCAACTGCAACAGCTTCCACAGAAACACCAGGTTCAGCCCGTCCTGTCGCTCGCCGAGATACCTCCGGATCGTATCGTCGTCCCCAAAGAGCTCGCCCAGCAGCAGCCTATCTGGCGAGTACGCGTCGGTGATGGCTCGCAGTTCCCTGGCCAGTTCAAGGGTCTCGGGTTGGTTCAGGTTGTACTTCCACTTTTGAAAGAAGCCGGCCGCCGCATGGTCCGAGGGCACATAGACCGGGGCGAAGGGATTGTCGCGAAACTGGGCGTCCTCGTAGATGACGTGAAAGATGTCCAGCCGAAAGCCGTCCACGCCCTTGTCCAGCCAGTAGCGCACGACGTCGAGCATCGCTTCCTTCACGTCCGGATTGCGAAAGTTCAGGTCTGGCTGGAAGGGCAAAAAGCTGGCATAGTACCACTGGTCGGTCCCTTCGTCATAGTGCCAGGCCGATCCGCCCGGTATAGCCTTCCAGTTGTTGGGTGGGCGCTGGCTGCGGCCGTCCTTCCAGATGTACCAGTCTCTTTTGGGATTATCCCGGCTGCTGCGCGATTCCTGGAACCAGGGATGCTGAATCGACGTGTGGTTCATCACCAGATCGAACAGGATGCGCATGCCCCGCCGGTGAACCGCGTCTATCAGCTCGTTCGCATCTGCCACATCCCCGTATTCGGGGGCGACGGTGTAATAGTCGCTGACGTCGTAGCCCCAATCCTGCTGTGGGCTGCGAAAGAACGGCGAGACCCAGATCGTCTCGAAACCGAGGTCCTGGATGTAGTCGAGCTTGGAGATGATCCCGCACAGGTCACCGATGCCGTCGTCGTTTGAGTCTGCGAACGAGCGGGGATAGATCTGGTAGATGGTCGTCTTTTGCCACCGGTGTTGTTTTGGGGTCATTACAACTCCTTCGTTCGGTCGCTTGGCAAATTCGCCGGTCTGCGTTATCATTACTTTCTGCTGGGTGGGGGTAAATGATTGTCTTTCCCATATCTACACAAAGGCGCTGGTCACAATGGAACAGTTCTTTGCTAAGGATTACTTGGGCGACCCCTTTCAGCTATTTGGCTTACCCCACCTCGTGGCCATGAGTGTCATCGCGTTGGTCAACGTCGCCATCATTTGCTTTGGGCGGCGTCTTTCCTTGCGCTGGCGATCCATCGTTCGCTACACGCTGGCCTTTATCCTCATTTTTACCGAGACTGCGTGGCACGTGTGGAACCTGGCAACGGGCCAATGGACCGCCCAAAGGTTGCTTCCCTTTCACCTGTGCAGTGTGCTGGTCTGGCTCAGCGCCGTGATGCTGCTCACCAAGAACTATTGCATATACGAGTTCGCCTACCTCCTGGGCATCGCCGGTGCTTCGCAGGCCGTCATCACGCCCGACGCCGGGCAGTATGGGTTTCCCCACTTTCGCTTCTTCCAAGTGTTTGTCTCGCACGGCTCTATCATCACCGGTGCGGTCTTTATGACGGTCGTGGAGGGTTACCGTCCTCGCCCCAAATCCATCCTCCGTGTCGCGGTGGTGGGAAACCTATATATGTTGTTCGTGGCCGTGGTAAACGCGCTCATCGGCAGCAACTATTTGTTCATTGCCCGCAAGCCGGAGACGGCCAGTCTGCTCGATGTGTTGCCTCCCTGGCCGTGGTACATCCTGTACATCGAGGGGATCGGGCTAGTAGCGATGTTGCTGCTTTATCTGCCGGTTGCCATCCGAGATTGGCGGGCCAGGCGTCTCGCGGTGTGAATGTCCCGTCTGCCCTACAATAAGCTAAGGGTGCATTTAACCACAGATTGACACAGATGTGAGGACACAAAATCAGTGAAAATCGGCGTAATCTGTGGTTAAGGCGATCCCAGTCAGATCACCGTTCCACCGGGGATGGTGGCGTTTTTCGGAATGACGACGACGCCATCCTTGATGGTATAGTCCTCCGTCTCGACGAATTCCGTCTCGTCTTCGTGGGAGCGGATGATCACGTCCTCCCCGATGTGGGCGTTTTTGTCGATGATGGCCCCCTCGATGCGGCTGCCGTGCCCAATGCCCACGTCGGGCACGCCCAGCCGGTGATTTTCCATCTTGCGCTCGGGTGTCTCGTAAAAATCGGCGCCCATCATCACCGTCCGCGTGAGATGCGCACCCGCCCTGACGATGCTGCGCAACCCGATCACCGACTCACGGATGTCCGCCTTGTTGATGATGCACCCTTCGGCTAGCGCGACGCGATCGAGGTGGCAATCGTCGGCCCGCGAGGGGGGCAGGAAGCGCGGTCGGCTGTAGATGGGGCGTTGGGGGCCGTAAAAGTCAAAAGGAGGGTCGGGAAGCGTCAGGGCCAGATTGGCCTCGTAAAAGGAGCGGATGGTGCCAATGTCCTCCCAGTAGCCGTCGAATAGAAAGCCGTACACGCGGCGGCTCTCGATGGCCGTCGGTATGATCTGTTTGCCGAAATCCTCGGCGTCCGATTCCTCCAGCAGCTCTTGCAGCACGTCGGGGCGAAAGATATAGATGCCCATCGAGGCCAGACAGGGCCGGTCGCTGCCCGGGATGCACTCCAGGCTCTCGGCCTCGTCACCCTGAGGCTTTTCGTGGAAGGAGGTGATGCGGCCATCCTCGTCGGTCTTGAGGATGCCAAAGCGCGAAGCGTCGGCCACAGTCACCGGCTGTGCCGCGATGGTCACGTCGGCCCGCTGCTCGCGGTGGAACTCGATGTACTCCCCATAATCCATGCGGTAGAGATGGTCGCCGGAGAGAATCAGAATGTCCTCGACGCGGGCGTTGGAGAAATGGGGCAGTTGCTTGCGCACGGCGTCGGCGGTGCCCTGATACCAATCCATGCCGCTGGTTGTCTCCTCAGCCGCCAGGATATCGACGAAACCGCCGGAGAACAGGTCGAACTTGTAGGTCTGAAAGATGTGGCGGTGAAGGGATGCCGAGAGGAACTGGGTCAGGACATAGATCTTGTGGATGTCCGAGTTGAGGCAGTTGCTGATGGGAACGTCGATCAAGCGGTATCTACCGCCGATGGGCACGGCCGGTTTGGCGCGTAGTTTGGTCAGGGGATACAGGCGCGTGCCTCGCCCACCTCCCAGGATAATGGCCAGTACGTCTCGCATGGTGTTGTCCTCCTACTCGTTATGATTCATCGCTCCAGCGTGGCTTTGACGGCCGCTTCCGCGTCGATAAAGCCGCAGCCATAGACGTTGTTGGGCACCCCGCTCACGCCGCCGCAGGCGCACACGGGGTTCGACATCAGGGACGCGAATTGACCTTGCGGCTCTTCGGTGCTGCAAGTCTCCTCCACTGGCTTGGGCACGGCGGTCTCGCAGATGAGGCGCTCCGTCGCGTCGATGTCGCCGACGAGGGTTGGATCAGCCGACCAGAGAAGCGCCACAACTCCTGCTACGTGGGGACCGGCCATCGACGTTCCCCCAGCGTACCCGTATCCGCCGCCGGGCACGCTGGAGCGTACCTGTGCGCCCGGCGCGGAAATGTCGGGCTTGGTCAGCGCGCCCACCGGCCCGCGGCTGCTGAAGGAGGTAACGCTTTCGCTGTCGTCCGTCGCCGCGATGGAAAAGGAGGCGTCGTAGTTGGCCGGGGGATCGGTCACCGTGCTGCAGGCGGGGCCTTCGTTGCCCGCACTGACGACCATCATGATGCCCGCCGCGCGCAGTGCCTCGACGGCGGGCTCCAACGTATAAGCAAAGCAGCCCTCCCAGTAGGGGCAACCCCACGAGTTGTTGATCACGTGCGGGGCCAGGCGCACGTCGCCGTCGGTGAATGGATCGCCTCCGTGTGGGTAGGGAGCGAGGAAGAACTCCATGCACTCGGCATAGGAGCCGGGGTTGCCCACGCCGCGCCGCATATTGCGGCAGCCCATCCACTCGGCACCCGGCGCCACCCCGGTTCGGTTGCGCTCGCCGTCGTCTCCAAGCACCGTGCCCATCGTGTGCGTGCCGTGGGAGTCGTAATCGAACGGAACGGCGGTGTGGTCCCAGGCGTCGAGCCAGTTGTAGTCGTGGGAGGCCTGCTCTCCATCCCAGCCGCGATAGTGTGGCTTGAGCGCGGGATGCGTCCAGTCGTAGCCTGTGTCTTGCCCGGCGACGACGATGCCCTCGCCGATCACCCCCAGCGCCCAGGCGTCGTCGGCGTTGATTGCTGCCAGGTTCGATTGAATGCCGCTAGGAGGGGTATCGCTTTCGCCGTAGGGGAGTGGGACGCGATTGGGGTACTCGCGCACGTTGGGGTTGAGGATCACGCGCACCACACCGGGCCGATTTCGGAACCGGTCCACCAGCCAGCGATGGCCATCCACGCGGATCATGTTGACGATGTAGTATGGCCGGTAGGGCGCGTTCAATCGATCCAGTTCCTCGCGCAGCGGGGCCTGTGTGCGCTCGGCGGTCTCGGCCAGCGTGTCGTACACGTACTGCCCGCGTGCTTCCCGGTCGGCGATGGTGTAGGCGTCGCTCAGGTCGGCTTGCTCTTCGAGGATGATCAGAAAGCCGGCGTCGTAAAATCCCGGCTTGCCGCCAAAGACGTACATCCCGCCCCACGCCAGCCAGAGGACCAGCGCTGCCAGCCCGAACGTGACTACGCGCGCCCAGGAGGGCACGCGTACCTGGTCGCGCAGTGCGTGCAGCAGCTTGCGTTCGCCCCACAGCAGCGGGCCGGCGACGATCACGACGCCCCATCCGAGGGCGTGGCTGAGCACGTGCTGCATCTCGGGAATGCCGCTGGCGAGGACATCGCGCGGATCCACAAAGAGCGCGGGTATGGCGCGGAAGCAGAACGCCACCGGCAGCAGGGGGTAGATGCCGCTCTTGCGGGCGCGCAGCTCGGTGAGCAGGAACGCCAGTGGCAGCAGGGCAAAGCTGTTCCCGGCTGTGGCCGCATCGCCCGTGTGCAGCGTCGCGCCGAGCGTGGCCGTGCTGTAGAGCAGGATGGTCATCAGAGCGGCGGTCCACGGTTTGGGGAACGCAGTGTTCAGCAGGCAAAAGACGACGCCCCACACGAGGAGCGCTTGCAGAATGACGTCCACCAGCGTCTGAAAGATCAGGCTCAGGCTGGTGAGGCTGTCGCCCAATGCGCCCGTCAGGGGCCAAGTGACGACCGCCAATGCGGCTATGGCCAGCGCCAGCAACAGAGTGGGGAGGTCGATGTGATCCAGTCCCAACCAGGCCCACAGGGAGCGGCGGGGCGCCCCGGCCAGGCGCGGGATCAGCCAGGCGGCGAGCAGCGTGTATGGCAGCAGGACGCCCAGGCGCACGGCGGCCACCTCGGCGCCTTCTCCGTAAAGCGCGGGGGATGGGGGCCTGGGAAGCAGGGTCTGTACCGTGGCGTCGAGCAGCAGGTAGCCGCTGATGGCCGTGCATGCGGCGGCCAGGGCCGCCAGCGCCTGCCAGCTCGCCCGGCGCCGGGTGAACAGCGCGATGCCTAAGAATGGCGGCAGCAGGAATAGTGCGGTGGCGGCGACGGCGATTGCAGTCACCACGCGCGACGAGGCCATGTCCTCCAGGATCAGTTTCGATACCAGCAGCGCTCCGACCGGCACCAGCCCCAGCCACAGAAGCAATGCGGCGGCCAGGACTGCTCGGCCACAGCCTACATACGTTTTTTTTGTGCTTTCGTCCATGTGCGCCTCCCTCGGGTTCGATTATAGCTTCGTAGGCCGATGGAGGCAAGCCTGGACACGAATGACACGAAATCACGAATCACATGAATGAAACGAATCCCTAGGAACGTAAGCATTCGCGGGATTCGTGTCATTTGTGTTTTGGACTGATAGCAACCTGTTAGGCAGCCGATAGGTAGCTCGGTCTATGAGTAGACCGGATTGCCAATCTGGCCTACAAAAACGGCCCTGTCGAACCGGCAGGGCCGTTTTAATATGCAAGGTCCAAGCGTTACGACTCTGACGTCGGTGTCTTTGTCTCCGAAGCGTCTGCTGTGGGTGTCTCCGTAGGCTCCTCTGTCGGGTTCTCGGTGGGTTTTTCCGTCGGCGTCTCTGTTGGGCTTTCTTCCGGCGCCTCTGTTTCCACGGGGCTGGGCGGCGGCGTGGCCGTCGGCGGGTAGGGTGGGTTGTCCACCATGTCGAGTAGCCCGTCGATGCTGCTGGCCGGCACCAGATGGATCTCCGGGTCGTCCTCCTTCTGGACGTAGTAGTGTGTGCCATTCGGATTCAGGTCGCCGATGGCGAAGCTGACCGTCGACTCGTCGCCGAGGCCCAACGTCACCTCTGCCTGGGGGTCCATCAGACCAAAGTCGGCCAGGTTGCCCTTCAGGATGCGGGAGCGCATCATGGCCACCTGATCCGCCACGTTGTAAACGCGGAGGATGTCGGCATCGCCCGGAGACGGCTCGACCACACGCCAGGTCATCCCCGTGCGCTCGACCGTCGTCGTCTGTTCTCCCCTGGTTATCGAGATGTGGACCAGGTCCTCGCTGTCGAACGCCCACAGCAGGGCGAGCGTCGACTCAACGCCAGGCTCTGGCGGCGGGTTCAGGTTGGGCATCACAAAGATGACGAATAGGACCAGCAGGGCGACGATGCCAATCAGGATCACGGTTGGGAGCCAGGGCCTGTGTCGCTGCTGATTCATAGTGGTTCCACCTCTCCTGTTTCTTCAAATTCCTCAAGCTCTTCAAGCGTGGGTTGGGTCACGATCTTGGGGCGCAGTCGTCTCACGATCCAGACGACGCCTCCCAGGCCAAGGATGATGACCGGGACACCACAAATGCTGCTCAGGCCAATCACGACGTTCGTCGTTTCGGTAAACGAGGGCGGCTGGCCCCCAGCGTCTTTTGGCCCGATGGCGATCAGTTGTTCCTCCTCGGCCAGCCAGTTGACGGCGTTCAGGAACAGGACGCCGTTCCCGGGGATATCGGCGGTGGCGTTGCTGGCAAAGTCGGAATCACCGATCAACACCATGCGCGTCTTTGTTCCGGCATCATCTGACTCGGCAGTGAGCGTCGGTTGGGACTCGATGGCTGCTGCCAGGACAAGGGGGCCCGCGATGTCGGCCTCATCTCGTTCGGCTACCTCCTCGCTCGTCTCGCCCCAGCTTTGGTTCGACGTCTCAACCAGCGGCGTGTACGTGATGTCGGTCGAGGCGGCGTCCCCTATCTGTGAAACGCCGCGGGCGCGGGGGAAGACTGCTATCATGCCGTTCATGTCCTGGGTTATGGTGCTGTATGGGTAGCTATCCGTCGCTGGATAAGCGGGGTTTTCTACATACCTCATCTGATCTACGACTATCCCGTTTTCAAAACGCACCTGCCAGTTGAACAAAAAGACGCTTAGGTCTGCTTCTGAGAACGGGTCCTGCATGATGAGCGCCCGTCCGCCGCTGGCCAGGTATGCCTGTAGCTGCGTCAGTTCGCCATCTAGCAGCATCTTTTGCGGCCCGGCGATGACGATGACGGTCGCGTCGCTGGGGATGGTATCCGTGACCAGCGCCAGGTTGAGGCTCCTGACCGCATAGTTCTGGTTGCGCAACCAGCCGGCCACCGTCGAGTAGCCGTCGTTGCCGCCGGCATCGGGGTCGTGTTCCTGGTGGCCGGTGAGAAAATAGACGGTCTTGGGTATGTCGCTGGTGACCTTGAGAATCGCGCCGGTGATGTTCTGCTCACTCGCTGAATAGACCCTCTCGGTTCGCGTCTCGGTTCTGATGAGCAACCCCTCGTATGGTTCTTCGTACGCCCGCACTTCTAGCGGCTGGCTGTCGGGATCGATCACTTTGTAGGAGAGCATGTCGGTTTCGCGCATGTACTGATCGAGCAGTTCCTCGAAGCTATCTTGTTGCCAATAGTTGCTGCCGCTAAAGAAGCCGATGATCTCGATTTTCTGGTCGAGCTCCTTGACGACCTGTTTGGACTGTGCCGACAGTGTGTGTACCTGGGCCTCGGTGGCGTCGTAGGTGTACTTGTACCGGATGGCTACGATGTTCGCGATGACCATGATGGCGATAAAGGCGACGCTCATCAGGACGGCGTTGAGCCCGTAGAGGGTGCCGCGCTTGGTCAGCGTGGTGCGCACCTGGGTCGGGTTGCCCAGGATGAACAGCGCGCCCAGAACCACGCCGCCGATCAAAAGAATCAGAGTTAAGGTGTCATTCAGGGCAACACGCAAGGGTATACTTCTGAAGAGTGTCGGAAAAGTGACACGGGCAACACCGCCCAGAATCGCAGCCAGGGAGAGCGGGCCTATGATGAAACCGGCTTCCTTGAGGAACTCCTGTACTTGCTTGAGCCACTTGAGGAATTTCGATTGTTCCATTATCGCCACCTCCTTGCCTGTAGCGTCTGCGTCGCCAGGAATAGACTGACCGCTATCCAGCTGATATAGTAGACTATGTGTTCGGTGCTGATCAGCCCGGCGATAAAGTCTTCATAGTGGGTAAAGAACGCGGTTTTTTCGTAAATATCCCCCCAGGCGGAGGAGGCTTGCAGCCAGGGGCCAGCCATGTACTGCAACAGCCACAGCACGACGCCGGCGGCGATGCTGACGATGACGGCGATGGCTTGGCTGCGCGTGAGGGTCGAGGCCAATGTGCCGATAGCCAGCAACCCACCGCCGACCAGCAAAAAGCCCAGGTAGGCGCTCAACGTCGTGCCCCAGTCCGGCTCACCGACGGCAGCCAGGATGGCAACCTGGTAGAGGCTGATAACGAGCGTGATGGCGAACACGATCAGGCTGGACAGGTACTTGCCCACGATCAGTTCCCAGTCGCGCACGGGAGCGGTGAGGATGACCTCCAGAGTGCCCGAGCGTTGCTCCTCTGAAAGGAGCCGCATGGTGATCGCGCTGGCATAGATGATGAGGAAAAAGTAGAGGTATCCGCTGCCCAGCACGTCGCCGATTTCCATCGGATACTGCTGGTTCCTGGCGTAGGCTAGAAGGAGGAAGAAAAAGAGCCCCTGCATGGCCAGGAAGGCGGCCATGAGGCCATAGGCTACGATAGAGCCAAAGTAAGCGTATAGCTCGCGCTTGGCGATGGTCCAGATATTACGCATTTTCTTCCTCCTCTCCCTCCGGTTCTTCGATTTCCGCGCTTTCCTCGCCTGAGGGCGCTCCGGCGAGTTCTTCGATAGACACACCCTCGGTCACCTTGAGGAAGATCTCCTCCAGGCTTAGCCCCATCGTGCCGAGCTCCAGCAGATCCCATCCCTGCTCGACGACGGCGCGAGCCAGCTCGGCCCGGTTGTCGTGTCCCTGGGTGCTGGAAACGACGTAAGCACCGTCCGTGTCGGTCTCGACGTCGAGCACGCCCTCCACCCGCTTCAGCAGCTCGATCACCTGCGGCGACTCGGCGCCTTCGACGAATACCTTGACGCGATCCGTCTCCTGCACCCGGGCGGTCAGCTCCTCCGGCGTCCCCGATGCCACGATCTGCCCCTCGCTGATGATGAGGATGCGGTTGCAGGTCTGGCTCACCTCGGAGAGAATGTGGGAGCTGAGGATGATGGTGTGTTCCTGGCCGATGTCGCGGACGAGCTGCCGCACGTCGGCCACCTGCCGGGGATCGAGGCCGATGGTCGGCTCATCCAGGATCAGCACCTCCGGCTCGTGGAGGATGGCCTGCGCCAGGCCGACGCGCTGGCGATACCCCTTGGAGAGCTCTTTGATGGGTTGGTGCGCGCGCTCTGTGACGTCGCAGGCCTCCATCGCCCGTCCCACTGCTTGCTTGGCGTCGGGCAACTGGCGCAGTTCGGCCATATAGTCCAAATAGGCCTTCACGGTCATCTCCGGGTAGAGGGGCACCGTCTCCGGCATATAGCCGACGCGGCGGCGCACCTCCAGCGAGTCGTAGAATACGTCAAAGCCGGCGACGCGCGCTGTACCAGCGCTGGCGGGCAGATAGCTGGTGAGGATGCGCATCGTCGTCGACTTGCCTGCGCCGTTTGGCCCCAGGAAGCCGACGATTTCCCCCCGCTCCACCTGGAAGTTGACGTCATAGACAGCCCGCACCGGGCCGTAATAGCGGGTCAAGTTCTCTACTTCGATCATGGTAGTTTACCTCCTGGTTCGAGACAAAACAAAGAGCACTGGGTAACAATGCTCCCGCTGATGTGAAGCACAAGTTTTGAGTATACTAGGTCGTACTTATACCACTAGTGTAGGGAGTTGTCAAATGCAGGGTTAGTAGCCGCGATTTCCAAATCACGTGATTGGGAATCACGGCTAAGTGCGTATCGTCGTCAGATTGTTTGCGAGTTGGTTGGCTGGGAGGCGGATGGTGAATTTGCTGCCCAGCCCGACGACGCTTTCGGCGGTGATGGTACCGCCGTGGGCCTCGACGATCTCTTTGGTGATGGCCAGCCCGAGTCCGGCGCCGCGGCCACGCTCGGGAGCGCGCTTGCGCGATCTATCTACCTGGTAGAAGCGCTCAAAGATGCGCGAGATTGCCTCCGGCGGGATGCTCTCCCCTGTGTCGGTGACTGTAACTTCGACGGTGTTCTCCGCCGCCGAGCGTGCGACGACGGTCACTTTGCCTCCGGCGGGCGTGTGCGCCACGCTGTTATCGATCAGGTTGGCAAAGACTTGGGCCAGGCGGTCTGCGTCGCCGGTGACGACCGGCTGTTCCGGGGCCTCCAGCTCCAGGGTCACTTGGGCCGCCTGAGCCTGAGGCGTCAGCTTCTCGATGCAGCCGCGCAGCAGCGGGCCGAGTTCCACCCGTTCGCGCGCCAGCGTCATCTGTCCAGCGTCGAAGCGGGCCAGGACGAGCAGATCGTCCACCATGCGGCGCATGCGCTCCGCTTCTTTGTGGATGACGCGCGCTGCGCGGGCGGTGGCCTCGGGGGTCGAGGCAGTGCCGTCGAGCAGCGCCTGGGAAAAGCCCTGGATGGAGGTGAGGGGGGTCTTGAGCTCGTGGGAGACGTTGGCCACAAAATCGCGCTGGGACTGTTGGGTTGCCTCGACCTGGTTGGCCATCGTGTTGAACGAGCGGGCCAGCGCCCGCACTTCCGTTGGGCCGGAGATAGGCGCGCGCGTGCCTGTCTCGCCGCGAGCGATGGCCTCCGCGGCCCTGCTCACCCGCCGCAGGGGCTTGGAGATGGAGCGGCTGATGAGCAGGGCCAGCAGGACGGAAGGAATCAAGGCGATCAGGCCGGCCTGCACCATCGGCGGCAGCATGTTGGTGCCAAACCAGGCCAGGATCTGCATCCGGGGTGCGATGAAGAGTACCAACTGTCGGCCGCTGTCCGGCGCGCGCACTGTCCGGCCGACGAATATCCACCGCCTGCCGCTGGGACCGGTGAAGGTGCCTTGGATTCTGTCCTGGTTGGCGCGCCTGCGCACGTCCTGCAGTTGCTCTCGCGTCCACGTATCGTTGCTATCAAAGCGCACGATGTTTTGGCTATCGACCAGCAGGACGCGCACTTCCTGCCTCTCTGCGGCTTCTGCCAGTAGGCGCGGGAACGTCTCTGGGGTAGCTGCCCCTGATCGGAGCGCGGGGATTGTCGCGCGGGCCGCGGCCTCCAGGCGCAGTGTGATCAGGTTCGTCCACAGCGGGCTGGTGCGCAAAAATATGAGCAAGCCCAGGCCCACCAGCATCAGGCAGACGAGGATGACGAGGACGTAGGATATGAGGAGTCGAAAGTTGAGATGGCGGAACATTGGGAAACTATAATTGGGCTAGCCTTTGCCCGAGTTCGTAGGCCTTGGCCAGGACTTGTTCCTTCTGCAAGACGTCGCCCTTGTCGCTCACGCCGGGCACGATGATCTTGCCGATCAGGTTCATCTCCAGGTAATCGAGGCTTTTCTCAAAGAATGTCACCACGGGTTTGGCCGTCTTGGGGTTTTCCTCTTCGTAGGGCACGGCTATGGCCGCCCGTTTGCCCTTGATCTTGGTTCGGTTCTCGGGGCAGTTAAAGTATACGAACCGGTCGATAAAGCCTTTCATCAGCGCCGTCGGCCCGTACCAATAGACCGGTGTGCCAAACACGATGGCGTCGCTCTCTTCGATCTTGGGGTACAGGTCGTTCATGTCGTCTCTTTTGGCGCACGGTTTGTCTTTCCAGCAGGCGTGGCAGCCGTCGCACTCGCGGATCTTTAGCTTGCCGAGCAAGACGATGTCTGTTTGGACTCCCTCTGCCTCCGCGCCCTCCAGGATTCTGGAGACCAGGATGTGTGTATTCCCCTTCTTGCGCGGGCTTCCGACGACCCCGATCACTTTTTTCATCGTGACCTCCTCTGGTTTGCCGACCATAGTAGTTTATCCCATCGGGGCAGGATTGCAAGTGTCTGCCGTAGGCTTTCGGTGCAGTTTTGCCGGGCGCCAAAAAGCGCTCTGGCTGGATCGCCAGAACGCTTGCTGTTGTTCAGTGTTCTCTCTTCCTGACGGGGAAGGAATCGGTGGAGGGAGGATTCAATCGAATCGGAAGCGCCACACGCCAATCAGGAAAAAGACGGCGGCAAAGCCCAGCAGGATACCTGCCTCGGGCAATACTCCCGCCAACCCGTATCCGCGCACCAGCACGTCCTGGAATCCCTGCATGGCCCAAGCGTGTGGGATGAAGCGAGAGAGCGTCTGCAGGAAGCTGGGCATGATGAAGGTG
Organism: uncultured Anaerolineales bacterium; assembly: GCA_964551295.1. GTDB lineage: Bacteria > Chloroflexota > Anaerolineae > B4-G1 > B4-G1 > JAFGED01. The sequence goes on along the minus strand of CAZKDJ010000007.1, from coordinate 23,919 downwards.
GGCATCAGACAACCTCCCAATGCTGACATCGTCAATGTGAGTAGGGACGTGAGCCCACCGATCTGTGTGTCGGTCTTGCCCAGAGCGGCGATCATGATGCCCAAGCCCGTGGCCGCCGCTGCCAGTGTCATGCTGATCGCTGCCAGCGCCATTGGGTTGCCAAAGGCCATACCAAACAGCAGGTGGGCCGCGCCGAACATGATGGCGATCTGAACCAGGTTGACCAGGTAGTGGGGCAGTATCTTGCCCGCCAGCAGGATGGGCTTGGGCAGCGGGGCGACCAGCAGGCGGCGGAAGGTGCCTTCGCGCTTCTCCTGTAGGATTGAAGAGGCCATCGTGCCCACGATAAAGAACACGCCCATGACGGTGTAGCCGGGCACGTTCTGTTGATAGGTGTCGGGTTCGTCTTCGATGTCCATCTCTGCTGGCGCGACCTGCTTCAGTGTGACGATGCTTGTCCCATTCATCTCGACGGTGATCTGGCCGGGGGCAGGCTGCATCTCTGGGGGCAGTTGGGCAAAGGCCTCGGCCAGGCTTTCCGCGATGTGGACCTGAGCCACCTCTGTCTCGGCCACACGCTCGGCGGCGCCAAAGACCATCCCCTGGATGGGAGCGATGAACTGGGTCGATACCGCTGGGTCGGCGATCAGCTCGATGGTGGCCGCCGCGTCGTCATTCTCGACCCGCGCCGCGATCTGGGCGGAAAAGTCGGCGGGAAAGAGGATGGCCACCGAGCACTCGCCGTCGACCACCAGCGTCTCGGCCCGCTCGCGCGTCAGCGTCACGCCGTCCCACGCTATCTCTACCTCGATGCCGTCGATACTGTCCAGAGCGTCGATGACCTGGGCGGCGTACTCGCCGCGGTCGAGGTTGACCACCGGCAAACGCCTGGGCTGTGTGTCGGTGCCCGTGTTGAACAGGCCCTGCAGGGCGGTGCTCATCACGATGATGAACATCAGCGGCATCAGGAAAAGCGTGGCCATCCCGCCGGGGTCCTTGAACAGGATTTTTAGGTCCTTCCAAGTGGTGGATAGGATTTGGTGCATCATGATCTTGCTCCTATATATTGGTGGATTGGCAGTTGGTAAACTGGTAGATTGGTCACCAGTTACCGATTTCCTGGTCTACCAGTTTCCCAACTACTCCCTCAGCCGCTTGCCGGTCAGGTGCAGGAAAACGGTCTCCAGGTTGGGCTCCAGCACCTCCAGCGCGGTGATGTCGGTATTGGTTTGATTGAACAGCTCCAGCAGGCGGATAAGCGCCTCTTGCGCGTGCACCGCCTCTACTTTTACCTTGCCGTCGAAGCGCGTCGCGGTCTTGACCTGGGAGAGCGCTTGGATTTGGGTAAGGATCTCGTCGGCCATACCGTTGGCCACGCCCAGGTGGATGATGCCACCGCCCAGGTCGGCGATCAGCTTGCGAGGCGTATCCAGGGCGACGATGCGGCCCTCGTCGATGATGGCCACGCGGTCGCACAGCCGCTCGGCCTCCTCCATGTAGTGGGTGGTGTAGAGAATCGTCATCCCCTCGTCTCGCAGCCGCTCCACGTGCTCAAAGATGGCGTTGCGCGACTGGGGATCGACGCCGACGGTGGGTTCGTCGAGAAAGAGCACCTCGGGCCGGTGGAGCAGCCCGGCGGCGATGTTGAGCCGCCGCTTCATGCCGCCGCTGTAGGTCTTGACCGCCGCCTTGGCCCGTTCCGTTAGATCGACCGTCTCCAGCACCTCGTCCACGCGCCGGCGCAGCTCGCGGCCGCGCAGCCCGTAGATGCGCCCGAAATAGTCCAGGTTGTCGCGCGCACTGAGGGTGGGGTAGAGGGCCAGCTCCTGGGGCACCAGGCCGATGCGCCGCTTGACCTCGCCCGGCGCTTTGCCCACGTCGTATCCAGCGACGATGGCCGTGCCTTCGGTTGGCTCCAGCAGGCAGGAGAGCATCGAGATGGTGGTGGTCTTGCCAGCGCCGTTGGGGCCCAAGAGACCGAATATCTCTCCTCGGCGGATGGCAAAGCTGAGGCCCTTTACCGCGTCGACGCTGTGCCCTAGGCGTGCCGAGGGATCACTGTATCGCTTGACCAGTTCCTGGGTTTCGATAATTATGCTTACGTTTGTCATCGTTCTAGTTCTCCAGTTCTAAAGTGGCACTTGGAGTGCCTGAATCTCATAACCCGAGTTGGGGGATGATCGAGGCGAAGCTGTTCAAACTATTTAGGGCGGTGTGAGTAAAGACGCCCGGTATCAGACTCCGGGTCCTCTGCCAAAGGACGCCGAAAACAAGGCCCGTAGACGTTTGCACAAAGAACGCTCTGCAAAACGCTTCGACTGCTGTTGTGCCAGGATACCAGTACATGATGTCGTCGAGGTGTACAAAGCCAAACAAAAGCGCGGCGATCAGGAGGCCGCCTATTTGGGATTTGAGCACTTTCGAAAGCCGGGTCTGTATGAACGCTCTGAAGAAGAACTCTTCTGAAAATCCTGACAGGAACAGGTTGTGGACAAAGTAAATGGGGAGTGCAATGGTGGCCTGAGCGAGCGTTATCTTTCCGCTTATGATCAGATCTGCTGTGCCACTGTAAAACGCGCCCGGGATCGCCAGGGCCGCGAAGGTGATCAGGCCAACGGCGAGGTTCTTTTTCCAGTTGGCCGTGGTCAGCCCCATAGACGTGAGCGGGTACTTGCGCAGCTTCAAGAGGACGAACGGCAGGACGACGATCAGAAGGGATTTCCTGAGAACAAGTCCCAGTCGCCAGTTGTCGCCAAAATCCAACTTGGGCAGGGGGACGAACGTCCAGACGGTGAGGATCAACAGACCAAATGCTAGCTCCAAGGCCGCTCCCCTGATCTCGATAACGGGCTTTCGCACTTTGCGGGTGATATCGACGATGAGCCAGCATAGGAGCAGCATTCCTGCGCTGATGCCGACAAAAATGAGCGCGTTTGCTAGGTCTGTCAGCAGGGTTGCCGCGAGCGCCAGTGCGTAAACCCCGATAAAGAACAATACGGCTGGGGACCTGATGTTTCCCTTCTTGATAAAGGTCTTTAGGTTCTGCACAAGTCTTGTTCCTTTCATCCAACTTGCGCTTATTGTACGCCACCGGGAAGCATCTGTAATGTGCTACCAGGTATATTTGGGGGCATAAAAAAATAGGCCCTGGGGGCCTATGGGGGGATAGAGATGTGATTATTCACAGTAGCCCGATCTCCTGCGCGCGCAACACCGCTTGCGTGCGGTTGTGCACGTTCAGCTTGGAGAGGATGTTGCTGACGTGGTTCTTGACCGTGCCGTGGGCGATAACGAGCCGCTCGGCGATCTCCTGGTTGGAGAGCCCCTCGGCTAGCAGGCTCAGCACCTCCATCTCGCGCGGGCTCAGTGGCTCGACCAGCGGTTGCTCGCGGCGGACGTGCTCGCGCTCGGTCAAACGGGTGAGCTCGGCCACCACCTTGCGGGTCACGGAGGGATGGATGAAGGCCTCCCCCCGGGCGGCGGCGCGGATGGCCTGGGCCAGTTGCTCCGAGGGCACGTCCTTGAGCAGGTAGCCCACCGCCCCGGCGCGCAATCCCTCAAAGACGTACTCGTCATCGTCAAAGGTAGTGAGGATGATGACCTTGGTCCCGGGGCAGGTCTCTTGGATCCGGCGCGTAGCGGCCACACCGTCCAGCTTGGGCATCTGCACGTCCATCAGCACCACGTCGGGCCCGATCTTTTGTGCCTGCTCGACTGCTTCGACGCCGTCGCGTGCTTCACCCGCCACGCAGATGCCGGGGATCAAATCCAACAGCAAGTGCAAACCCTCGCGCACCAGTTGCTGGTCGTCGGCGATCAGGACGCGGATCTGGTCACTCATCTTCCTGTAACTCGCGTGGCACGATCACGCGCAGCCGGAAGCCGCCTTCAGGGTCGTCGTTGGCTTCCAGGGTACCTCCCACCAAGCTCATTCTCTCGCGCAGCCCCAGCAGTCCAAATCCTGCGCTCTCTTCGCTGCGCTGGCCCACGCCGTTATCGGTGATGGTCAGCATCACCTGCTCTGGTTCGTAGACTAGCTTGACCTCGACGGCGCTGGCCTTGGCGTGCTTGCGCACGTTGGTCAGCCCTTCCTGGGCGGCGCGATAGAGGGCCGTCTTGGCCTGGATGGGGAGCGACTGGCTTTTTCCCTTGACAGAGAACGTGGTCGCAATGCCGCTGTCGTAGAGGTTTTCTATCAGTTCGCCGATAGCGTCGCCCAGCGCGGCTGTATCCACCGGAGAGGCGCGCAGTGCGGCCACCGAGCGCCGCACCTCGGCCAGGCTCTCGCGCGCCATTTCCTCCGCCTTGGCGACGGACTCGGCTGCCCGCTCCGGCTGCTCGGCGACCAGCTTGCCCGCCGCCTCCAGTTGCATCGTGATGGCGGTCAGGTAGTGGCCCAGGCTGTCGTGAATCTCGCGGGCCAACCGGTTGCGCTCCTCGGCCACGGCCAGTGCCTCAATCTGCGCGGCGTAGGTTCGTAGCTGCTCGTGGGCGTCTTCCAGCTCGGCCAGCAGTTGCTCGGCCCGTTGGCGTCCCTTTTGCTGCTGGATGAGGGCCGTGCTGATCGCGGCAAAGAAGGCGAATCCGCCGCCATAGGGAAATAGCGCGGCTACTGCTGAGCCCAAGTCATATAGAATCAGGTAAGCCAGAAACAGTGTGCCCATGCAGAGCAGCGTGAGGCTGCTGGCCTGGAGGAAAGTGAACGAGAGATAGGCTATGGGGACGACGATGAAATAGAGGACGGGCATGGAGCCGTCGCCCTGACTGACGATGATGGTGACGAAAACGAGCGCGATCTGGAACAAAACCACTCCGAGACGGCTCGCAAAGCTCTCATAAGACTTGGGCAGTAGGTAAATACTGAGGGCGAAAAGGGCGAACAGGATCGTGAGTGCGATCCACGTGGCGGGCTCTCGCAAGTCCGGAGCGCCGAGCAGGGATGCGACGTAAGCGGCCGCCGTGGTGAGGTAGGCGACGCCCAGCAAGAGGCGGTCGCCGCCTTGGGTCCCGGCGGGTGGTGCTGGAAAGGTCGGCCACTCGTCTATGGATTTCCTGAGCTGCGTCGTGTTGTGTTTGTCTGGCATCTTGCTCCCCAGTGTACTCGAAAGGGCATGATCGTGCAAGCTGCTTTACCCCCCCCACCTAACCTCCCCCACTACGGGGGGAGGGACCGACTGCTCCCCGTTTTTCGAGTGGCTACTGAGCACGATTTCAATCGTCTGCTTTGGCTACCACACGCCCGGCAGCAGGCGGTAGCGCACTCGTTCGGTGTAATCCGTGTAACCGGCCAACTCTTTCTGCAGCGTCTTATCCTCCAGCGCCGTGCGGACGATCATGAGCAGCGCCGACAGCCCGCCTGGGATGAGCGCCCACAATGAGCCGAGCGCAATAGGCGTTGTCAGCTCGAACAGTACTGTCCCCGTGTAGCCCGGATGGCGCACGTACCGGTAGGGGCCGCCAGTGGCGACCGTGTGGTCCCGATCCTCCTGGATGCGCATGATCTTTGAAAAGTAGGCGTTCACCGCCATTGCCCAGAGCCCCAGGGCGTATCCCAGCGCCGCGATGACGAGTGCTGCGATCTGCAGCGCGAGCGGCACCTGCCACACGTTCGCTGTCCACCCTCTTCGAAAGTCCAGTCCGGCGACGATGTGCTTGGCCAGCGTGGTCAACCCGACGACGCTCATCAGCATCGTGTCCCACGTCTTGGCGTCCTTGCGGCGTGCCATGCGCTCGATCAACAGGTCCGGGCTTCTGGGGATCAGGAGCAACGCGGTGGCGGTGGTCCAGGCTAGATAGACGCCGACCAGGGCCCAGCCCATCGGCCAGTTCGCCGTCCCGGCGGGGATGAACAGGCTCAGCGCGACGATCACAGAGCCCGCGATAACCTCTCGAATCAGCCATCTCACGACGCCACGCTTGGTCTCGGTATCCATTTTGCACCTCCCCTTATCCATCCAGCGCCTGCTTCAGGTCGTCTATGATGTCCCCCACCGCCTCGATGCCCACCGACAGGCGTACTAGCCCGTCGCCGATGCCGACGCGGGCGCGTTCCTCCGGGCTCAGCGCACGATGGGAGGCGTGGGCCGGGTAGAGCGCCAGCGTGCACACGTCTCCCAGTGTGGTGGCCGGCAGACACACTTTGAGCGCCTCAAAGAAGCGGAAGATCTCCTGCTGACCGGCGTCGGCCAAGTCGAAGGAGACCATGCCGCCTCCTCTCAATCCTCGTCTGCTTGTTTGCGCCTCAGTGCGCGCACTGCTGCCCGCACTTCTTTCCAGCGCGCGCGGGCCTCTTTTTCCTTCTCGCGGTCGACGGTGTGTGAACTGTAGCGCGCTTCCACAAAGTCGTCGGTCAGCAACCCCATCTCCTGCTGTGCCTGCGGCAGGTGGGGTTCCAGCGCGGCGTCGTATTCGTAGGGCGTCTGCGAGTCCTTGCGGCGAAAGCCTCGCTGCCCGGCCCGGCGCAGGATGCTGAGGTAATAGTACAGCGTGCGCTCGCGGGGCGAGAGCGTGCCCAGCCGGAAGAAGCGCGCTGCTTTTCCCTGGGCTCGTTTGCCCCTTCGCCTGCGCAGGGATAGTGTGCGCGGGATGTGCTCGCCGATGGCCTCTGCCAGACCGGTCAGCCGTCGCCATAGGGCGGTCAGGAAATCGCCTATGGCGCGGAACAGCCACAGCGACGAGAGGGCCTTGCGTATTTCGGGGTGATCGCGCAGGTAGCTGCGGACGACGTAAAAGACCACGCCCAGCGCGACGAGCCAAAAGACGAGTGAGCGCAGGGTATCGAACCAGGGGGGGGCCCCAGCGCCGGTGGCGGCTGGAGGCTCTTCCAGCTCGGTTGACAATTCTGGCATGCGTGGCGCAGCAGCGTCTTCCTTGAACAGGAGCAACAAAAGCCACAGGGGAAGCGAGACGAGAAATGCGATCAAGCCGAAGATGAACCGGAGGATGGTCGCCAGTATGGCCAATAAGTTTCCTGCGGTTTCCAGGAGGCCCATGGTGTAACCGGTGGGGATCAGAAAGGCGGCCAGTGTGGCCAGCCCGATAAAGATCAGGCTGTAACGCACCCACCGTGCGGCCAGCTTTTCGGTGACCTTTACCTCGCGCGCGTGCCACCGCCTGTGCATCGTCGTGTACTGCACCTGCCCGAGGAGCACCAGTCCCAGCAGGAAATAGATCAGCACGTTGAGCACCAGGCCGGGCACCGAGGGACGGCTGAGGTCCAGCAGGGCTACAATCGTCAGGCGGGATAGACCGGTGATGATCAAGAGCAGGATGCCTCCGACAAAGAAACGGGCGGTGATCCTTTGTCGGGGGATGACTTGATCGCGATAGTATTCGGGAGGATCGTCGAGACGCTCCAGGTCCCCCATTGTCTCAGTAGTGGCTATCCAGGAGGCAAACGCGAGACCAAAGGTAACTAGTACTTTGTCACTAAAGATGGTCCTCAGATCAGCGGGCCACATCTGGATTTCCGCCAGAATGTCGTTCCAACTGTCGCCTATGAAGCTGCCGATCTTGATCAAGACCAGGAACAGGGACAGTTCGATGAGGCGAAATTTGAGCACGTTTCTGTCCACGGGGGCCATTCTTTTGAGCAGTTGATGAGAGTAGCAGGCTTCCAACGCGGCTAACACACATACCACAACCAAAAAAGTGCCATTCCAGTTGGGGTTGATCAGGTGTGCCAGTTCCGCCAGCGCCACGGCGACGCAGCCGACCATCCCACTGATCACCAGCGGTTGGAACACGTTCCGCAGCCACGGGCTGCGCGTCATAGGCCTGCCTCCAGGTCGCGTTCTTGCCACACGCGATATACCGGCAGACCTAGAAGGTCGGCTTGTTCTCGCAGTTCCCTCGATGGCGGCATCGGCTGTACCAGGAGCAGCGCGATGGCGAATCCAGCCCGCTTCAGGTAAACGAGCGTGTCAAACAGCACCTGGCTCTCCTGGCCGGTGATGGCCAGGATCGTGGCGCCCCAGGCGAGGTTCACGCTTTCCTGGCGCAGGATCTGCTCGAACGGTGTGGTGGGCGTCACCTGCGCCCGCGCCAGCACCTCTAACACGCTCATCAGGTGGGTGCGTTCCCGGCGAGGGGGCAGGCGAAAGCGCGTCGTCGTTTCGGACAGCGGATCGAGCGCTTCGGTGACCAGGCCGGCGGGCAGCTTCTCTTGGGTGATGGCGTGGTTGGCCACGGATGCAGCGGCGACGATGGCCAGCTCCGTAGCAGTGTATCGTCTGCGCTGGCTGTAGTCATCCTGATTCAGGTTTAGACAGATGAGTGTTTCGCGCGCGATGGCCGGTTGGTAGCGTTTGACCAGCAGCCGCCTGGCGCTGGCGGTCGCCGTCCAGTGGATGCGGCGCAGCGAGTCGCCACGCTGGTAATCGCGCACGCCCATGATGCGAGCCGGATCTTCGAACAGCGGTGTGCGGTTGGGTAGCACCGCCAGCGGTGAATGGGTGGGCAGGCCCAGTCGTTGCAGGGGGACGACGCGCGGGTAGACGATGATGTGCTCCGATGCCACCGTTAGCTCTTTGACAGGGGCGGCGCCCAGCAGGTCGCCGGCGCGCATCACCAGCGGGCCGACGGGATAGTAGCCTCGTTGGTGGCAGTTGAGCGTGTACTGGAAGCGCTGCCGCTCGTGCATGCCAAGGCTGACCACCTCGCGGTGGAAGGGCGGCGCAGCGAGTGCTACCGGCAGCGATTCGTGCACTTCCAGCCAGGGGATCGGCAGCCAGCCGGCGTTGTGTATTGTTAGATCGACCGCTACCCGCTCGCCACAGAAGGCGCGGTTGATAAAACGCCGCTTCGTCTCCAGGTGGCGCGTCGCCCGCTGCATCCACAGGCGTGAGAGCAGGTAGATGGCAAAGAGGAGGTAGACGATGGTGAAGAAAAAGTCGATGCGCAGGACGGCGGCGACCACGAACAGGATCAGCAGAAAGGGCACGAAATCTTGCATCGGGTGCGCCTACTCTAACTCTCCGATGTTCAACTCTGTGTTTTCGAGGATCTCGTCCAGGATCGCCTGGGCGGTGCGTCCGCGCAACTGGCTTTCCGGCTTGACGATCAGCCGATGCGCCAGGGTCAGAGGCACCAATGTCTTGACGTCATCGGGGATGGCATAGTCGCGGTTGCGCAGGGCGGCCAGCGCCTGGGAGGTCTTGTACAGGGCCAGCGATCCGCGCGGACTGGCTCCCAAGGCCAGATCGGGATGAGTGCGGGTGGCGCGCACGATGGTCAGGATGTACGCCTCCAGCGACTGATCCACGTGGACGTCGGTGACCGCGTCGTGCAGGTTCAGGATCTCGGTACCGTCTACCACTTGGCCGATGCTCTCGATGGGATGCTGCTTTCTGAGATTGCGCAACATCTGGCCTTCCCCTTCGGAGTCTGGGTATCCCAGCGACAGGCGGATGAGGAAGCGATCGAGTTGCGCTTCGGGCAGCGGGAAAGTGCCTTCGTACTCGATGGGGTTCTGTGTGGCCAATACGAGGAACGGCGCGGGGAGCGGGCGGGTGACACCATCGACCGTGACTTGCTGTTCCTGCATGGCCTCCAGCAGCGCGGCCTGGGTGCGCGGCGTGGCGCGGTTGATCTCGTCGGTCAGGAGCACGTGGACAAAGACCGGCCCCGGCTGGAACTCGAATGTGTTGGTGCGCTGGTTGAATACGCTCACGCCGGTGATGTCGTTGGGCAGCAGGTCGGGCGTGCACTGCAAGCGTTTGAAGTTGATGCCCATGCTGGCGGCGATGGCGCGGGCCAGCATGGTCTTGCCGGTGCCGGGCACGTCCTCGATCAGCACGTGCCCCTGGCACAGCAGGGCGACCATCAGCAGCTCGATCTGCGCGCGCTTGCCGACGATGACGGTCTCGACGTTGTCGATGACGCGGGTGACGAATGTGGTGATAGGTGTCATTGGAGCCTCCTTCAGGGTCGAGACTTCCGAAGTCTGAAGCGGCGCAGGGCGGCCTGGATGCGCTTGCGGAGTGAGGGTGGCTTGGATTTCGATAGCGCCTGCTCCAGGTTGCGTGCGGCGATCTCGTGGTAGCGGGGGAACGTCTCGGCGGTCCACACACTTAGCGCGTTGTTGTAGCACTCGATGGCGCGTTGGAGGTTCTCGGCGCGGTCGCCGTGGATGCGGTCGCGGTAGGCGTTGCCCAAGTTGTTCTGAGTCTGGGCCCAATCGGCGGGAAAGTCCTGGCGTGTTCTGACCTCCCGAGCGTGCTGGAAGTGACCGATGGCCTGCTCGAGGTTCTCTGCGGGATCGCCGTGGATGCGAACGGCGTAGGCATTGCCCAGGTTATTCTTGGTTTGGGCCCAATTGGTGGGGAATGCCTGACGAGTGTAGACTTCCAGGGCACGTTGGTAATGGCTTATGGCCTGCTCGATGTTTTTGGCACGGTCGCCGCGGATGCGGTTACGGTAGGCACTCCCCAGGTTATTCTGGGCCATCGCCCAAGCAGTCGAAAAGTCCTGGCGTGTGTAGATTTTCAGAGTACTTTGGAACTGGCCGATGGCTAGTTCAAGGTTCTCGGCGTGGTCGCCACGAATGCGGTTACGATAGGCGACGCCTAGGTTGTTTTGAGCCTTTGCCCAATCTTGAGGAAAGTCCTCGCTAGTGAAAATCTTTAGTGCTGCTTGTGTGTGTGTAATGGCTTGTTCCAAATTTTCTGTCCGTTCACCCCGGATGCGGTCAGTGTAAATCAAGCCTAGATTGCCCTGCGTCACAGCCCACTGCTCGGGGGAGACCTGGCGGGTATAGACCTCCAGGGCGTGTTGGTAGTGGTCAATGGCTCTTTCGATATTCTCGGCGCGCGTGCCATGGATGCGAGTGTAGTAGGCGAGACCGAGCCAAGCCTGGAGATTGGCCCACTCAAGCCCTCTGTCCTCGCCTTCCTGCACTGTGATGGCCCTTTGATAAGCCGCAATCGCTTCGTCCTGATACTCGCTGGCTTGCGCGTAGTCATCCAGCTCGCGGTAGATGTGAGATAGGTCTTCGCAGAGGGAAGCGATGCGCGGCCAGTTGGGCGTTTCGGCGACCCGCTGCTGCCCCAACCGCCGCTCGTATAGCGCCGCCCGCTTGCGCAGCTCCTCCGGCGGCAGGAGCGTGCGGTGGAAGCGATCCAGCAGTTGCGTCACCGCCTCGAGTTGCATAGGTGGCGGGGCGGTCGGCCCGCGCAGGGGGGCCTCGAAGTAAAAGATGCCGCTGCGGGCGGCAAACAGGTCGGCGGCGTGTTGCACCACCTGGCCCAGCGTGTTCTGGCTCAACCAGAAGACGAGGGGCGTCCCCAACCGGCTCAGACGCTCACGCTGAAAGTTGACGGCGCGCAGCGCCCGCAGCGCCGCCTCGTCGCGCGGCTCGGCCAGGCCGTGGGTGTGGATGAACACGACGGGCGGGCGGGGCCGGTCGCGGACGGCCGCGGGCGCGGCAGCGCGTTCTTCTGATGGCATCTCGTAAAGGAACTGTTGCTCCAATTGCCCCGCCAGGTCAGGTTGGTCGGGCGAGAGCTCGACCTCGACAGGGTGTTGACTGCCTTCTGCTTGCAGGTGGTCGCGTACCTGCCGCACCAGCCGCTCGCGCAGCGAGCCTTCTTCGCATACGGCAAAGAGGAACGCGCTGCCCCTCGAGATGTCCAAGGCGTGGCACAAAAGCTCCAGTTCCAGCTTCAGGTCCTCTGCCGGCGCTGGCTCAAGCCAGCTCGCTGAACTCATCCCGTCGTTCCTCCAACAAGGGGCGCACGATGGGGTGCACGGCCCACCAGGCGTCGCCGCCGTCGTACTCCAGCAGGCTCAGGTTGTGGATCAAATCGCGGGTGAGCTCACTGTTGACGAAGAAGCCACCGTTGTAGAGCCGACACAGCTCGCGGTACTGCTCCTCTGTCAGTCCGGCGCGGTAGGTGTTGCGCACCTGGCGGGCGGCGTATGCCACGTCGTCAGGCTGGATGGGGCCTTGATCGCCGCGCAACAGTGAGGCTCTGAGTGCGGCGTTGCGGGCCAGGGCGATCAGCTCCTTGAGCAGGCCGCCGCTCAGTTCCACCAACTGTTCGGCTGCCTCGTCTGTGAGTAGCCCGGGCATCAAGCGGCAGTTCAGCACTTCCAATAGGGCATCCTGCCCTGCCGAACTGAGGGTTCCGTCCTGCTCGACCGTCTTGATGTTGGCGAGCGCAAAGTTGCGCGGGAAGGCCATGCGCGCCTGGGCAAAGTCGTTAGTGTGGTAGAGCGCCAGCGGCACGGTGTAAATGATGCGGCATAGAGGCTCTAGCAGGGCGTTCGCGCCCTGGCAAAAGAGATCGCGCACCTGGTTCAGGTTGTACATCTTGTCCAGCCCGTCCACAGTGACCAACGTGCGACGCCCTGATTTCTTCTGCAAGTCCTCCAACAGCGTGTTCAGTCTTTCGAGCAGGTCGGAGAGGTTGGCCTGCGCCTCGGCGCGCACCTTTTTCTGCCGGTAAGGGGCGTCGGTGGTTAGCTTTACGTTGAACTTGGCGATAACTGCGTTCAGTTCTCCGCCCGCCTCGCTCCGCAGGCCTCCTCGTTCGGCCTTCTCAAAGACGCGGGTCTTGTACCAGAACAAGAGGTCGTCGAGCTTCTTTTCATCCAGCTCCACGCCACTGCGCCAAGCTTCTTGGAACACCCGCAGGCCCAGCACGACCAGCAGGTCGGCATAGTCCACGTCCCCCAGGTTGAGTAGCCCATCGACGTTAACCGGCACGATCGTGTGCGTGGGACGCAGCTTTTCTGCCAGCCGTGTCAACTCGGTCGTCTTGCCGCTCCCTCGATAGCCGGTGAAAACGGTCTTGTCGTCGATGCTGCGATCAGACAGCAGTTCCTTCGTCAAAAAAACGGTGCTGGCTTCCATCGGGCGTTCGGCGTAAAAGCGCTCCAGCCATTTCCCTTCCAGTGGGCGATCGGGGTCGAGCAGGGCGTAGGCCTCGGTCAGGTTCTCTGCCTTGTGCAAAATCTCCACGTGCGTTACCTCCTCGGGTAGCTTATCATAGGTGATTATAGCATACAAGTGTATACAAAGCCAAAAGATGCAGGTTTTGGAAATTGGATTTGTGGTATATAATCACTATGATTTCGCTCATTTTTGCTGTGAGTGGGGAATTAACCCCATTTTCGGGCTGGTTTGGCCCATTTTCGAGTTCTCAGGTGGGGGAAATCCTTGCATTGTGCAACTTCCGTTGCGGATGACCTGTTCGAGAAATTGCGAGCCCCCCACATATACCGATAATCGGCGATCAAGCTGGCACATAGCGGCTAAGGTAAATTTACACTGCAAGAGAAATTTCAGCGAAATCACAGTAATCACGGTAGCTTTGGAGGAATGGGTGAAGATTCTGCTGCTCGAACCCTATTGCGGCGGCAGCCACCAGGTCTGGGCCGAGGGGTACGCCGCCCACAGTAGCCACGAAGTCAAGCTGCTCTCGCTTTCGCCGCGTTTCTGGAAATGGCGCATGCAGGGCGGCGCGCTCACGTTGGCCGAGCGGGCGCGCGCTTCCCACTTCCGCCCTGATGTGATCCTGGCCTCCGATATGCTCAACCTGCCCGCCTTTCTCGGCCTGACCCGCGATTTCCTGGGCGACGTGCCGGTGGCCATCTATTTCCACGAGAACCAGTTGACGTATCCCTTTCCCCCGGACGAGAAGCGCGACCTGACCTATGGTATGATCAATTGGCTCTCGATGCTGGCGGCCGATCGGGTCTTTTTCAACTCCTACTACCACATGGAGGATTGGTTCGACGAACTTCCTCATCTGCTGAAGCACTTTCCGGATTACGCGCACGTCCACCGCATCGCGGGGGTGCGGGCCAAGGCGGCGGTTTTACCGGTGGGCAGCGACCTGCATCGCTTTGATCCGGTTCCCGATCCGGCTGCCAGGACCCCTGCGTTGAACCTGCCGCCGCTGATCGTATGGAATCAGCGCTGGGAGTACGACAAGGACCCGCACATGTTCCTGCGTGCGCTGCGCATGTTGGCTGCGGAAGGGGTCGATTTCCGGGTGGCGCTGGCGGGCCAGTCCTTCCAGCAGAGCGCGCCCGAGTTCGAGGCTGCGCGACGGCAGTTGGGGGCGCGGGTGATTCACTTTGGTTATGCGGACGAGGAGCGCTACATTGACCTGCTGCGGCAGGCTGACGTGGTGGTCAGCACGGCGATCCACGAGTTCTTTGGCATCGCGATCGTCGAGGCGATCTACTGCGGGTGCTTCCCTTTGCTTCCCCGCCGCTTGAGTTACCTGGAGATCGTCAAACCCACGTATCACGCAGCCTGTCTGTACGATGGGTTCGCCAGTCTGCTGGAACGGTTGCGCCTGGTATTGACCGAGCCCGAGCGACCTCGCGCGCTGGCCTCCAAGCTGCGGCACACTGTCACGCGCTTCGATTGGTCGAACGTGGCGCCGCGCTACGACGAGGCGCTGCAAAACCTGAAACCTAAAACCTGAAACTCACTTTGCGTTGCGGGTTTCAGGTTCTTCGTTTCCAGTATATTCTGCGCATCGCGTCCAGCACACGCGGCATCACGCCGGTATAGAGCCAGTAACCAAGGCGTGAGGCGGGAAAATCCCACGCGCCGATGTGCTCCACGAACTCGCCGCCGAACCCCTGCTTGAAGCGGTACACGCCCCACATCGGATCCGATTCGTCCAGTACGTCCGGCGCGCCCCACATGTCATAGACCGTGCAGCCCTGCTCGCGTGCCCACACCATCGCCTCCCATTGCAGCAGGTGATTGGGCATCTTTTCGCGGTGGATGTCGCGGGAAGCGCCGTACATATACCACGCACACTCGGCGAAACGAAAGATGATCACCATCGCCACTGCCTCGCTCTCCACCTCGGCGATCAAGGGCTGTGCCAGCCCAGCCTCGATAAAGCTGCCCCAGGCGTCGTGGTAGTACGCCTCCGGTCGGATGACAAATTCATCGCGGGCGGCCGTCTCGGCGTACATTTGGTACAGCAGCGGCAGGTCGGCCTGCTGGCCGTGGCGTACGGTCACTCCCCTACGTCCGGCCAGCCGGACGTTGTAGCGCCACTTGGATTTCATCCCTGCCAGGGTTTCATCGGGTTCGCGGGTCAGGTCGAGCAGCATGGTGTTGCGGAACTGGATCTGCTCGCGCGAGGGACGCCACCCGCGACGACGCAGCGCCGCCACGACCGCTTTTCCGGCGGCGGTACCGGCCTGCATGTCGGGATCGATCTTGACGAACAGGGCGCGCTCGCGGCGGGCGGCGGCTTCTAGGCCGACCAGGACTTGGTTCAGAAGCTCGCTGTCGTCATAATCCAGGACCGGCCCCTTGGGCACGTAGCTCACCGCTGCGGGCCAGCGTCCCAACCGCCGGGTCAGTATCGATGCGACGGCGCACGGTTGATCGTCCACCAGCCACAGATGGCGTTCTGGCCGCCATCCGTAGCGCGACTTGAATTCGCCCCACTCCCAGGATTGTAGGACGTGGGGGGTGGGCAAGGCGGCCAGGGCGGCGTTCCACTCGGCGCTCGACGTGATGCGTGACGTCATCGGCTCAGCGTCCGGTTTCGGAGGGCGAGCATCCAGCGGTACAGACGGTAGCGCGACGGCGCATAGACGCGATCCCACGCGCCCACGCTGCGCACGAGCGCTCCGCCGAACCCGCGTTTGAAGCGGTAGACGCCCCACAGGCCGTCGCTGCGCTGCGTGAACTGATCTTCGAGGGTCTCTTCGTCCTGGTCCGGAATGCCGTATAGGTCGTAGGAGGTGCAGCCCAGCGACTTGGCCCAGCGGATGCCCTCCCATTGCAGCAGGTAGGTGGGCATCTTTTCGCGGTGTGCGTTGCTCGAAGCGCCGTAGAAATACCAGGATCTCGGCGGCAGCGCGAACACCATCACCGCTGCCACGGCCTCTTTTTCCACCTCTGCCAGCAGCAGGCAAGCCTGGTTGCGTGGGGCAAACAGACGGAATGCCGCTTTGTAGTAGGCTGGGGTATGGACGTCGAACGCATCCCGCTCGCCGGTGGTGGCCATCAGCGCGTGGAAGGTGGGCAGGTCGGCCTCGCTCGCCTCGCGCACCGTCACACCTTTGCGTCCCGCCAGCCGCACGTTGTAGCGTGTCTTTTGCTTCATCGCTGCCAGAATTGCATCCTCGTCCGGGGCAATGTCCACGACAATGGTGCGGCGGGGTTGCACGCTACCCAGGGGCGAGGGGCTAAAGCCCAGTGCGTGCAGCCACTCTCCGTGGGCATCCGCATCGGGCAGAGCGGGTTCGATGGTCAGCGCGATCGCGCCTCGGGCGCGGGCGGCGTGGTCGAGGGCGTTCACCATGGCTGTCATCTGCGCTTCGTCCTCCCAATCCACCAGCGGTCCCTTGGGGACGTAGGCCAGGCGGCCCAATCCTGCAGGCAGGCGTCGGGTGAGCGTCTGCGCGCCGGCAACGAGTTGATCTGCGTGGGCCAACCCGACCCGCTGGTCGCTCCAGCCGAACTGTGACTTGAGCGCGCCCCAGGGGCTGGTCTGGAGGATGTGGCTGTCGGGGTGTCCCGCGACGAAATCGTCCCAGGCATCTGGCGTGACAGAGAAGTTTAGATCTACCATTGTTGGTTGGGCAGTATACCGCAGGGGGTGGGAGGTGTCAATTCGCCCATTTGCGGTGAATTTGCTATAATGGTGCAAAGGATCGACAAGGAGGCAGCGTGCTTTTTCTCGTCACTGGTGGGGCTGGGTTTCTGGGATCCGCTTTGGCCAATCGGCTGGTCCGGGATGGGCACCAAGTACGCGTCATCGACGACCTTAGCGCGGGCGATTCTGCGCGCCTGGATGAACGAGTGCTCTTCACCCGCGGCGATGTGACCGACCGGCCCAAGCTATGGACGCTTCTTCAGGGCGTGGATTGTGTCTATCACCTGGCGGCGCGCGTATTGGTCAGCGAGTCGGTCCTCTATCCTCGGGCTTACAACGAGGTCAACGTCGGCGGCACCGTCAGCGTGATGGAAGCGATGCGAGACGCCGGCGTGCGTCGGGTCGTGTTTACCTCCTCCGGGGCGGTCTATGGCGAGCAGACCGAGCAGCCCGTGCGGGAGGATCACGCCCCCAACCCCCAGTCCCCCTACGCGGTGAGCAAGCTGGCTGCCGAATACTATGTCCGCACCATCGGTGCGCTATGGGGGATCGAGACGGTGATCCTGCGTATTTTCAACGCCTATGGCCCGGGCCAGAGTCTGCCCGCTTCCCATCCCCCGGTCGTGCCGCGGTTTTTGCACCAGGCGCTGCACGGGGGTTCGCTCGTCATCTTTGGCAGCGGTGGGCAGACGCGCGATTTTGTCTACGTGGACGACGTCGTCGAGGCGCTGGCGGCGGCCGCGACTGCCGCCGACGTGGATCGTCGCATCGTCAACGTGGGCACCGGTCGTGAAACCAGCATCAATGACTTGGCTGCGCGAGTGGCGGAGGCGACGGGCCGCGAGGTGGATCTGCTGCATAGCCCTGCCGAAAGCGGCGGGGTCTCGCGTCTGTGCGCGGATATATCAGTCGCACGTCAATTGCTGAACTATGAGCCATGCGTTGACCTGGCCCAGGGGCTGAGCTTGACTCTGGAGCGAGATGCGCGGTTCCAGCGCCCGTCGTCCTGATTGGTGGCGTAGCTCTAGAACGATGGGGTGTTTTCTGGAGTGAAGGGGAAGGTGTGTTTTGATGGAACGACAGGTTGCATTTGACTGGGAAAGCGCAATTCAGCGTCGTCGTAATATCATCTTGAACCATCTACTGCTGACCGGGGTGCTCGGGGGCGGGATAGCGGTCGTTTTGCTCTTCTTGCCACGGAATACGACCCCCCAGGAGCAGGTGAAGAGCACGCTTCCCTTTGTCGCGGGCTGGCTTCTTGTGTCTGTTGCCTGGCTCTTGCGCAACTCGTTGGGATATTACGTCCGGGCTTTGATGCTGTTGTTGATCACCTATCTCCTGGGGTTCTTTCTCTTGCTCAATGGAGGGCTCTCCGGCAGTGGGCGTATCTGGCTCGTCCTGTTTCCGATGGCCGCGGTGGTTATGCTGGACGTATGGCCCGGCGGCGTTTTAGCTGGCGTATTGAGTGTTTTGACGTATGCTTTCTTTGCCTTTGTCTTTGGCCAAGGCATGCTGTGGTGTAAGCCTCCTAATGCTGCCACTGGAATGGAACGTTGGATCACGGAGGGGGGAGATTTTTTGATAGCGGTGGCTGGTCCGGTTTTGGGTATGTGGGGGTTCAGGCAGGGCTGGCTGGAGGCGTTGAGAAAAACCAGCGCCATTAACCAAGAGTTGGAAGGCGCGATGCAGGATTTGCAGATACTCAATGCGCAACTTGATGCACGTGTCGTAGAACGCACCCGGCAGTTGGCCGGAGCATTGGCCAGGAATGAGGCCATCCTGGCTGGTATTGCTGATGGGGTCGTCGTCTTTGACGAGGGCGGCCGGGTTGTCGCCGCCAATCCGGCTATGGGCAATCTGTTGGAGTGGCCTGTCGACGCAATGGTGGGACAGACCATCGGGACCCTGATGGGACGTGATGTGGCCGAAGCTGATCGGGAGATGATCGGCAAATTGTTGAGGAACGAGGGGATCACCTGGTCGGGTTTCAAGTTCAGGTGGGGCGACAAGACGTTTGCGGTGAGTATAGCGCCCGTGCATGGCGATGCCGGTTTCGCGACGCGGATGGTGGCCGTGTTTCACGATTTCACGCATGAGGCCGAGGTCGACCGCATGCGGAGATCGTTCCTGGAGATCGCGTCTCACGACCTGCGTTCGCCGCTCAGTGCTATCCTGGGACTGGCAGAATTGCTTCAGGCGGGGAGCTATGGTGCGCTTGCACCGGAGCAGGAGGAGCCGCTGGAACGGATTGCGTCGAACGCGCGTTACATGGCGAGCCTGGTGAGTAATCTCTTGGGACAGGCACAGATCGAGGCGGGGGCGTTGTCCTTGAACGTCTCTTCCTTTTCACCGGCGGAGGTCGTGAAACAGGTAATATGTGGCCTGGAGGCGCTGGCGCAGAGTAAGGAATTGGCGTTGAGGGTAGAGATCGCCGAGAGCGTGCCCGATATTATCTGGAATGACGAGCAGAAAGTGAGCCAGATACTGATGAACCTGGTGGGAAACGCCATTCAGTTCACTTTGACGGGTTCGGTGAAGGTACTTGCGTATACGCCGAATGAGGACTGCTGGGCATTGGAGGTCGCTGATACTGGGCCTGGTATATCGAAGCGGATGCAGGAGTGCGTATTTGACCGGTATCAACAGGCGGATGAGATGGCGTCGGCAGATTATGGCGGTGTGGGGCTGGGGCTGTCCATCGTCAAACAATTGGTCGAGGTGATGGGCGGGGAGATCAGGCTAAAGAGCGAGATGGGCAAGGGCAGCACGTTCACCGTCGTGCTGCCGCTGCTTGAGCGAGATGGCACACCTAGGTCGTGATTTCTTTGCCCGCGATACACTCGCCGTCGCCCGCGAGCTTTTGGGACAGCGGTTGGTGCGGATATGGGAGGGTGAGCGCCTTTCGGGGTGTGTCGTCGAGGTCGAGGCGTACATCGGCGAGGAGGACCAGGCCTGCCACGCCCGCTGCGGGCGCACCAAGCGGAATGCGACGATGTACGGCCCACCCGGTCACGCGTACGTTTACTTTGTCTACGGGATGCACCATTGTCTCAACGTGGTTACCGGGCGGAAGGGGTTCCCGGCGGCGGTGCTCATCCGGGCGCTGGAGCCCCTGGAGGGGATCGAGGTTATGCGGGCGCGACGAGGCGGCAGGGCCGATGTCGAGCTGACCAGCGGGCCGGCCCGGTTGTGCCAGGCGCTGGGCATCGACCGCCGGTTTGATGGCGTCGATTTGTGTGTGCCGGACGCGAGTTTGTTCGTTGAGAAGAGCGGTGCGCTGCCCGATGTGGCGGTGACCACCGGACCGCGGGTGGGCGTGCGCGGGGACGAGGCGGCGCTAGCTGCCCCGTGGCGGTTCTATGTACAGGATAACGGGTACGTTTCGCGTTAGCAGGAGGTGGAAAGGATGAGCGAGGATAAAAGATCGTTCTTTGCAGTGATTCTCGATTTCTTTGCCAGTCTGTTCGGTGCCCGCAGCGAGGTGGAGCCCGCACCGGGCGAGGAACAGCCGCGGGGCGAGGTGAGTGCGCCTGCATCCCCCAGTGGTGCAGGGGGCAGGGGAACGATCAGCCAACCTGCGCCACACGGCGGAGAAGTTACACACACGGAAAGGGGGCAGATCATGTTAAAAGGCAAAGGGTTGTGGGCCTATCGGGAGCAGGAGTTGGATCGGGCGATTCAGATCGCTCCCCAGATGGGCGCGACACACATCCTGTACAAGGTCGGCCACGGCACAAACTATCGCCCGGGAATGGCGCAGGTGGCCCAGAAAATCAAGGCCGCGGGGTTGATTCCCTTCGGGTGGACATGGCTGCTGCTGGACGATCCCCAGGCGGAAGCGCAGGTCGTCGTCGAGGCTTTTGCAGATGGTTTTGAGGGCCTTGTTTTTGATACCGAGGCGGAGCAGTGCCGCAACCGGTTTGAGCAGGCCACTCAGCTGGGCCAGTATCTCGCCGTCCCCGGCGTCGATCAGGCAAAGCTGTACAACTGCTCTTTCCCCAATATCACCCATCACCGCGACCTGCCCTACGACCAACTGAACGCATTCTGTAAGGGTGGGCTGATGCCCATGTCGTATGGCACCTACTTTTTACCCACCAGCGAGGTGCCTCCCGACCAGCAAGCGCAGCGCGTGATCGACGAGTGGACCTACGGCCATTACGAATACTGGTGCCGCCGGTGGGGCTACCGCCCCCCCCTGTACCCGATCCTGGGACCGTACCGCGACGAACACGGCAATGTGCGCATGCCGCCCGCCGAGTTCCAGGTCTGGCTCGACCGGCTGGCAGCGCACGGCCCGGCGTTCTTTAGCGTTTTTACCGCAGCTGTGATCAACGACGATCTGCTGCCGCTGATTGAAGCCTTCACCTTGGGGGAGGCACCCAAGGCGCTGCCGACTGCCGCCAAGGTCGAGGTGGTGAGCCCGGAGGCGGGCTTCCTCAACATCCGCCCCGAGCCCTCCACGGCGAGACCTCCCATTACGCAGGTGGATCACGGCGATGTGTTGGAGGCGCTGGAGCCGGTGGAGACGGTCAAGGCGCGGGTAGGCCAACAGGGGCAGTGGCTCCACATCCGCACGCCTGGCGGCATCGAGGGGTATGCTGCGGCCTGGTATCTGGAACTGCACGAGGAGCCTGTGATACCTTCGCCGCCCGTGCAGCCGCCCGAGCCCAGCGTCAAGGTCGAGGTGGTGAGCCCGGCGGTGGGCTATCTGAACGTCCGTCTGGAACCCTCCACCGACCGGTCGCCCGTCACGCAGGTGGACGACGGGGAGGTGTTGCAGGCCCTGGAGCCGCAGGCGGACGTGCAATCCAAGGTCGGGCGGCAGGGGCAGTGGCTCTACATCCGCACCCCACAGGGTGTCGAGGGATACATCGCTGCCTGGTACACGCGTATCTACGAGGAGAGCGGCGTGACGGGCCCGGTCTCTTACCTGGTCGTCCACAGTTCGGCGGGCCTGAACGTGCGGCCGATGCCGGGGACGGGTCAGAATCCCACCTGGCACGTGGAGGATCGCACGGTCCTGGCGGCGCTCGAGGACCCGGATGTGGTGGCGGAAAAGGTGGGGAAGGATCAGTGGATCAAGGTGCGCACGCCGAGCCGGCACGAGGGGTTCGTGAGCGGCGTCTACGTGCGAGCCAAGCAGGTGCCCGACGCGCGCAAGCCGGTGAGCGATAGCGCGCTGCCCGCCGGGGAATGTGCCTGGATTTTTGGTATCCACGCCGCCGGCGGTACCACGCCTGCCAACTTCCGCCCGCTCTTTCGGGGCAAGGGCAAGACCGGCTGGGTGCTCTTTACCGAGGCCATCGGTGACAACCCCAATCACGGCGGCGGGGTTGATTTCACTTCCTGGTCGAACGATGGTTACGGCGTCATCGTGCGCCTCAACAATGGCTACGGTGCGGCGGGCACGCTGCCGGTCAGCAACAAGTACTTTGATTTTGCCAAGGCCTGCGCCCAGTACGTACAGAACTCGCAGGGGTGCCACATCTGGATCATTGGCAACGAGCAGAACAATCCGCGCGAGCATCCCGGTGGGGAGGTGAATTCCCAGGAGCACATTAGGCCGGAGATGTACGCGCGGGCGTTCAACTTGACGCGGCAACGCATCAAGGCGATTGATCCGAACGCGATCGTCGTGCCCGGTGCGGTCGATCCTTACTACGGCCTGCCCTGGCTGTCGGGGGAGGTCTGGCGTCCGCTTGATTATTTCAAGACGATGTTGTCCCATATCGACGACCTAGATGGCATCTGCCTGCATACTTACACCCACTGGCTGGATGTTGACCTGATTACGGCCAAGAATGTCTTTACCGACTCGCCACTTGATCCCGGCACGCCCAACGAGCACTATTACGACTTTCAGGCCTATCGCTCCTTCGCCGAGGCGATACCGGGCAAGTGGCACAACCGTCCCATCTATCTCACCGAGAGCAACCACTGGATCAAGCTGGATCGCGCGCCGCTTCCGAACGAGCATGTGGAGAACGGCTGGCTGGATCGGGACGTGGGGTGGGTGCGGGCGGCTTACGCCGAGATTCACGATTGGAACAACACTCCCTACGCCCAGCAGATTCACTGCTATCTACTCTACCGCTGGACGGGGGACGAGTGGGCCATCGAGGATATGGAACAGGTAAAGGGCGACCTTAAGAAGGCGCTGGATCACGACTATCGCTGGCGGCGGTAAAAACCCTTTCACCACGGAGGCACGGAGCGCATGGTATTTTCTCTGCGCCTCCGTGGTGGGGCCCGACTGCATTTGACGCTTTTATTGGTTATGGTATAATGCGCGTCGTGTCGATGTGTTGAGCTGACATATCGTGCCGACGTAGCTCAAACGGAAGAGCAACTGACTTGTAATCAGTAGGTTCTGGGTTCGATTCCCAGCGTCGGCTCCAGTCGCTGATTGCCGGAAGTGGGCCAACCGACGGGATGTCGGCGGAATTGGTCCACTCCCGGCAGCGAGTGACTCGCTGTTAACAAGTGAATGGGTCGGTGTCCCGAGCGGCAAAGGGGGCGGACTGTAAGAAGTCAAGCTTGCCATGATGAGGTCTCGAGTGGACAACAAGCACAAAGGCAACTTGGCTATCGCCAGTGCGATCAAGCACTTTGTATCTGTAGGTTACACGGTGAGCCTCCCATTATCTGACACGGCCAAATACGACTTGGTGGTCGAGCGAGATGGCACATTCCAGGCGGTTCAATGCAAATACGCTGGACACGAGAGAAATTCGGGCATTTTTTCGGTGCCTCTCTAAGTGTGCGGCGGCAACAGAAGCGCTGGGAATCGTAGGACAAAGTATCAACGAGGAGACTTTGACATTCTCTTTGTCCTGTGTGTCAATGACCGAGTGTATGCTATCCCCTTTCAGGAGATAGCAGGTCAAACCACCATCAATGTCGGCCGAGAAAGCAAATGGTCGAAATGGGAGCAGTATCATATCCCTGGCACTGGCGGTGATTGCAGCGCTACAGAGGAATCTGTAGATGAAAACTCCTCAAATTCGGCGAAACCTTTGGGAATGGCAACGCCGAGCCAAGCCCCTAAGGGGGACGGTGTAGAGACTTGACGGGGAGCATCCAGACCGGATGAAGACAAAGTCCAGCCCACAAACAGCATAAGCTGGCAGCGAAAGCTGTAGATGGGATGAAATCCGCTGGCTCAGCCTTCGAAGGTTCGAGTCCTTCCCGGCCCACTCATAACAAAAACAGTCGGCGGTATCGGCGCCGACTGTTTTTGTTTATCTTTTGATTGTCCGACCCTTTCCCCCTTTATCAGGCGACTACGTATCATCTCAATAATCCGGGGGGCGGGGGGTGTGAGGGCGGCTAC
>CAZKDJ010000006.1:0-58806 GCA_964551295.1 uncultured Anaerolineales bacterium | reverse complement strand
GGGCGGCGTAGCCGCCCTCACACCCCCCATCTTCCCCTACTTATTGAGAAGATACTCAATGACTTTGATTGTGAGTTTGCAGGAGAACTGACGTTGGAGCCTGTAGAAGGAGAGGAGAGCGCACTCGTGAGCCTCTTGACCGGGCGGCCCTACTTTGTGACCCGGTTGCGGAATACGGAATTCGACACGCAGAAGATAAGGGGTGACCTGTATCCCCACCGGGCGCCTAACGACAACTCCTATCACAAAATCACTCGCCGTGATAACGACCGCGACTTGCGTTCGGGGCTGATGGTGAGTCTTCTGGCCGGGATGACGGTGGTGGCGTGGCGGCTGCGGCGGTGGCAGTGTTGAAAGCAGCCCCGTTGGCAGACTACTATGCCTTTCATCGATTCGTCGTCGAGGCTCACGGGCACAGTGCCACCGTCGTTGGCAAGCCCGGCGTCTGGTCGTGGGACCGGTTCGATTCCGGCACAGCGGCGCTGCTGGAGGTGACCGAGGTGGGGCCGGACGACGTCGTGCTTGACCTGGGCTGCGGGACGGGCGCCATTGGCGCGGCGGTGGCTTTGCAGGCCCCTCGGGGGAGCGTCACGCTGATCGATTGCAACGTGGCCGCCGTGGCCTGCGCCGAGCGGACGCTGGCAGCAAATGATCTTTCCAATGCCCGGGTCCAGTTGGCCGATGGGGTCAAAGGATTCCCTCCGGATTCGTTCGACCTGGTTTTGAGCCACCTGCCGCGCGGGCGGGCCGTGCAGGAGGAACTGATTCGCGGCGCAGCCTGGGTGCTCCGGCCCGGCGGCCGCTTCTATTTCGTGGCCCACAAGCGGGCAGGCGTCAAGGGGGCCATCGCCTACGCCCGCGGTCTTTTCGGGCGCTGCGGCGTGGTGCGGCAGAAGAAGGGGTACCACGTCGCCCTGGCGGTCAAGCCCAATGGTTTAGTGCTATCGCCGTTCGCCGATGGCTACGTCACGCACGCGATTGTGCTCGATGGCGTCGAGACGACGCTGGTCAGCAAGCCGGGCGTCTTTGCCTGGGACCGGCTGGACGACGGCACTGCAGCGCTGGTGGGTGCGGTGGAGATCTCTGTAGGGAATGCCGTGCTCGACCTGGGGTGCGGCACAGGGCTGGCTGGGTTGGCGGCGGCCCGCCGCACGCTGGGTGGACGGGTAGTGCTGGTGGACGCCGACGCGCGAGCGGTCGAATCGGCCCGCCGCACGCTGGCGGCGAACGGGGTCGCGGGCGGTGAAGTGCTGCTCTCCGATTGCGCTTCCGCCGTGCTGGATAGAACGTTCGACGTAGTCGTGACCAACCCGCCCTTTCATCAGGGTGTGGGAGTCGACTACGAGGTAGCCTGCCAGTTCGTCCGCGATGCAGCGCGCGTGCTGCGGCCCGGCGGGCGGCTCTTTCTCGTCGCCAATCGCTTTCTGCGCTACACCAATCTCATCGTAGAGGTCTTTGGCAACGTCGAAACGGCCTACGCCGACAATCGCTATCACGTGCTGACTGCGGTGGCGTGGAAATCCGGTTTGGGGTAGAATAGTTGGTAGATTGGTGGCTGGTAAACTGGTAGATCAGTAGTTGGTAAATTGGTGGATGCCCAGTTTACCAATTACTAGTTTACCAATCTACCATTACTATCCAAGGAGACGGCAATGGGGACAGGTCAAGAGCAGAAGCGAGTCGATGCCTGTGACGTGGTCATCGTTGGGGCAGGTGTGGTGGGCGCTGCGATGGCCGCTCACTTGGCCCAGCAGGGCATGAGCGCCGCTGTCCTGGAAGCCCAGGAGGTGGCCGGTGGCGCGACCGGCCGCAGCATCGGCATGGTCCTCACCGGCTTGCCCGGCCACTACAATTGGGCTGTCTCGGCGTATGGTCGCCAGAAGGCGCAAGAGATCTGGGCGCTCACCGTCGAGGGACGCGAGCGACTGGTCGAGACGGCCAATCGACTGAACGTGCCGGTCCAGCACACCGGCAGCCTGGCGCTAGCCGTCGATGAGGCCGAGGTGGATGCGCTGCGGGAATCGGCGGTGCTGTTGGACGAGGATGGTTTCGAGGCACGCTTCAACCCCAGGGACGTGCTCGAGCGTGGTTTCCGCGCCGCGCTGCGCCAGCCCGACGACGTGACGGTGGATGCCGCCGCGCTGACGCGGGCGCTGCTCGATTCCAGCGGCGTGACCATCCACGAGGGCACGGAGGTCTATGATCTGGAGGCCGAGGGTGGCGACGTGCGAGTCTGGGCCCAGGGCCGCACGGTGCGCTGCAACGCGGTGGTGCTGGCGGTGAACGGCTATGCCCCGCTGATCAGTTCCTACTTTGCCGACAAGGTCGCGCCTACGCGTGGTCTCGTTTTCGCCACCGAGCTGCTGGACGGCGTGGTGCTCGACGTGCCCTGCAGCGCCGATTACGGGTACGAGTACTGCCGCCAGCTTCCCGACCGACGGCTGCTGCTGTCCAGTTGGCGCCGCCCGCGCGTTGTAGGCGCGGAGGAAACGGGGGAGGAGGCGGAACTGGACGACGTGGT
The DNA here is from genome assembly GCA_964551295.1 of uncultured Anaerolineales bacterium. Lineage (GTDB taxonomy): Bacteria > Chloroflexota > Anaerolineae > B4-G1 > B4-G1 > JAFGED01. The sequence continues at coordinate 56,285 of CAZKDJ010000006.1, read as the reverse complement.
GCAGGCCGGGCTGGCGCGCTTTGCCGAGCATCACTTTCCCGATATCGAGACGCAGGACGCCGACCGCTGGTCGGGCGTGATGGGCTTTACCTCCGATGGGCTGCCGTTGGTGGGGACGCTGCCTCACCTGCCGCAGGTCTACTTTGCGTTGGGACTGGGCGGGCGTGGGCTGGCCTGGGCCTTTGTCGTCGCACAGCGGCTGATCGAGCTGATGTGGCGGGATGCCGATCCGGGGATTTTGTCGGCTGAGCGGTAGTATAAGCTTCCTCTTGCTTGACAAACCTCTCAAATTGTTGTACAGTATTGCTGTACATATTCTCGCTTGGAGGTGCCATGCCCGTTCAGACGACGTATACACAGGCGCGCGCCAATTTTGCCTCGCTTCTTGATAAGGTGACCCACAACCGCGAGGTGGTCATCATCGAGCGGCGCGGGGCTGAGCCGGTTGCCCTCATCTCTGCCGACGAACTGGAGGGATTGATGGAGACGGCTTATCTCTTGCGGTCGCCCAGAAATGCCGAGCGCCTGCTGCGTGCGTTAATGCGTGCACAGCAGGAGGAAGGTGCTCCACAATCTATAGATGAGCTAAAACGCGAGATCGGCTTTGACGAAGAAAGCGAAGAAGGGTAAAGGCGGAAGGAGGCAGCGCGAGGCGGTCTTCTATCCCGAGTTTCGCGAGGATCTGCAATACTGGGTCAAGACGGATCGCAAGATAGCGCTGCGAGCATTGGCTCTGGTAGAAGCCATTCTACGCGACCCCTTCACGGGCATTGGAAAGCCGGAGCCGCTAAAGTATCTAGCTCCTGGGACTTGGTCTAGGCGGTTGACGCACGCACATCGCATTGTGTACCTGGTGAGCGAAAAGCGGATCGACTTTTTGCAGGCGCGTTATCACTACTGAGGGGAGATTAACGCGACTAGCCTGCTATTGCTTCCGCGATCGCGCGAATGTGCGCCGGCGTCGAGCCGCAGCAGCCCCCTACCACCCGCGCTCCCAGCGCGACGAACCTTTTTGCGTATTCCGCCATATCCTCCGGCGTGGCATCGTACACTGCCTCGCGTCCTACCATGCGCGGCTTCCCCGCGTTGGGCTTGGCGATGAGCGCGGCCTGGGGCGCGGTCTCGTGCATCTTGGCCACGGCCCCTTCCGTCATCTCCAGCGTCGCCCCGCAGTTAGTGCCAAAGGCGGCCACGTTCAGCGCCTGGAGCGCCTCCGCTGCCTGCTCCGGCTTGACCCCCATGTTCGTCCGCCCGTGGTGATCGAAGGATAAGGTGGCAAAGATGGGAATGTCAGGCGCGGCCTGCTGCGCGCCCGCGATGGCGGCCTTTACCTCGTTCAGGTCGGACATGGTCTCGATGTAGAGCACCTCCACGCCAGCCTGAGCCAGCGCCGCCGCCTGCTCGGCATAGATCTCCAACGCCTGTTCATACGTCAGCGTGCCGATGGGAGCCAGCAGCTCGCCTGTTGGGCCGATGTCGGCAGCCACGTATGCCCAGTCGCCCGCTGCCTCACGCGCAATCTGGACGGCGCGCTGGTTGACCTCGACCAGTTGATCCGCTAGTCCGGCGCGCTCCAGTCGTGCGCGGTTGGCGCCAAAGGTGCAGGCGATGATCAGGTCCGACCCGGCCTCGACGTAGGCGCGCTGCAGATCGCGGATGGGGTCGGGGTTCTCCAGCACCCACTGGTCGGGTGGCGTGCCGGCGGGTAGCCCGGCTTTTTGCAGCATCGTCCCCGTCGCACCGTCGGCGACGATGACGCGCCCGCTTTTCAACCGCGAGATGATGTCTTCCACGTTACACCTCCAAAAGCTCTTTCACCACGCCCACCGCCTCGTTGGCGTTCTCGGCGTACCCATCGGCGCCGATGGTCGCCGCCCACTCAGGGCTGGCTGGCGCGCCGCCGATGACGACCTTGACCCTCTGGCGCAGCCCCGCTTCCTTCAACGCCTCGATGACGGCCTCCTGGTTGCGCATCGTCGTCGTCAGCAGGGCCGAGAGGCCCAGGACATTCGCATTAGTCGCTTTGACCTGCTCGACGAAGCGGTCCACCGACACGTCGACGCCCAGGTCGTGCACCTGGAAGCCCGCCGCGCCCAGCATCGCCGCCACCAGGCTCTTGCCGATCTCGTGGATGTCGCCCTCGACGGTGCCAATGACGACGGTGCCCAAGATCCGGCGTTGCTCCTGCCGGGCCATCAGTTCGGGCTCCAGTACCTCCATCGCTGCCTTCATCGCCTCGGCGGCCATCATCAGGTCGGGGATGAAATAATCGCCGCACTCGTACCTATCGCCCACGACCTGCATGCCGGGGTTGAGCGCCCGGTCGACGGCGTCCAGCGGCGCGGTGTTTGCTGTTAGCGCCTGGGCCGCCAACTCGCGCGCCCGTTCCGGCTCGCCGGCGGTCACAGCTTCTCGTAGTTGATTCAGAACGTCGCTCATCCCAATCTCCAATCTCTAGCCTTTTCGCTCCGGCAGACTTTCCATCCCCGCTGCGCGTGCCGCCCTCACGGTGATATTCTTCAGTTCTCGGGTGATCTCGTCAGGGAGAGGCTTGGGCTCGTACGCCGCAATCACCTCCTCGACGCGCTGGCGGGCGCGGGCGGCGGCGTCGAGGCTGCCCTTGGCCGCCCAGTCGCGGCGAAAGTCGCGGTCGATGACAGGGCTGGGGATGAACAGCTCCTCGCGGAACCAGCGGCGAGTGTGGCGTGTGGTTAAAAAGTTGCCCGCGTGTCCCACCTGGCGGATGATGTCCAATCCCAGTGAGGTCTCCCGCTCGGCTATCCCAGCCACCAAGCGCTTGGCCATTCCCACGATCTCGGCATCGATAACGAGCTTCTCCAGGCTGAAGCAGCTTTCGAAATCGAGCATACCAGGTCCAGAGATCATGTTGATGCCAGCCAGCGCCCCCAGGAGCGCGCCGCCGCTCGACTCGAGCCCGCATTGAGCGTCGACCACTTTGCTATCCGACATCCCTAGGTAGGTGTGGGTGGGCAGCCCGAGGCGCTTGCCCACCTTGGCGTAGGCGCAGTCGATCATGATCGTCTCGATGGCGCCCATCGGCGTGGTGCCCGTGCGCATGTCAAAGGCCGCCGGCGAGCCGCCCCACACGATGGGGGCGCCGGGGTTCACCAGTTGGTGGATGGTCACGCCGCTCAGGTTTTCGGCGGTGTGCTGGACGACGGCGCCCAGGAGGGTGGCCGGCCCGGTGGCTCCGGTCAGCGGCATGCTGACCAGTTCGGCCGGGATGCCGTATTGGGCGCAGTCCATCAGGTTCTCGCATGTGATCTCGGACCACAAGAGCGGTGGGGAGGGGCACACGTCAAAGACGGCCCGGGGCTTTTCGACCAGCGCCTCCGCGCTACCGGCCACGGTCACCAGCAGATCCTTCATCGTGTGCCACGTCTCGACGGCGAACGCGCCGGTGACCACCGGCTTACTGGTGTAGAGCAAGACCAGGTGGAGCCGGTACAGGTCGGCGATTTCCTGCGGTACGTCGGCGCAGACGAGGGAGGTTGCGACGGCATCCAGGCCATCGAGCCCATCGGCCAGCTTGATGAAACGCAAAAAGTCGGCGGTGACTGGTGCGCGCGATTTCGTCTCGCCATAGTCGAGGATCTCGATGGCGGCGGAGCCAGGGTCGAACTGCACGTCGTCGTCGCCGTAGTGGACCGCCGGCGTGCCTTGTGCGTCGTAGAGATGGAATGACGGAGGTGCAGTTTCGACCGCCTCGTGCGCCAGGTCGGCCGGGATGCGGGCCACCTGGGCACTCACGTCCACCTCCGCGCCGTGCTCGGCCAGCAGGCGCAGTGCGCGCTCGGAGTGGACGCGCACGCCGGGATCGCTCAGCAGATCGTAGGCCTCGGCGACGACGCGCTCGATGGTCGCACGGGAGAGGAACTGCAGGTGAGGTCGCATGGTTCTCCTTCGCTAGATGGGAAACCGGCTGTTTGGCAGACTGGACAAGTACCAATCTGCTGACTACCAATCTACCAGTGTACCAACGTGCTCAAGCGGCCAGTAGATGAACAAGGCCCGCCCTTCGACCTGATCCACGTGCACCGGACCAAAGGCGCGTGAGTCGCGCGAGTTGGGCCGGTTATCGCCGATGATAAAGACGTGCAGCGGCGGCACGGTCGTCAAGGGATAGTCCTGCGTCGCCGTGTATTCTACCCAGGGTTCCTCGATGGGTTCGCCGTCGATATACACCTTCCCGCTGCGGATCTTGATCGTCTCTCCGGGCAGCGCCACCACGCGCTTGATCAGCGGCTCGGCCGAATCGGGTATGTTCACCACGACGATGTCCCCACGGCGTGGCCCGTGGAGGAGGCGATAGGTGACTTTTCGATCATCACCCGCTCGCCATAGTGGAGATTGGGCTGCATACTCGGCCCGTCCACGATCCACGCGCGTGCCACAAAGGTGTTGACCGCCAGGGTGATGAGCAAGGCCAGTAGGATGGTGCCTGCAATATCCCACAGGCTTCGCAGCAGGGCGCGCGCAAAGCCGGATGTTGGGTTGAGTTTCTCTGGTTGTTTTGTGATATTCAAGGTGTAGGTTTGATGAGAGTGACTAACTGTTGCAAGTCAGGATGCTTCTGAATGTCCACGTGTTCTGCGGCCCAATTTGCATAGTGTCGCCGTGGAAAGCTAGGGGAGAGGCGGCGGCCCAGGAGTGCCAGGTGGTCCTTGCCGTGAAACCAGATCAGATGCTGGGCGCTTTCAAAGAAATGGTGATCTGTGAATCGCTCGCGGTAGGCCTCCGCGCATGCCTGCAAGTGGTCTGGGTGAATGTCTTGGATTCCTTGCTGGAAGGATAGAACTAGCTCAGATGCCTGAGCAAGACAGTGGTCGTATTCCAGTGATGGAGGGATAGTCCCACTGCCTGTTGTCCATGTGGTACTAACTCCGGGCCAGCGGTCCCCAGGCTTCAGCTTGGCTAGCGCCCAGCGTACTGCTTGGCAGTCAGCCAATTCGTGCGCTGACTCTGTAATGTGATTCTCGATCTCATCTGTGGACAGTGCAGGACCGTGAGCCCATCTGGGCGTGTTCTCTCGTTCTACCCAATACTGATTGATCAAATCAGCATCGATTAGGTAGTTCTCGACGGCAGCTCGGTGACTGAGCCAAATAGGTTTTCCTCCATGCAAGCGGATGAGTTGATGCTGATCAGGAGGCTCAATATCAAAGTCGCGGTCACGAAAACCCAGGTAACTTGGTTGGGCGTCGGCAGAGTAGGTGTCCAAATAGCCCTCGATGTAGGCTCTCATACCATGCTTTCCACCAAGGGGTTTGACCAGCACACGTCCTACAGGCGAAATATGTGCTAGCAGGAGATCGTCCAAGCTGCCGGGTCGGCCTTCACAGAAAACGATGTGCAAAGCTGGGTCAGTGACGTGTGCCATCGGTGTACCTCACAGCCGGCGGATGGACTCTTCAGGGATAATAGAGGTAACTGCCTCGGAGTGGGTGGTGATGATGAACTGGTTGTTTTCTCCTAAACTACGCAGAGCCTTTAGTAGCCCTTGTTGAAGTGGCGGATGTAGATGTAACTCCAGTTCGTCGATTAGAATGATTGAATTGTTGGGTGTCCGGTAAGCAAAGTCGAAAATGAGAGGAAAAACGGCCCTCTCTCCTCCTGAAATCTCACTTAGTTCATATTGATGTTGTCCATCAAATACGTAAAACCAAGGTTCAGCCAAGATTTCTTCCATCTCTGTACGCGGCACAGGCCCTTCGAATCGCCGTCCAGGAAAGATGGTTTGGTATGCACGTTCGATATCGGCAAAGAAGTCACATTGTCCTGGACGTAGTTTGTATTCTTCGCGTTGTACGCGCTCGTGGAAATTGAACCAGTCTGCCATACGTCGGCGCAGTAAGTCCATATCATCAAGTTTGATGATCTGCCCATTGCCTTCCATTGGAGTTAGGCTGTTTGTAGTTCGGTGTTCAGTGTACCAAAACACACCACCTACTCGATCAAATAAGCGCGCGCCATTTTGCACCTGCTTGAAAATCATCCGGGCGTAGCGACGACCATGGAACTGGAAGAACTCCGTGGACTTGGGAGCTTTTACCCTGGCATCTTCTGGATCATAGTGTAACGTGATAACAGTGCTCTCTCCAGGAGGAAACTTGTCATGGTCTTTGCTCATGTCAGTGCTTGCGAAGTACTCTCGCGTTGCGTCAATTTCATCCTGATTGAATTCGACTTCTACTTCAATGCCAATGGGGCGTGCCCAGGCAGTATTTGCCAGGCTCAGGTCGAATCCTGGCCAATCTAGCTCAGATGGGTTTTCCAATTGGCCTGTGGCAGCGCCTAGCATAGACGCGATGGCCTGAAGTATAGTGGATTTCCCGGAGCCGTTTTGTCCTACCAGCACGATCAGGTCTTCTGCTAATCCTGTCTCTGGATCGCGAAAATCTATATCATACTTGTGGAACCTCTTAAAATTCTTGAGGCATAAAGCTTGTACTTTCATAGCGCTTCTCCACTAGGTTAGCACTCGATCTTCTAACAAAGATTTAGGTCAGCGTGCCAAAATTATACCACAGTTATGCGGTGTAGACTATCGGAATGACGTGTCTGATTACAATTCCACGATTGCGCAGTGAGACCGGGGAAACTCGGTCCTCAGCCAGCCTTCTTCCAACGCGTACTCTTCGTCGCTCAGCAGGTCAGGAATCGAGGACCGCGCCGTGGGTAGTTGCACGTTGAAGGGCTGTGCGTTCTCTCCGTCGAGGTTAAAGACGATGCCGGTAGCCTGTCTGTCTCGCCGCCGGGTGACGGCCCAGACGTGCGGGTTGTCCGTCCCCAGCAGATCGCAGGTAGCCGGGTTGGGATTGGTGACCAGATCGGCGTAGCGGGTGCGGATGGCCAACGTGCGCCTAATCCAGTCGACCAGGTTGGGTGTGTTCTCCCATCCGTAGGCCGCCTCGCTGAACAGTGGCAGTTTCTCGGCGGGATAGTCGGGCAGATCCTCGGATGTAAAGTCGAGGCCGGTGTTGACCGGCAGCGTCTCGCCGAGCTCGAAACCGGCGTGGCAGAAGGGCAGGGCAGGCAGGAGGCATCCCAGTGCCCACATCGCTCGGGCGTACGCCAGCCCGCCTGGACGGGCGGCGGCGCGGGGCGTATTGTGGCTCTCCGGCGCGGTAAAGAAGGGGATGGGGTAGCTTTCTTGCGCGCACGTGCGCAGCATCTCGCCCGTGAGTTTTTGCGGGCGGTAGGCCATCCACCAAAAGTTGCCGATGACGGCGTTGTATCCCTCGTCGCGGCTCTGCTGGGCGATGGTGAAATTCTCGTCCCAGAAGGCGAAATCGGGGTCGATCTGGCGGGTTGCTTCTACCATGCGCTGCTTGAGTGTCATCGGCAGCGCGTGGCCCATGTCGATCATGACCCCGTCGATGCCAAAGGTGTGCTGGTAGTGGGGTAGGATGCCCACGATGCGCTCCCACAGCGGCTCGACCCGGTTCTCGGGCTGGGCCAGGCGGCGGTCGTACATGCGCACCGTGTTGTAGGCGATGTAATTAAAATCGGGATGATCGTACAGCCGCAGGTAGGTGACGTCGCCCCACGGCGGCTGTGGGTCGTCGGGCGGCCAGTCGGCAAAGGCGCCCGGAATGCGCACCTGCGTGCCGTCGTCCAGCGTGCCGATCCAGCGCCCGTCGACCATCTCGACCTGCTGGGGCGGCGGCGTGAACATATCGCGGTAGACGGCGTGGGGTGGGATCAGGTCGCAGTGCTTCCGCTGCGGGACGAGTTCCTTGATGCGGGTCAGCTCCTCCTCCGTAAAGATGGGCGGGCCGTAGGCATTCTCTTCTCGCGAACCCGGCTCGCGGTCGGGTACGTCGGCCCGGATCCAGTGGAACCACCCGGGGTGCTTGGCGGCCCAGTCGGCGTCCTTGGACGCGGTACGAAAGACGAACTCGACCACGACGCGCAGTCCCAAATGGTGGGCCGCCTCGACAAAGGCGGTGAACTCGGTCTCGGCGTTGAACCCCAGCGCGGGCTCGGCCAGGCGCGGGTCGATGCGGTAGGGATTCTTGATGGCGTAGGGAGAGCCCAGCGTACCCTTGTGGCCGTCCTGGCCGATGGCCGTGATGGGCAGCAGGTGCACTGTGTTGAACCCCAACTGCCTGATGAACGGCAATAGGGCGATGGTCTTGAGGAACGTGCCCGTCTCCATCCAGCCGTCACCGATGGGATCGGTGCTGATCTCTCCATTGCCGTCGTGGTCAAACCCGGTGGCGGCGCGGACGAGGACGTTGTAGATCACCGCTTGCTGCGACCACTCGCCGTGTTCCGCTCCGGCGATGAGCGGCTCCTGGGGCTGATCCTCGATCCACTCGATGCCGTCCAGGAAAAAGCGATACGGATTGACGGAGCATCGGGCGGGTGCGCCGCCGGGATCGAGCCACAATCCAGGTATGGCATAGGACGTGTCCTCACCCTTGCCTGCCTCCAGCGCTTGGGTGAGCTTTTGTTTGACCAGATTGAGTTTTGGTAGCATGCTTTGTCCTGTGCGAGCTTTGTATGGGTGCATTATATGCCGGGCGTTGTTTTTGACAACCTCCGGAATCGTGAGTACAATCGACAGTGGAATCTGAGCGGATTACGAGTAAAAGTCGCCTGTTTCGAATCTTGCCGTTGATCTTATGGCAAGGGTTGGTGGTCGTATGGGGGCTTTGGGCTTTCGATTTACTGTGAAAGCTATGGGTTGGGCGTCTTGTATTTGTGCGTTCATTTGTTATACTATGATCAGGGCTAGGGATGTAAGTGTTCAATGTGGTCGTAGCGCATCGTGGCGTGGTACTTGATCCTAAATTAACTGGAAGGGAGGCAAAGGAATGGCGAACAAACATTGCATATTGCGTTTCTTGATCCTTGTTGTGACTGCGACAGCTATCTCGGCTTGCTCCTCGGCGGGCCAGGCATCTCCGACTGAAGGTGCTCCTTCTACTGTGACGCCCGTAGCACCGGAGGCCACCTCACCACCTACGGAGACGTCTGCGCCTCCGCCGACCGATACGCCGGAACCGACAGACGAACCCACCTCGGGGCCCACTGATACGCCGGAGCCGACGCCAACGGAAACCCCCGAGCCTACATCGACTCCCAGGCCCCGACCCAGGAGTACAGGTCCGCTGGACTTTGTGCAACCGGAATGGGTGTATATGTGGGAAAGACAGCCAGACGGCAATGTCAAGGTGGTGGTTAAGGTGGAGATCTCGGGTGGCGCACCGCCATTTACGATCAAGCACGATGGAACCGCCGTCGGCACGACTTGGGAACGACTGTACTTGCTCGATTTTCTGCACCTGGGTTGTACCGGTATCGCTCATACCATCACTGTAGAGTCTGCTGATGGGCAGAGCGTCACGCACGACTACTGGCTCAACGTGGATCGAATGGATTGGTGCAACTGAACTAGTATACAGAAGGGCGATGCGCTGTGAATTCTCTAGCTGTGTAAAGGGGCGATGGCGAGTTTTGTTATCTCGCCATCGCCTTTTTATGAAAAGGTTAGTTTCGTGAGAGATCTGTCTTTTGCGGAGGAAGAAGCCATGCTCAGGATTGCGATCGTTACCGATACCGATTCCAGTCTGCCTGCCGATGTCGCCGCACGTTACAACATCCGCCAGGTGCCCATCACCGTGCACTTTGGGGAGGAAACCTTCGAGACCGGCGTGGACATCGACGACGCCCAGGTCTTTGAGCGGGTGGATCGTGAGGGCAAACTGCCGACGACTGCCGCCCCCTCACCCGGCAAGTTCGCCGAGGCGTATCAGGTTGCCTTTGACGAGGGGGCCGAGTCGGTCGTCTGCTTCTGTGTGAGCAGCAAGGTCAGCGCTACCTACGCTGCTGCCGTCGCCGCCTGCGATCTGCTGCCGGGGCGCGATATCACGGTGGTGGACACGCTGAGCCTCTCGATGGGGCAGGGATTCATGGTGCTGGTTGCCGCCGAGGCGGCGCAGGCGGGCGCGTCCAAGGAGGAGATCGTTGCACAGGCCAGGGATGTGGGCGAGCGGTCGTATCTGTACGCGGCCCTGGCGACGCTCAAGTACCTGGCGATGAGCGGACGGGTGGGGCACCTGGCGGCGGGGATGGCCAGCCTGTTGAACGTCAGGCCGATCCTAACCATTCAAGACGGCAAGCTCGACCTGCTGGAAAAGGTGCGGACGCAGCGCAAGGCATGGGCGCGGACGATTGAACTGACCAGGGAGAAGGTGGGTAATCGACAGGTAGAGCGCATGGCCATCGTTCACGTTGACGCGGAAGAGCACGCGCGACAGTTTGAGGCGCAGTTGCGGGAGAGTATGGTTTGTCCTGAGAAGATCATGCTGGCAGGCCTGTCGGCTGGGCTTTCGGTGCACTCCGGTGCCGGGTTGGTTGGTGTATCGTTCGTCGTGGGCAAGTGACAGGCGCTAAAGGCCAATTTACACCGGGGAGATGAAGCGTCTCCCCGGTGTTTCTATGCGGCCTAGATCTCCGAGGTGCAGTGCGGGCAGCGGGTGGCCTTGATCGGTACTTCGGACAGGCAGTATGGGCACTCTTTGGTCGTGGGCTCGGTAGCTGGCTCTGGCTTCTTCAGCCGGTTGACCTGCTTGATCAGCAAAAAGATCACAAAGGCGACGATCACAAAGGCGATGATTGCGTTGATGAATACGCCATAGTTGATCGTGGCTGCACCGGCGGCTTGAGCTTCCTTCAGGGTGGCGTAGGTGCCGCCGGAGAGGGTGATGAACAGGTTGGCAAAGTCGACTTTGCCCAGCAATAGACCGATTGGCGGCATCAGGATGTCGTTGACGAACGAGGTGACGATCTTGCCAAAAGCCGCGCCGATGATGACGGCGACGGCCAGGTCGACGACGTTTCCGCGAGCGATGAACTGCTTGAATTCCTTCCACATGGTTTTCCTCCTGTGGTGATTCAGAGTCCTCTCAGAATTGACGCCGTAGACTTTCAAAGTCTACTTCCGACGCAGTGTTGGCCTGGCGTTCCAACAGTTCGCGATAGCTTTGGTGCAGGTTCGCCTTTGCAGCGGCCGCTTCTTCGGGATAGCGGACGGCGAATGCCCCGACGAGGACGACGATCATGGCGGCTAAACCGGTGAAGGAAGGTGTGTGTGTTTGCGTAGGGCCGGGGCAAACGACCGCGGTCTCTGCGGCGCGGGCTGCCGCCGTGACCGGCGAGCCGCTGAAAGCGAACGTCTTGGCCCCACGCTGCCGCGCCAAGTCTATTGCATCGGCCACTTCTAGGTCCATGCCGGTCAGGGTGAACCCGATTACGACATCGGTGGCACCGACCTGCTTCAGGTTCTGGGCTGCCGTCAGGGGATCGGGAGCGATGGATGTGGCCGGCAGATCGATCTGCCGCAGTGAGGCTGCGCAGAGAGCGGCCAGGTGAGCGCAGTTCCCTTGCCCCAAGACCCAGATGTGCTCAGCATCCAGGAGGGCGGGAAGCAGGGCGTCGACTTGCTCTGTCAACTGAGCCTGGGCGAGGGTCAGGTTGTGCTTTTCGTTTTCCAGCAGGCCGCGGAAGAGTGCAAAGTCGTCCGGCGTATCCAGGGAGACGGTGTAGGAGGCGGTCAATTCTTTCTTGACTATCTGTTGTATCTCCTTGATCATCTCCCGGAAGCCGGTGTAGCCGATGGTCTGGGCGAAGCGGACGACGGTGGCTGCGTCCATGTCCATCTGCTGCGCCAGTTCCGTGGCAGTCATGAGGGCGACGTCTAGTGGTTGACTGAGGATAAAGTCGGCGAGCCTGCGGAAACTGGGGCTCAATGTATTGTAGTTGGCCTTTATCCTATCTCGGAACATCTCGATCTCCTTGAACCGCGTACAGCCTGCTGCGCAGTGCTGTGCGTATCCATTCATCCTGCGTCAAGCGTACGTCATTTTACCACGATGCGGAAAAATTTTGCAAATCGGGGCGCTTGTACAAATCTTGCTCGCTTTTCTGGGAGGCGATGCCGCGTTTCACGTCTCGTGACTTTGTATACTTCCGTTGGGTGTAAAAGATGTGGGGGTGAGAGATGCGATAGGTTTTGCCAAACGTCTATCTGGTCGAGGGAGGCCGCGCGTGGCCCACGTGCCGGGTCACACGCCCGGAAGCATCGCCCTCTACCAGCCGGAGCGGCAGATTCTTTTCTGCGGCGACATCTTTTTCCACGACCGTCCAAAGAAAGGGCTGCCGATCTCTCCTCCTGTCGTCTCTGTGGACGTGATGCAGGCGCGGGAGTCGGCGCGGAAGCTGGTCGCTCTTCCCACGGAGGCGCTGTGTGTCAGTCACGGGGAGCCGATCCTGGAGGGAGCGCAGGAGAAAATGAAGGCGGCACGGTGAGCCTGGTGGCTCGGTCAGGCGGCTAGATTCCCAACATCTTGTCCACTGTGATGAATAGCACAATCGGCGCGCCCCAGTAGAACAGGCCGGCCAGGATAGAGGGTACCATCGTTTTCCACGATAGCCTCTCCATCTCGCGCACGCGCCTGTACGCGAGGACGGCAAAGGCCGCAAAGATCAATCCCGTGAACAGGCCAGGAGAGTACTCTAAGAAAATGATCGTGAAAACGATGTGGTTGATGCTGTTCAACAGCCCCCAGATGACGATGCCCAGGCCTGCGAATAGGAATTTGTCTCGGTTGATGCGATAGACGACGTACCCTGCGGCGAGGAAGAAGGCAAAGTAGACGTTGTGCAGCAGCCACTTGAACACCGTATACCCTGGAATCCCCCATCGCACTTCTGCCCAGGCGGGGAATCCGAACCACCATTCTTCGACCAAGTGTACAGTAACGTAGGCCAATAACGTGCCCAGGACCAGGTGTTCTAGCTTGATTTGCTTAATTCTCAACTGATGCCTCCTGTGATTTTGTGGTCCCCTGCACAAAGATGTCCACGAATTGCTCTACCACTGCCTGCGGCGGAATCTGCGCGGCGGGCGTACCCTCCAACACCCCCTGGCTGATGGCGAAGGCAAAGAGCATGCCGAAGAATGCCTGAGCCGCTATCTGGGGGTTTATCTCGCGCGCCGAACCGCTTACCATGTGTCGCTGGAGACATTCGCCGAGCACCTGGCGCAGTTGAGCGGGCATCTGGGCGATTACCTCCCGCATCTCCGGCAGTTGCTCGGCTGCACAGAGCGACATCAGGATTTCTTTGCGCTGCTGGAGCATGGTTGTCATATACTGATTGCCGATCGTGAGCAGATCTTGGCGATAATCTCCCGTGAGTTGGTTTTCCAGTGCCTCTTTGACGCTGCGCAAGGGCGACCGCTGGCTGATCATCGCCAGAAACAGGTTCTTCTTGCTGCCAAAGTGGCGAAAGAGGGTGACCTCGTTGACGCCAGCGGCCTGGGCAATGGCACGCGTCGTCGCGCCATCGTAGCCCTTTTGGGCAAAGGCCTGTGCGGCGCCCTGGATGATGCGTTGCCTGGTTTCTTCTTCTGGTGACATTATTCTGCTCCTTGGCTTGCCTGTAAGACTAGCTCTGCCGCCTTTCTTCTTCCACCCAGTTCCCGGATTTCGCGGCTGTGCCTTTCAAGGTTTGCGCGGAGACCTTGTTTCTCGACGAGTTCCTGGCAGTAGGCGCGCAGTTTCTCCGCAGTAAAGTCGTCGTTTTTGAGGTTGTGCGCGCAGCCGAACCCGGCGGCCTTTTTCGCGTTATAGTGCCGCTCAAAGTGCTTCCCGGGAAAGATCAGCGACGGAACTTGAGCCTCGATGCACTGGAGGGTGGTGTTTTGCCCGCCGTGGTGAATGGCGACGTCGGCCTGTTTCAGCACCTCGTCCGATGGGAGGTAGCGATGGAAATGGACGTTTCCAATCTGGTACTCTCCTTTTTTCTCGAAATAGGAATGCCCCGCACCCGCCAGGAAAACGTCGAAATCCGACTCTGCAAATGCATCAATCAGGACCGTTTCGGCCAGTTGCGCCGTGATCTGCCCGATGCTCAAATACACGTAGACCAGAGGGCGTTTCTTCTCCCACGTCCAGGGTCGGCCTGAGAATCCTTCGGGGACGATGCTGCCGACAAAGTGGTTCCTGGCGTTTTGCGGAACGTCCTCCAGCGCGGGGATGGAGGGAATGAGTCTCTCCGAATGTCCGTAGCCTCCGAAAAGCTCGAGACTGTTCGACACTTCTGGCAGGTTCAGACGCCGCAGGAGATGGTTGTAATGCCGGTGCAGGCGCCTGTCCGGGTGGGGTTTATCATAGAAGAGCTCAGAATAGAAGGAAGGGTCGCCCACAAAGCCAAAGGTCGAAAAAAGCGGTATCCCGTGCTTCCGTGCCACGATCGGGACGAGCAGGTCGAACTCGCTCACGATGACGTCCGGCCTGAAGGATTCTACAAGGTCTTCCCATTCGGTGTAGGATGTATTGACGTATGCGTGCGTGAAAACGCCCTTCATGCGGATGACGCTTTCCAGATTCTTGATCGGCGGCACTGTCCCATTCCATTCTCCCTGGATGATGCCCGCGAGTTTCCAAAACCAGCCGGGAAGGCCGAACATGTTTGGTTTGTATCCCGTTACGAAAGCGTATCCGTGCCTGGCGACGTGATCCGCTTCGGCGCCGGCGGCGCGGAAAAGGATTTCTGCGTCCGGGGCAATTTTCCTGACCTCGTCGGCGATGGCGACCATCCGCGTGACGGTGCCCAGCGCCTCGACGGCGTTTATGCCGATGGAAAAGAGAATGCGTTTCACGTTCATTTCCTTTTGCAAGCAAGTAATTACTTGCTTGCATTATACCGTGAATTTGAAAATGCACAAGGTTTCGGACAAAATTGGGATTGATTGCGTGACAAGGAGTGGTGAACGGACGAGGAGGGAAAAAAGTCGCTCCTGTCCTCAACGCGGTGATGTTGTTTGGGGGGCGCCAGGCGGGCGTTCTCAGGAGCTTTCGCGCCCGGCCGTCTGGTAGACCTCCGAGGTTTCTAGGCGACCGAAGGTCGCACAACCTCGGAGGTCTGGAGTGATCGACTAATCGAACAACAGGCCGGCGATCTCTGCTCGTTCGTCGGCGGTATAGTGCCCGGCAAACTCACGGTACGCCTCCGGCGACGGGAACTGGGACAGCACGATCTCCGGGTGGGGCAGCGTGCCCTCGCGCAGCCCGACGTACTCCCGGTAACTGGAGAACTCCCACGCTTCCGGTCGTTCCACAAGCCCAGACATCACGGGATTGAGATGGATGTAGCGGGCCAGATGTACCAGGTACTTGTCGTCATCCACGTGTTTGGCCTGGAAAGCGCCCTGGAACAGCGCGCCCACGCGGCCGTATCGCTTGTTCATCGCCTTGGTGTAAGAGACCGAGAAGCGCATCATCGCAGTTGAGACCGTCGTTGAGACCTCCGAGGTCTGCCAGACCTCGGAGGTCTGATTCTGATCCTTAACCCGCACCAACAGGTGATAATGCGTGTACATCAAACAGTATGCCACAACATCGAGGACGGGAACGAGGTGTTTGCGCATCCGTCGTAGGAAGAAGAGGAAATTCTCGCGCTCGTAAAAGATGCGTTCCCGGTTGTGGCCGCGGTTGTACAGGTGATAGTATTCGCCCGGACACAAGACAACATCACGTCGTGGCATAGTTCCCTCCTTTTGCTGTCGTCCTAGACCTCGGAGGTCTGTCAGACCTCCGAGGTCTGGGTGTCGTCTCCCAACACCATCTCCTCCACCCGCTGCTTGGCCTTCTCCAGCAGGCGATGGGCTTCCTGTTCAGCCTGGTAAGCCGTCTCCACCCGCTCTTTCACTTTGTTCCCAATCTCACTCATCCGTTCCGGCTCAAAAACCGGTACCGGTACTTGCTTGAGATTACCCAATCCCAGGAAAGGATTGATTTGCCCGGTGCATATCTGTTCTGTGAGCAACTTGCCTGCTTCCGAGTTCAAAAACGCCGCCACATAGTACGGGTGATAGGCTTCTTTCAGGCGCAGCAAAGCAACATCCTGATTGATATTCGCCTGGCCGGGCAGGTGTGATACTACCGCCGCATTGCCGATACGTCCTTTGATAGTAACAAGCAAATCTCCCTCGCGCAAAGCAGTCCGCTGCAATTCAGTTTCGTGATGTTGGTGCAAGATACGCTTGTCCCTGCCATAGTCTACTCGGAAATCATCTACGAACTGTCGTATGACAGCCCGATTATATCCCAACGCAGGGGCTTGCACAAACGAACAAAGACCTCCGAGGTTTTAGAAACCTCGGAGGTCTTTTAGGTAATTGCCTGGAACTCTTTGCCGTCCTGCTTGCAGATCATCTTGATCACCTTTCGCCCGGACTCTGCCGCTGGGGGCAGGCCGCCGCCTGGCTCAACCCACTGCCCGACCATGTAAAAGTTCTCCAGGCCGGGCAGGGTCTTGTCCATCCCTTTACCAAACGCCTGGCCCATCGTCTCGGTCGTGAGCATCCAGCCCTCCATCGAGCCCTGCCAGTTGCCTGTGTAGCGCTCGTAGGTTAGCGGCGTCGCCACGTCCACCACCTCGACCTGGTCGGTGATACCGGGGTAATGCTGCTCCAACTGCTCGATGACCTTGATGGCAATGTCCTTCTTTTCCGCTTCATAACGCTCGTGATCCTCTGCCAGTGCCTTCCAGTAATCATAGTTGGACACAAACATCGTCACAATGGCCGACTTGCCCTCCGGGGCCATCGTGGGGTCGTAGCAGAAATGCCGCATGGTGAGCAGCGAGCGTTTCTTTTCGGCGATCCTGATCGGCTGCGCAAGCGTGTAGATGGGCGAGTGTGGTTCCTGCGAGAGATCGCGTGCAATCCCCAACGATACCTGGATGATCGGCTGGAAGATGGGCCAGGTTTCATAGTAGTTTTTGATGGTGTCGTTGAAGTACTGGCCTTCGAGCATGTCAAAGATGGTGGCGTGGCCATCGGCGGCGGAGATGATGACGTCGGCCCGGTGTTCAGTTCCATTGGTCAGGCGGATGCCCACGGCCTTTTCGTTCTCTGTGAGAATCTTTTCCACCCGCGACTTGTAGTGGATTTCGCCGCCCAGGTCGAGGTAGCGTTTCTCGATGGCACGCGCAAACTCCAGCGATCCACCGATAGGATAGCCTGCGTCTTTATTGTGCATCCACGCCAGCGTTATCATCAGCCCGATGATGGGAAAGTCGGACATTTCCATGCCAAAGGCGGCTGCAAACGCATGGCGTAGAAATGGGTCGCTGAAGCGCAGGGCAAAGTCTTTTACCGTGGTTTTGCGGTAGCGGGCCATGGTGAGCCCAAAGGGGATCATCTTGAGGATCATCTTGATTCTTTCCAATAATCCACTTGCATCGCCCATCTGGCCCAACACAGTCATGCGGCGGATGGCGTTGCAAAACGCGGTGCTGACCCGTGCGTCAGCGGGCGCGAGTTGCTTCATGTGCTGCTCCAACTGGTCCACGTTGGTGTAGAGCACGAAATCCTTGCCCTCCGGCCCCTTGTAGCGCATGAACTCGTCGTGGTTCACCATTTGGCGGTCCTGCGCCGCGCCGAGTTCCTGCCAGATGGCGTTCATCGGGCTTCCCTGCTTGGAGCCCACCAGCCAGTGGATGCAGCCGTCGAAGGTGTACCCGGCGGACGCGCCGCGTCCGTGGCGCTTCCAGGCGGTGCACAGCCCGCCGGGTTTATCGTGCAGCTCAAAGATCTGGGTCTCGTAGCCGTTCATCTGACCGTAGCAGCCGGCCGAAAGGCCGGCGATGCCGGCGCCGATGATGATGATTGATTTGGACATGTTTCATCTCCTCAAATTTGATTGGGTTTCTGTATTTCCTCGAGTTCCTCTGAAAAATAGACCGATCAGCACCATCGCGATGGGGAAAAGCAAGCTCCACAGCCCCAGCCCGGCGAAGATGAGCATGGGTTGGTCAAAGGGGGCCACGACAACGCCGAACAGCCCCAGCGCGCCGGTGATGATAAGCAGCCAGCGAATCCAGTTTTCCAATGTTCCTTCTGTAAAGATCGGGGTAATCACGAGAGTGGCTAAACTGAGAAACGCGTATCCGATGGCCTCGAAGGCGAAGAATACCGAGCGCAGGTTGGGCATGGCCAGGATCGATAGGCTTTCGAGGTCTCTGTTCAAGATGTTCAAGCGGACGACGAACAGTTGCAGGTAGTAGTTGGTGCAGATCAGGGTGGCATAAATGGTGGTAAAGGCGACAGCGGTGAGGCTGAGGACTCTTTTGTCCTCAGTGGCGCGATAGTGAATGCAGACCATTAGCAGGACCATCGTTGGGGCCAGGAATAGGACGGGGATGAACGAGGCCATCTGGATCGACGCGAACGAATTGGCGTACGATGCTATGTCGCTCCATTCTTCCGGCGTGAAAGCGATGGACAGGATGGCAAAGGCGACGGTCAGCACGGCTGCCGCGATGGCCGACCAAAATCCGAGGGTCGTGACGTGCTTCGTTTTTGACATTTTTTCCTAACAGTCTTTTCCTTGCCTTATTGTCTTTGCTCGTACGTTACTTCTCAACGTCTTGGACAAACGTCGTCAACCACACCTCGATATTTGTCTGAGGAATGTCCAGCGCGCGGTAGGTCGTGGGCGTCTCTGGGATCCGCCCACGTCATCTTGGCTATCGATGATGCGCCCGGTGTCATCGCGGACGGATTGCACGATGCAGGCGTCGATGGCGTCGCGATCCCAGGGGCGGGTGCCCGCGTTGCGCAACACGTGGTCGAGCACCTCCTCGGCAGGCAAAATGTCCACGCCCTGGACCCAGATGGGCTTGGTGCCGGTGATGGTTAGTTCCCTGCGGGTCAGCGCCGCCAGCCGGTCGTTGCGTTTGAGGGCCAGGTTGTCCTCCAGATAAGCCTCTCCAACTCCGGAGACCATGGCCAGGTAGAACGGTGTATCGCGCCCGTATAATAGCACGTTGCCGACAATACTCAAGCGGGCGGGTTTCGGTTCTTCAGTTTGTCCCTCGTATTCTTGGGGATCATAGTCCAGCGAGATGGCTACCTCTCCGGGGTTGTAGATGACGTTGTTGATGATCACGCCCGTCGCATCGGCTTTGAAGTAGGGGTTGCGGTCGTCGTTGTGGGCGTAAAGGTTGCCGACGATGGCGATCTGGGAGACGTGGTTGTGGATCAGCGTGCCCTTGGAGTGGCGCCCCTCGGAATGTGAGGCATCGTCGAGCGCCTCGGCGATGATGTTGTTGCTGAAGGTGATAGTATGTGACGTGCCCGCGCGGCCCTCGTGCTGCGGGCCCGAGGCGCTGAGGTTCTCGTCCACGGCCCAGGTGATGGAGCAATGGTCGACGACGATGTTGTAGGCCTCGGTCCCGGAGGTCGAGATGCCGTCCGGTTCCCAGCCGCTGCGCCGGGGTTGCCCGGCGTCTCCGGGACGGACGTGGATGTGTTGCACGAGGACGTCGTGGGTGGTGATGAGGACACTCCCCCGGATGAGGGTGATGCCCGGCGATGGCGCGGTCTGCCCGGCGATGGTGACGAAGGGCTCTTCGATGACCAGCGTGCTCTGCTCCAAATCGATCACCCCACCGACTTCAAAGACGACGAGGCGCGGGCCCTGTGCCTCCAGTGCGGCGCGCAGCGAGCCAGGCCCTTCGGCGTCCAGGTTTGTCACGCGGAGAATGTGTCCTTCGAGTCCACCTTTCGTGGTGGGGAGGGCAAACGTGGGCTCCGGCGGTCCGCCGGAGGGCAGTGGTTCTTTACAGCATGACGTGAGCAGCATTACTAGCAGGACAACGACGGACGCTGCTGTTGCAATATGCCTGGCCATGTATCCTCCTCAGTCACAGGATGCTGGACACCTGGATGCTAATAGGATACCTCATTTGCAGCTACAATGCCTATCGCCCTGCTAACGACGAGCTATCAATTGTGAGTGAGCGTTTTTAGGTCTTGAATTGCTCGGGTAGTCGATCTACCATAGCTACCTCAGCAGCATCTCTTTGACGGCGACTTGAGGATTGTGGCGTTTTTCGTCGCTTGGCGTGATGCCTTTGTATTGGATCGCCTTTTGTGGACACCACTGGAGACATGCAAAACACATCTCGCAGTCGTCCTGCCAGGAAGGTTTGTCGTCTACCATAGAGATGTTTTTCCGCGGGCAGACCTTCTCGCAGGTACGGCAGGCATTACACTTGTCGTTCACCGCGTAATCCCGGCCCGTTTTTTGAAAAGAGCTGAGCGCAGCCGGATAAAACATTCCTCCCACGAAATTGGCAGCAAAGGAGCTGGTTTCCGGGGGGTGGTTTTGGCTGTTCTTGATAGTGGCTGTGATCTCGGGGAGCCGTTCTTCTACGGATTTTGTTGGCTTCTTGTCGAGGTTTCTCACAAAAGTTATCAACGGATTGCTCTCGGCGGCAGGGTGGTAGCTGTTTGCTCGCACAACAAAGCTAGCATCCAGGTCCGCACCGTTTTTCCGCAATATTCTGCGTAGTTGATTCAGCGTGCCACCTGGCGTTCCCCCGCATGTGGCTACCGCAAAGATGTATTGGCCGTCGCGCGGTTTAAGCTGCTTTACGAAATCGACGACGATGCGTGGCAGACCCCAGGCATACACCGGAAAGACCAGGCCGAGCTTGGATCCACTCGTATCAACGTGATTTTCTATGGCTTGAGGAATGGGAACAAGTTCAGTGCCACCAATCTCGTTGGCGATACTGCGTGCCAAGGCCAATGAGTTGCCCGTTGCCGAGAAGTAGAAAATGGTTGTTTCCATGTTGACAGTCTCCTATCATATTTGGTGTTTTGGTCATCTACTGCGCCTGCAATACCCTTTGATACGGTTGGATCATGCCTTCCTTGATGCGCTTGGTGAACTCTTCTCGCACCTTTGGTATTCTGAACAGCGGCACGAGGAGGGCGTTCAAGAGGCGCACCCTGATGTCCTTATGTGGGAAATCGTATACTCCAAGTCTCTTGTACGTCCTGTGATCCGCTTGGAAAGGGATGCGCAGCTTGCTCCATACGTCGTCGCGAAATACCTTGATCCCGCCCACACCCAGGAAAGTCTGCGGCTGGATGTAGCCCTCGTCGGCGCAGCGGACGAGTTGCCGCGCCATGTCGTGCAGCAGGCCGTCGATGTCGCCGTCCTCGTCCGTCACGAAACCGACCAAGTTGGAGCGCTGCATCTGACTCCATCCTTCCATGATCTCTCGCAGGTTGGGGATCTGGCTGAGCGGCCCGGAGATGATGAAACCGAACTGCTTTCCTATCAGGGAGGGGGCGTGAGTGTTGAAGAAAGACCGGTCGAAGAACGTCTTCCACAGCGAAGATAGGTACCGATCCTTGATCGCTCCAGCAAAGACGATGATGTCGGCCGGTTTCAGCTTGGCGTTGTAAAAGTCGATGAATCCGTCTTTGCCCACATAGGCACACTGGTTATCGTATCCGCACTTCAGGCAGCCCAGGCAGCCGCCCTTGATGTCGATATTGTGCAGGTTGATGACCTCGACTTTTCCAGTGAGGGCAGCTTTGAACCGCTCGGTCATGTGGATCAGGTTTGTCTGATGCGGCTCGGCGTCGGTCACGACGACGATCTCTTTCCCGTTCGCGGCGATGGGGCGTTTCTCAGGGCCGGGCGTGTAGTCAAACTCTCGAACGGTTATCGGCGCATAGACGCGGGGTGTAGGAGTGCCTGTCTCGATCGCTTTGAAAAAGCCATCGGCAAATGCGACTAGTTTGGTCTGCCCCTCGTCTTTCAGCAGATCTTGCATTTCCGCAGAGAAGGAACCTACAAAGCGCATCCCCAGGTCATCGCAGATGGCGTGGATATAGTTGTGCGCGGTGTGATCGAAAAAGTGAATCGACGTGGAGAGCGCCGCGGCGTACTTGTCCTCGAAGGTATCCTGCGCTCCTCTTTCCCAGATCAGCTCGATGAAGCACTTGTAGTTGCCGTGCACGTGGAGGATATAGAGCGGGAATGCCCACAGAATGCCGTCGGACGACCGTACCCTCTCGATAATCTCCTGAAGAGCCTGCTCGTCCCGCTCGATCTTTTTGATCCGCTGGGCGACGTGGACAATGTCTATAGACCTTCAGGTAATGTTTTTGACAAAACGGCCCGCCAGCAGGCGTGAAAAGCGACTCAAGTGTCAAAAACCTTATCTGAACACCTATAGTTCGTGCTGTGGAAACATCTTTTGGATATACTGGACGTACTGCATGGTGACGCTCTTAATGCCCTTAGGACTGCCGTTTAGGACTGTGATCTTCATTTTTATGCCTCCGCTAGTTGGCTGGGTGCTCTTTGTTTTTGATCTTTTGGATGACGCCTTCGAGCCACTCTAGTTGGGCCCGGGCTGCGTGAATGCCCCAATCCAGGGTCAGCATCCAGAAGAATTCTTCGCGCGGACTGCCCACCAACTCGCGGCACTCAGCGCTTTCCTGTGGCGCCTTGGCGTAGCCTGCCAGCAGCTTGCGCAGCCTCTCGGCGATGCGCTCGAATATCTCGAGGATTTCCTCGTCGCTCAGTTGCCCGGCGAAAAAGACCTGAATTAACCCTGGGTGGCGCATTTCCCTGGGATGGAGTGGGGTGGTCAGCCAGCGGCTCAGTTCCTCCTGCCCGGCTTTTGTGATGTGGTACTCTTTGCGGTCGGGGCGATCCTCCTGCTCGATGACTTCCATCTCTGCCCAACCCTTGTCCTCCAACCGGGACAGCGTGCGATAGATCTGGCTCTGGTCGGCGGGCCAAAAGTGCTGCACCGAGACATCGAACATTTTTTTCAGATCGTACCCCGAAAACGGGCCATAGTTGAGAAAGCCAAGGATGGCGTGCGCTAATGACATAAGACTTCTCCTTTAATATACTTGTCCTATATATGATCAATCATATATTACCACAGAACGTGTGAGGTGTCAAGCAGTTGTGTTAATTGACTTATTGGCACATTGTTAATTGTTTTGCTTGCATTTGCGCCGCCTACGGGTATAATGAACGCAGTGGTTGTGGTGTTGGATGTGATGGAGTCAAATTAATGTTAAGAGGGCTGTTCAAAAGAGGTTCCGGCGATTTTGACAAGCGCGAGATCGGCCGGCTGCAAAAGGGGGTCGAGCGGATCAACGCACTCGAATCGCCGTTCGAGGCGCTGAGCGACGCCGATCTGCGGGCCAAGACCGACGCGTTCCGCCAGCGGCTGGCGGATGGCGAGGCGCTGGACGACGTATTGGTCGAGGCCTTTGCGGCGGTGCGCGAGGCGGCCAAGCGCACCATCGGCATGCGTCACTACGACGTGCAGATGATCGGCGGCATGATTCTCCACCGGGGAGACATCACCGAGATGAAGACGGGCGAGGGCAAGACGCTCGTCGCCACGCTGCCGCTGTATCTCAACGCGCTGGCGGGGAAAGGCGTGCACCTGGTCACGCCCAACGACTATCTCTCCAAAGTGGGCGTGCAGTGGATGGGGCCGATCTATCACGCGCTGGGGCTTTCGGTGGGCGTGATCCAGTCGGTGGCCGCCAACCCCGACCTGGGCTCCTTTTTGTTCGATCCCGACTATCCCTCTTCCGACGATCGTTTTTTGAGCCTGCGCCCGGTTTCGCGGCGCGAGGCCTACCGGGCCGACATTACCTACGGCACCAACAACGAGTTCGGATTCGACTACCTGCGCGATAACATGGTGCGCGACCTGAGCCATTGCGTGCAGCGGGAGCTGCACTATGCCATCATTGACGAGGTGGACAACATCCTGGTCGACGAGGCGCGCACGCCCCTCATCATCTCCGGCCCGGCGGAAGAGTCCTCCGAGCTGTATGGCCGTTTTGCCGACGTTGTGCACCGTCTGCGCCCCAGCAGTCCCGAGAGCGTGGAGGCGGAAGAGCCGGACGGCGACTACGTGCTGGAGGAAAAGACCAAGATCGTCACGTTGACGGATCAGGGGGTAGAGCGCGTGGAACGGATGATGCCCGAGATTGGGCCGGGAGAGGGTATCTACGATCCAAAGCACGCGCACATGCTGGCCTATCTCGATAACGCGCTGCGAGCTTATGTGACGTACAAGCGGGACAAAGACTATATCGTCAGCGACGGCGGCGAGGTGATCATCGTTGACGAGTTCACCGGCCGGCTGATGCACGGGCGGCGCTTCTCCGAGGGGCTGCACCAGGCCATCGAGGCCAAGGAAGGGGTGGAGGTGCGGCGCGAGAGCCTGACCTACGCCACGATCACCTTCCAGAACTATTTCCGCATGTACGACAAGTTGGCCGGTATGACCGGCACGGCCAAGACGGAGGAGGAAGAGTTCCAGCGCATCTATGACCTCGACGTGGTGGTGCTGCCCACCAACGTCGAGTACCGCGCCGTCTATGGGGACTCGTTGCACGGTGACCTGGTCGCCCACGAACGGCCGGTGGACGAGATCGAGGAGGTCGCCTTTGCCGGGGTGTTGAACGGGCGCTCCGAAAGCCTCGGCCTGCCCACAGGCGGGCCGGTGACGGTGACCACCTACGAGGCGCCCGACGGGGACGGACGGCGCTATTTCAAGCGCCTCGACCTGACGGACGTGATCTATGCCTCCGAGAAGGCCAAGTTCCGCGCTGTAGTGGATGAGATCGCGGCATTGAACGAGGCGCAGCGGCCGGTGCTGGTGGGTACCATCGCCATCGAGACCTCGGAGCGGCTTTCGCGCATGCTCAAGCGGCACGGCGTGCCGCACGAGGTGCTCAACGCCAAGTATCATGAGAAGGAGGCGGTGATCATTGCCCAGGCGGGGCGTCCGGGCGCGGTGACCATCGCCACCAACATGGCCGGCCGTGGCGTGGACATCAAGCTGGGCGGCGACTCTGAGGGTGTGGCCCGCGAGCGGCTGCGCCGGGAGGGGATCGATCTGGCCGAGATTCCCCAGTCGGACTGGAACCACGCGCTGGAGCAACTGCGCCGGGGACAGGACATCTCGGGCGATTATACCGATCGCTGGGCGGGGATTTTGTCGCAGGCGGTGGCTGACTGCCGGGCGGATCACGAACGCGTGGTGGCGCTGGGCGGGCTGCACATCCTGGGCACCGAGCGGCACGAGGCGCGCCGCATCGACAATCAGTTGCGCGGGCGCGCGGGCCGCCAGGGCGACCCGGGTTCCTCGCGATTTTATATCTCACTCAAGGACGACCTGATGCGGCGCTTTGGTGGCGAGCGGGTGCAGAGCATGTTGGGCCGGTTCGGCGTGGAGGAGGACATACCGATTCAGCATTCGTGGATCGACAAGTCGATCGAGTCGGCGCAGACGCGGGTGGAGGGGTACAACTTTGACATCCGCAAGCACGTGCTGGAATATGACAACGTGGTCAACAAGCAGCGCGAGGTGATCTATGCTCAGCGTCGGGAGGTGCTCAGCGCCACCGCCCTGCACGACCAGGTGCTGCGCATGGTGCGTGATGAGATCAGCGGTCTGGTGGCTGCTCACACGCCCGGCCCCGATCCCGACGATTGGGATTTGCGCGGGCTGCGGGATGAGCTGCGCACCTTTGTCCCATTGCCCACCGGGCTTAGCTATCGTAAATGGAAGGATCTCTCGCCTGAGGAGATCGAGGACCAGGTGTTCGAGATCGCCGAGCGGGTCTATGACGAGCTCAACGAGGCGAATGGACGCGAGCTGTATCGACGCATGGCGCGCGAGGACGTCACGCTGGAGACGTTGTCCCAGAGCGGTGACCCGCTCCAGCAGATGATCTACGAGCGGGTCGTCGAACGGCTGGGAGAGAAACCGGACGAGGAAGTGGCCGCTCAACCCATTCGCCGGCTTTCCGACGACGTGAAATCCCAGGTCGAGGCGGCGTTCTTGGATGCGTTTCACCTTTTCCGCGGCCGGCAGTTGATGCTGCGGGCGGTGGATCGTCTGTGGGTGCGGCATCTCACCGATTTGGACGTCCTGCGCGAGGGCATCCGGCTGCGGGCCTATGGTCAGCAGAACCCCTTGGTGGCCTATTGCAAGGAAGCGTTCGATATGTACGAGGGTTTGCTGGCGCATGTTCAGGAGGAAGTGGCGCGCTCTGCGCTCCTGCCGATCTTGGTCATCCAACAGCCGCAGCGGCATCTGCAGGCTAGTCGCCCTGGCGTGCCACGTCAGGCCACGCGGCGTGCAGTTCAGCAACAAGCTCGCCCGGCGGCCGAGGCTGGGCCAAAAAGATCGTTGGGGCGCAATGACCCGTGTTGGTGCGGCAGCGGTAAGAAGTATAAGAATTGTCATCTGCGGCAGGATCAGGCTCAACAAAGTTCGGTTGCAGCCCCCAAGCCGTCGGGGACATCTCGCAAGAAAAGGCGGCGGCGCAAGTAGTTGACAGGAGGTAGCGTATGGAGGACATAGAACTCGATCTGACAGGACGTCTGATGGCAGACATGGATCCTCAACTGCTAGAGTTTTTACAGTCGAAGGTCAACTCCTTCGTCAAGTGGGATCTGGTCAACTTTTTCTACGACAGTCCTCACACGACGGATACAGCCGAGAACATCGCCCGGTACGCCGGTCGTAGCGTGGGGACCATTCGCACCGATCTGGCCGAATTGGCCCAGGATGGGGTGTTGGAGGAGAGCCGGTTGGGGGGCATGACTGTCTACTCGTTGGCCTCTGACCCGCACGTCAGGGAGATGCTGGAGCAGTTTGTGAGGGCATCCGACGACCGGCAGTTTCGGGTCAAGGCGATCTATCACATCATTCGCGGGATGCGATGATATGGTGCGCGATTGTCGGTACGGTCAATTACTGTGCCCCTCGTTCTTCTTCGGCTTCATCCGAGATGTATTCAAGGAGGTGACCAATGGAGCGCATAGCAACAGGTATACCCGGCCTAGATGAAATGCTGCATGGGGGATATCTGCCTCAGACGGCCAATTTGGTAGAGGGGGCGCCAGGCACAGGCAAGACGACGCTGGGTATGCAATTCATCCACCATGGGATTGTGGTATGTGGGGAGCCGGGCTTGATATTGACGTTTGAAGAGTTCCCGCAGCAATACTATGAAAGCGCGGCCAGTTTTGGGTGGGATTTTCGTCAGATGGAGCGAAATGGCAAGCTGCGTATCGTGATGACCAGTCCGGAGGTCAGCAAGGCCGATTTGGAACAGGTCGGCGGGCGGATTGAGGGGTTGGTGCAAGAGATCGGGGCCAAGCGGATTCTCGTGGATAGCCTTTCACATTTCGAGCGCTTGAGCGAGTCTCCTTCCGATTTGCGCTCCATCGTCTATGGGTTTATTAATTCCCTGAAGCGCGAGGGGTTGACGGCAGTTCTGACGCGCGAGAGCATGGCGCTGCTGGGCGAGTCTGAGGGCGCTGACGACGCGCTTGCCTTCTTGGTCGATTCTTACACGCTTCTGCGCTATGTTGAAATCGAAAGCGCCGTGCGTAAGGCGTTGTTGGTCCTTAAAATGCGTGGCAGCGATCACGACAAGGGCATCCGACAGTTTGAAATCACGTCTCGCGGCGTCGAAGTCAGTGCGACGTTCGAGGGGCGGGAGGGCATCATGAGCGGCAGCCCGCGCCGGATGATGGATTCTTTTGTGCAGGCCTTTGTGAGACATTAGGGAAGGGGGCTTCTGCTATGCAGGTCCTGAAGTGCATATTGGCCATCTGGTCGTGGATCGTTGTCGGCGTGTTGGTTATCTTTCTGTGGCGCATTGCGTACTTTTATCAAAAGACGTCCGGGCAACGGGTGGGTTACTATTTCCTCGTCGTCGCGGCGTTGCTTTTGGGGGCCGGTGCGGTCTGGTATCTGATTGCCAACGTCGAGTTCATCGGAGAACCCGTCGCCGATGCGTTGCTATTTGGCGGCGGTCTCTTGCTCCTTATATTTGGCGGCCGATTGCAGGAGTTGATGACGGGAGAACGACCATGAAGGTCATCATGACACCTCTGGGGCTGTTGGGTCTGCTGGCAGTCGTCTATCTGTGTGTTTTGTTCTCCAATTTCAGCCGGCGGTTGAGTGCCGTGACAAAGATGAAGGATTATTACCGTTGGTTTCGGCTGGCCAGTGGTCTGATCGCCGTGGCGGCGACGAGCCAGGTCATTCGGGCGACCGCGGATTTGGCCCAAGAGGCCCCCGCTTTTCTCCTTGCGCCTTGGTTTGCTCTGTTGAGCTTTCATGTCCCCTTGGTCGTCGGGGTGACGCTCGCGCTTGGACTGGTGTGGTATTATTGGGGATGGATTTTGAGGGAAAAGATCGAGTAAGGGATCAAATGGCTGTGAAGCAATTGGCTCTTTCCCAGGATGTGGAGCACACATTTATGGGCCAGGAAATCGGCGTCCGAAATCGTGCTTTGGCCGCCCTCAATGCTGTGGCTTCAGCAGCCAGCATGACGCTGGATGTGGACGAGGTGCTGCGGCGAGCTCTGGAACAGGCCTTGGAGGACGTGGGCGTCGAGGCGGGGGCTATATCAGTGCTCGACGAGGATGCGAACGAGTTGGTTTTCCGCGCCCAGCAGGGTTGGCGCGTGCACGATTTCGTCTCCCAGGGGGTTCGCGTGCCCGCCGACCAAGGGCTCTCGGGCTTGGCCGTGTCTACTGACCAACCGGTGGTCACTGGCGATGTGAGCAGCAATTCTGGCGGACTCCCCGAGTCCGGCGGACTCCCCGAGTCCGCGATAGCTATCCCGGAGTTTCGCGACGAGCCTGTTCAGGCAATGGCCCTGGTCCCAATGCATGCCCGCGGTTGTGTGCTGGGTGTGCTCGGGGTCATGAGCTATGCACCCCACGACTTTGACCCCGACGAGATCACGTTTATCTCCGCCATCGCTGACCAGATCGGTGTCGCCCTCGACAATGCACGCCTGTTCGAGGAGGCTCGGCGGCGGGTGAAGGAGTTGAGCACGCTGCAGACCGTCAGCACGAAAGTGGCGTCAACCCTTGACCTGTGGACGGTGCTGGAGACGATTACCTCGGCGACGTTGGAGTTGACGGACGCGGCTGCGGCAGAGGTTTATTTGTACGAAGCTGATAACGACAGGCTGGCCTTTGCGACTGCGTTGAGCAGGGATGGCGGGCGGGCCTGTGTTGGCGGTCAACTGACGGGCAACGGGCCGATCACTCGTGCGGCACGCACCGGCGAGACCGTAGAGTTGACAAATCTCTCGGATTCGGAGGTGGATGCCAATGGATGGCTGGCGTGCGGGATGCAATCCCTGATTGCTTTGCCGCTGAAACGGGCGACGCGCGTTCTGGGTGTGCTCGTCGTCGCTTTCAATGTTCCGCGCTCGTTCTCCGATCACGAGGCGCGCATCTTGGGGCTGCTTGGTGAGCAGGCAGCCATCGCCGTCGAACGCACGCGCCTCTTTGCTGGCGAGTCACGCCGCTCCGCCCAACTGGCTTTGATCAACCAGGTTGCCCGGCAGGCGACGGCGACGCTTAACCTGAACGAGATCCTGGACATGGCTGCCGTCTCTATCCGGCGTGGCTTTGGCTATTTCAACATCGCGCTCTTCTTGGTGGACCGGGCGGCTGATCAGGTGGTGCTCCGCTCCATTGCCGGTGGGCACGCGATTGTGATGCGGCGGGGCTATCGGCAACCTGTGGGTAAGGGCATCGTGGGGTGGGTGGCCAAGGCGGGGGAACCCCTGTTGGTGAACGATATCGCTCAGGAGCCGCGCTATCGACCTATCCTGCCGACCATTAAGCCAGTGGGCTCGGAGCTTGCGGTGCCCATCGTGCGGGGCGACGAAGTGATCGGCGTGCTCGATGTCCGGAATTTGGAGCGCGGGGCTTTTGACCAGAGTGACGTCGAGGCCATGGAGGCATTGGCTGACCAATTGTCGATTGCCATTGACAACGCTCGGTTGTATCAAGAGACGCAACACCGGGTGGCGGAGCTGACGGCTGTGCAAGAGACCAATCTGCAGGTAGTTTCGGAGCTCGACACCGCGCAGGTATTGCACGTCGTGGCGCGCAACGTGCTGGACTTGGCGGGCGCGGATGACGTGTACATCTTTCTCCACGACCCGGCAGATGGCCGGCTCACGTTTGGAACGGCGTTGTGGCGCAGTGAACCCTCCTGGGTGAGCTTGCAGAAGCAACCCGACCGTTTTACGCGAGCTGTTCTCAAGTCCAGTCGCTCGCTGGTTATCAATCACGCGCGGGAGCATCCATGCTTTGCCTCTACGGAGACAAAGGATTTGACCGAGGAGCGAGGAGCGAGCATTGAGGCTATTGCCGGCTTCCCGCTGCTGGGGACTGCGGGTGTGGTGGGGGTGATGTCGGTCGCCCATCTGCGCCCACACATTTTTGGCGCAGACGAGTTGCGCATACTGGGGCTTTTGGCCTCCCAGGCGGCGGTCGCAATTACCAACGCCCGCCTGTACGAAGAGACACGACAGCGATTGGAAGAGCTGACCATGTTGCACGAAGTGTCGCTGGCTGCGGCGTCCACCCTATCTCCTGAGGAGATCGCAGAGCGCGTCATCGCCGTTCTCGAACAGAGCCTGGGTTTCGAGTACCAGAGTGTGTATCTGATTGACGACAAACGGGGGGTATTGGAGTTGGTTGGACGTGACGCGGGACGGCAGGACAGACCGCCTGAATTGCCCGCAGGGGAGGGATTGGCGGGCTGGGTGGCAGAGTGCGGCATTGGGCTGTGCATCGGCGATGTCTCTCAGGATGCGCGCTACGTTGAAGTCATCCCCGGTGTCCGCTCGGCGTTGGTAGTTCCCCTCGCAGTTGGGGATCGGGTGATTGGTGTGCTGGAGGCGTTGAGTTCGTATCACGATGCCTTTAGCGCCGCTGACGAACGTCTGATTGTTACAGTAGCACGGCAATTGGCCGTTGCCATCGAAAACGCGCGTCTTTATCAGGAAACCGAGCGGCGACTGACTGAGGTGTCAACGCTGTATCGGTTGGCCCGGCAGGTCAATACGAGCTTGGATGTCCAGGATAGATTGAACTCTATCGTTTGGTCGCTCAAGCAGGCGATGGGGTGTCGCTCGTGTTCTATTGCACTTTTGGATCCGATCAACGACGTGCTAGAGATTCGAGCGGAAGCGGGCATCAAGAGCAAGTGGAGAAATAATTTCAAGTTGCGTCTGGGCGAAGGGGTGGCTGGCCGGGTGGCTGCTGAGGGTATGTCGATGTACGTGCCCGATACGCTGGAGATGGCGGACTTTATCTTCTTTGATCGTTCTGTGCGTTCGCTGTTGACCGTGCCTTTGAGTGTGCAGGACAAGATCATTGGCACGTTGAGTGTGGACAGCGATCAGCCTCACGCTTTTAGCGCGGCCGACGAGCGCTTGATCGGTATTGCGGCGGCTCAGGCCGCGATTGCTATAGAAAATGCCAGGTTGTATACCAGCCTGGAACAACGTGCCAGGAACCTGGCAGAGGCTTACACGGAATTGCAAGAGGTTGACCGGCTCAGAGACGAGATGGTGCAAAATGTATCGCACGAGTTGAGGACACCTTTGACCTTTGTGAAAGGGTACGTAGAGTTGCTGCTGGCCAGTGATGCCGGTCCGCTCACGGATTTGCAGAAGGAATATCTTGAGGTCGTGATCGAGAAAACGGACACGGTCACACGCCTGGTGAGCGACATTATGTTTTTGCAGCAGGCGGATAAGTTACCCAAGAAAGCTTTCATTTCGTTGACCAAGTTGGCCCGGCGAGCAATACAAGGCTGTGCCGCCACGGCCGAGCAGGCGCAATTGATCTTGGTGGAGAACATACCAGACGATCTGCCGCCTGTGAAGGGAGATGCGGGTAGATTGCAGCAGGTGTTTGACAATCTGCTGGGTAACGCGATCAAGTTCAGTCCCCAGGGCGGACACATCACAGTGACGGTTGAGGACATTGGAGAGATGGAGCAGGTCTCCGTCTCTGATGAGGGGGTCGGTATTCCCAAGGATCAGCAGGAGCGAATCTTTGAGCGGTTTTACCAGGTGGACGGCTCCGCGCGGCGGCGGTTCCCCGGTATTGGGTTGGGTTTGACCATAGCCAAGCGTATTGTGGAAGCTCACGGGGGGGAGATGTGGGTGGAGAGCGTGCCTGGAGAGGGCAGCACGTTCTATTTCACAATCCCCAAGTGTCAGGCTGATGCACCTCAGACCGAGAACCAGGAACTTTCGAGCTAAAGCCTCCTGTGATTCCTGAGGATTTGTCGATACCTTTGCCTGGATCCAGGCCACATAACGGCCCACCGCATCTTGCTGTTTCAGACCTGTAAAAGCTCATTCTAATCGCCGTCTGATGGGTCCAGGGTGTTTTCGTCGCATCGCTGTGCCAAGTCATTCTTTGCAAGTCCTTGAGGATCGATATGGCCACGCGGTTGATCACAGTGATAACGAGTGATATGCCGAGCATCAAAGGTTTCGATAAAGGAAAATTTAATACTGTATCTAGCTTGCGGGCGCAGTTGCACGCTCTGCCAAAGGTGGATTTGCATCGGCATCTCGAAGGTTCTCTGAGGCTCCAGACGTTGGCTGAGATTGCCCGAGAGCATGGGATTGACCTTCCTAGTTACGATATCGAGTATCTACGTCCTTTCGTGACCGTGGCCAACGACGAACCGGATTTCCATCGTTTTCTCGAAAAATTTCGTCTTCTGCAGCGCTTTTACCCCTCTCGAGACGCCGTGGAACGCATAGCGTACGAGGCGGTGGCCGACGCGGCGGAAGATAACATCAAATACCTGGAGTTACGCTTCAATCCCTCGGCCCAGGCTCGGGTGCAGGGTTTTTCACTCGACGAGGTGATTACCTGGATATGTGGCGCAGTTGCCCGTGCTCAGCGTGACTATGAGGTGCGCGTTAATCTGATCCTGTCGATCCGGCGAGACGTGAGTTTGGACGTCGCATTTGAAATCGCCGATCTGGCCGTCGCTCACCTGGACGACGGAGTCGTTGGCCTGGACCTGACCGGGGATGAAATTAGATATCCGGCCGATCGCTTCGTCGACGTTTTCCGGCGAGCGCATCGGAAAGGGTTGCATGTAACGGTGCACGCCGGGGAGGCTGGCGGGGCCGAGAATGTGCGCCAGGCGGTTGATTTGCTGGGAGCCGAGCGCATCGGGCATGGCATACGGGCCGTTGAGAACTCACAGGTTGTGCGCCTGCTCCAAGAGCGCCGGGTCGCGTTGGAGATCTGTCCAACCAGTAACTTGCAGACAGGAGCTGTGCGTCGGTTCGGGCAGCATCCGTTGATGGATCTGCTGGCGCTCGATCTGCGGGTGACGATCAATACCGATGACCCCAGTGTCAGCGATACGACGCTGACCGACGAATATGTGGTCGCCATGTTGACCATGGGGATGACGTTTGACCAGATCAAGCGCGCTATCCTGATAGCTGTTGACAGCTCGTTCTTGCCGTCGGCAGAGCGAGAGCAGTTGGTGGCATGGTTCCGCAGGGAATTGAAGCTGACCGATGGGGAGCGTAGCGCTGGGCTGCTGTGGGTTTGACTAGGGGAGGATGATGACGGAGTTGATCCAAGATCAGGTTGCAGCATTGATTGCCGCAGGGTTAAAAGCCGCGCAAGAAAGCGGCGCGTTGCCGCCGTTCGAGACGCCGGGGGTCGTCGTGGAGCGTCCCCGCCAATCTCAGCACGGCGATTATGCCTCGCCCGTTTGCCTGCGGCTGGCCAAGGAAGCGCGCATGTCCCCGCGTGATATCGCCGCGCGGGTGATTGAGCATCTGCCGTCGGCGGCGTTCGTGGGCGAGGTCGAGGTCGCCGGGCCGGGGTACATTAACGTCGCGCTGGATGCATCTTGGCTCACAACTCAGGTCGAGGTGATCCTGGAGGCCGGAGAGGCTTTTGGCAATCGGGATATTGGGCGCGGTCAAAGGGTGCAGGTCGAGTTTGTGAGTGCCAATCCGACGGGACCTGTTACCGTCGGATCCACGCGAAATGCAGTTATCGGTGACACGTTGGCCAGCATATTGGCTGCGGCGGGGTACAAGGTCGAGCGGGAATATTACGTCAACGACGCCGGGTCACAAATACGCAAGTTCGGCGAGAGTGTGTATGCCCGTTATGCCCAGGCGCTGGGACGGGATGAGCCGTTCCCGGAAGACGGGTATCACGGCGGGTACATCACCGAAATCGGGCAGCAGATGGCTGAGAAGTACGGTGAGCGGTACCTCGTCCTGCCGAAGGAGGAAGCCGTCCGAGCTTTGGGGGCGGAGGGCATCGATCGCATGATCGACTGGATACGGCGTGACTTGGCTGCGCTGGGTGTGAAATTCGATACTTGGTTCCACGAAAAAAGCCTGCACGAGTCCGGCTTGCTTGATCGCATGATCCAAAAGCTGCGCGATAAGGGCTATGTTACGGAGCGAGAGGACGCGATCTGGTTCACTACTCCCGATTTGGAGACGGATGTGGTCCTCATCCGCTCTCCCCAGGTGATCCCAGAGCCGAGTGAGCGTCCCACGTATCTGGCTTCTGACGTTGCATATGCGTGGGATAAATTGGTCGACCGTGGCTTTGATAAAGCGGTCTACGTTTGGGGGGCCGATCATCACGGAGATGTGCCGCGGGTAAAAGCGGCGGCCAGGGCGTTGGGGCTTGACCTGGAGCGTGTGGTGATCATCCTCTACCAGATGGTCAATCTGAAGCGGGGCAGCGAGGACGTGCGCATGTCGAAACGCACGGGAGAGTTTGTCACGCTGCGCGAGTTGCTCGACGAGGTCGGCGCGGACCCGATCCGCTTCATGCTCCTGACGTGTACCGTCGATTCGACGGTGGACTTTGACCTGGACCTGGCGGTCGAGCAATCGGACAAGAACCCGGTGTATTACGTGCAATACGCTCACGCCCGTATCGCCAGCATCCTGCGCCACGCTGCCGGGCTTGGCTGGGATGTAGAGGCGTCCGCCGACGTCTCTCTGTTGACTCACGAGAGCGAGCTAACGTTGATCCGCAAGATGCTGGAGCTACCAGAGATCGTGATGCAGGCAGCGACGCAGTTGGCGCCGCACCACCTCACGTTCTACGCCAAGGACTTGGCTTCGGCCTTTCACGCTTTCTACCGGGACTGCCGCGTCGTCGATGCCGAGGCCCCCGATCTGACGCGCACGCGCTTGATGCTTGTCCGGGCTGCCAAGCTCGTCCTGGCCCGTGTCCTGAGCCTCATGGGCATGGGCACGCCGGAGCGCATGTAGGATAAGAAGCAAGGTGCAAGCCTGCTTCTTGCATCTTTTTCGATCTTGATCAAGGAGTTTACTACATGGGCCTTAAGCCTGATCGTTGGATTCGCAAGATGGCACTTGAGCAGCGCATGATCGAACCGTTCGTGGATGGGCAGGTGCGCGACGGCGTCATCTCCTACGGACTTTCGTCCTATGGCTATGACATCCGGGTGGCCGACGAGTTCAAGATCTTTCAGCCAGAGATCACGGCGGCCAAGCTCTCGGACGTGCAGTGTGCTTACGTCGCGGGCGTGCTGGACGCCAAGGGGCAGGTCGGCTACGTGACCTCCGGCCAGCCGGGGCGTCCTGGTCTGGCGCTCGTCGTCGCCAGCGAGGACCGCCAGATGCTGGAACGGTTGCAGGCGACGCTCGATACGGGCTCGGTGCGCGATGCCGACGATGGGCGCTGCGAGCTCGTGGTAAACAAGGCCGCCGACGTGCAGTACATCCTGTCGCAGGTGTGGCCGTACCTGACCCATCGCCGCGACATGGCCTCCCGCGCGCTGGCCGAGCTCAAGTCTAACAAGTCCATCGTCGTCGATCCCAAGCGTTTCGACGCCGATTCCTTCGTCGATTTCCAGGGCGACGTGTGCGTCATCCCGCCCAACTCGTTTGCCCTGAGCCGCACCGTGGAGTATTTCCGCGTGCCTCGGAGCACGCTGACGGTCTGCCTGGGAAAGAGCTCGTATGCCAGATGTGGCATCATTGTGAACGTGACGCCCTTCGAGCCCGAATGGCATGGCTATGTTACCTTGGAGATCAGCAACACGACCCCCTTGCCGGCCAAGATCTATGCCAACGAGGGCATCGCGCAGGTGCTCTTCTTCGAGGCGGATGAAGAGTGCGAGATCTCCTATGCCGACAAGAAGGGCAAGTACCAGGCGCAGAAAGAGATCGTCCTGCCCCGCCTGTAAGCGCGCGTTGACGGGGAATGCATAAACGTTTATAATTG
Organism: uncultured Anaerolineales bacterium; assembly: GCA_964551295.1. Lineage (GTDB taxonomy): Bacteria > Chloroflexota > Anaerolineae > B4-G1 > B4-G1 > JAFGED01. The sequence continues at coordinate 20,283 of CAZKDJ010000006.1, read as the reverse complement.
AGGGTGCTTTTGGGCGGTTAGCTCAGTTGGTTAGAGCGCCTCCCTTACAAGGAGGAGGTCACAGGTTCGAGTCCCGTACCGCCCACTGAGGGCGGCGCGCCCAGGAAGTCGGTTCCCCGCGCCGCCCGTTGTTATCGCCTTTTAAGCTATGATCTACCTGGATGATCTTTTAGCTGCCACCGGCGGACAACTGGTAGGTCCCTCGACTCCCGAGTCGTTTCCCGCTTTCTGCTACGACTCACGTCGCATCGAGCCCGGTGAGGTTTTCGTCGCCATCAAGACCGAGGGCGGCGATGGGCACGACTATATCCCCGACGCGGTGCTGAAAGGGGCTGGTGGTGTGCTGTGCCAGTTCCCGCCGGATGAGTGCACGACCCCGTGTATCGTCGTTCCCGATACACAGATTGCCCTTGCTGATTGGGCCGCCCACGTCCTGCGCGAGCACGATACCCCGGTGGTGGGCATCACCGGCTCCACCGGCAAGACCGATGCCAGCCGGGCTATCGCGGCTGTGTTGGCCGCGGGCCGCCAGGTCTTTGGCAATGCGCCCGATCTGAGCGACCGCTTTGGCCTGCCGCTCTCGTTGGCGGCGCTGGCTCCTGAGCACGAGGTCGCCGTTCTGGAGTTGGCCTGCAACGCCTTTGACGACGTCGCTCACCTGGCCGAGCTGACCCGGCCACGCGTGGCCGTTGTCACGGCGGTCAACCACGCCCATCTGGCCCACCTGGGCAGCCTGGAGGCCATCGCCCAGGAGAAGGGCCGCCTGGTGGAGGCGCTTCCGCAGGAGGGTGTGGCCATCCTCAACTATGACGACGCCCGTGTGCGGGCGATGCGGGAGCGCACCCAGGCTCAGGTGATCACCTATGGCCTGAGTCCCGACGCCGATATCGTCGCCTCTGACTTGCGGCCTGATCCAGAAGGCCTTCAGTTCGTCGTCCATTTTCCCGGCGTTGGTGGTCGTGGAACGCCCGGTTATCCGCCTAAGGCGGATGTCCGCACGCGCCTCTTGGGCCGTCACCAGGCGTATACGATCCTCGCTGCTATCGCCGTTGGTTTGGCCTATCACGTCCCCTGGGGTGACATTCTGGACGCGGTGGAAGAGCTGCGGCCGGGGGCCGGGCGGCTGCAGGTTTTGCCTGGCGTCAATGATTCCCTTCTGCTGGATGGCTCGGCCAGTTCCAGCCCGGAAGCCGCGCTGCAGGCCCTGGTCACCTTGGCCGATTACCCCGCGCAGCGTCGTATCGCTGTTTTGGGGGACATGGCGCAACTGGGTGGTTACGCTGTGGAAGGGCATCGATTGATTGGACAGACCGCTGCCGCCTTTGTCGATCTCCTGGTGACCAAGGGGCAGCGGGCGACTTGGGTCGCCGAGGCGGCCAAGGAAGCCGGACTTGCCTGCGGACAAGTTTTCGTGACCTACACGGCCAACGACGCGGTGCGGTTTCTCGAGCCCAAGTTGAAGGCGGGCGATGTGGTATTGATCAAGGGCGACGTGGAGACGCGCATGGAGGAGGTGGCGAGAGGGCTCCTGGCTCAGCCGGATGATGCCGCCAGGTTAGTGCAGCGCGTCGATGGCATCGTGGCGCGGGCCGCTCGCCCCGCCCGTCCCACCTGGGTAGAGGTCGATCTGGAGGCGGTGGCCTATAACGTGCGGCAGGTCAAAGAGATCGTTGGGCCGGAGGTCAAGATACAGGCGGTGCTAAAGGCCGACGCCTACGGCCACGGCGCGATTACCGTCGCGCGCACCGCGCTGAACAACGGGGCCTATTCCTGTGGTGTCGCTTCGGTTAACGAGGCGATACGCTTGCGCCAGAGCGGAGTGGACGCTCCCATTCTCGTCCTGGGCTACACGCCGGCCTGGCTGGCCAAGCAGGCCCTGTTGCACGACGTGACCCTCACCCTCTACGACGCCGACGTGGCGCGCGCCTATAGCCGCGCTGCCACCGAACTGCGCCGCACCGCCCGCATTCACGTCAAGGTGGATACGGGGATGGGACGCCTGGGGTTGCTACCCGACCAGTTGGTTTCTTTCGTGCAAGAGATCCGTGGCCTGCCGGGCCTTGACCTGGAGGGTATCTTTACCCACTTTTCCGTGGCCGACGATGAGAGTCTGGAGTACACGCGCCGGCAACTGGATCGGTTCCTGAAGGTGCTGGGGCGGTTGGCGGGCATCGGCATTACATTTTCGCTCGTTCACTGCGCCAACTCTGCCGCGCTCCTGCGCCTGCCGGAGACTCGTTTCAGCATGGTGCGCTTGGGCTTGGCGATGTATGGCCTTCAGCCCTCGTCCAATGTCCAACTGCCGGAGGGTTTTCGTCCCGCATTGGCTTGGAAGACCAGCATTGCCCAGGTCAAGATGCTCCCGCCGGGTAGCTACGTCAGCTATAGTAACACCTATCAGACCCAGGGCGAGGAGACGATTGCCGTCATCCCCGTGGGCTATGCCGACGGTTTCCGCCGCGCGCCCACCCGTTGGCAGTCGGTGCTGGTGCGCGGGCAGCGCGCGCCCATCGTGGGACGGGTGTGCATGGATCAGACCATGATCAACGTCAGTCACATCCCCAACGTCCGCGTCGGGGATGAGGTCGTGCTGATCGGCATACAGGGCGAGGACGCCATCACTGCCGAGGAGGTGGCCGACTGGTTGGGGACGATCAACTACGAGGTCGTCTCCGAGATCCTGGCCCGGGTGCCGAGGGTGGTGTAAGGATGTCCGATAGCGTGCGCGACCTGTTGGTGCGCGGCATCGCGGCGGCCAAGGACGGCGCCAACGACGAGGCGCGCCGCTATCTGGAGTGGGCGCTGCGCCTGGATTCCACGCTCCAGCAATGCATCAAAGCCCGGCTGTGGCTAAGCAGGATCACCGATGACATGGCTGAGAAGCGCGCACACTTGGAAGAGATCTTGTTTGCAGACCCGATGCACGCTGAGGCCCGACGCGAGCTGGCCATACTGGATGGGCGACTCGATCCAGCCGACATCGTCGATCCGAACCACGTACCGGTTAAAGTGCCCGATACTCCCCAACCAGCCCAGGCTCGACGGTTCATCTGTCCAAATTGTGGTGGACGGATGGTCTTTGCGCCGATGGGTACGTCGCTGATTTGCGAGTACTGCGCTCGGCATTCGCGCTCCGAGGCGCTGGCGGGCGATGGTGCGGTCGACGAGCAGGATTTCGTTCTGGCTCTGGCCACGGCCAAGGGGCACACCTGTCCGGTGGCTACCAAGTGCTACGTGTGCCAGGATTGTGGCGCCTCTTTTGTATTGGGGCCTGAGAAACTGTCGTTCACGTGTCCCTATTGTGCCTCTGTCTACGTCGTCGAGCAGACCAAGTTGCGCGAGTTGGTGCCTCCCGAGGGAGTGATTCCTTTTGTGGTGACGCAGGATCGGGCGCGTCGCGCGGCTCTCGAGTGGCTGGCGGCGGAAGAGTTGGACGCTGCTCCGGTCGTCTCCCTCAACGGCGTCTATATTCCGATGTGGACATTCGATATCGACGTTGCTTGGAAAGGTCAGAGGCGCTTGGCAGATGATGTGTTGACGCCTGCCAGCAACACCTTGCCGCAAGAGATGGCGTCCGTCGTGGGCAGTTTCCATCTTGATAAGTTGGCGCCGTATGATCCGGGCTATCTCGCGGATTGGCCCGCCGAGACGTACGACATCTCGATGGCGGACGCTTCGATCAAGGCGCGGGCAAAGGTGCGGACGTCGGTCGCCGAGCGGTTGGGTAAGCGGATCGAGGATTTCGGGCCGGGTGTGGCGCGACTGTCGGTCATGTCGTTCAAGTTGATCATCGTGCCGCTGTGGATTGTCCGCTACTCCCACGGGGAGAGACAGTATACCATCTTGGTTAATGGGCAGACAGGCGTGGCTCAGGGCGAGAAGCCGTCGCGCGGTATCCTGGGATGGTTATCGCGGCTGGCAGGAAGTGGCTAAACGACGCTTGCTCTCGTAAAGTTCGTTGAGTATAATACGTGTAGCATGTCGGTTGCAGGACGAGTCAGTTGTAGCTACGAAAAGGAGTGGCAGCGATGAAACTGGATCAAGAAGCGCGGTATGCTAAGAGTCACGAGTGGGCGCGGTGGGACGAGGATCAGATTGTCTGTGGAATCTCCGACCACGCTCAGGAATCTCTCTCAGATATCGTCTATGTAGAATTGCCGGAGGGAGGGGATACGTTCGAGCAGGGGGGTATCTTTGGCGTCGTCGAGTCGGTCAAAGCTGCCTCCGACGTATATATGCCGATGGGCGGGGAGATCGTCGCCATCAACGAGGAGTTGGAGGACGCGCCAGAGTTGGTCAACCAGTACCCCTATGACGAGGGCTGGATGGTCCGCTTTATCCCGTCTGATCCCGCCGAGTTCGACGATCTGATGACCCCGGGAGAGTACGAAGACTTTGTCGCCAAGGAAGAGGAGTAAGCAAGCAGGGGGCAAGAGGCAAGATCATATCCTGCATCCTGCATCCTGTATCTTGTATCTTGCGTCTTGTATTCTGTATTCGAGGTGACTTGTGCCCTATATCCCTCACAGCGACGCTGATCGACAGGCCATGCTCGCCGCTATCGGCGTTCAGTCTATCGATGATTTGTTTGTGGACGTGCCCGTGCACGTCCGTTTCCCTGATCTGAATCTGCCGCCTGCTCTTTCGGAGATGGAGGCGCGGCGCGAGCTCGAGAACCTGGCCAGGGATAATTTCACCGTTGCCGACGGTCCCTGCTTTTTAGGAGCGGGTGCTTATCATCACTTTGTCCCCGCTTTGGTGGACGCCGTCCTCCGCCGGGGGGAGTTCTACACGGCTTATACCCCCTACCAGCCCGAGGTCAGCCAGGGCACCCTCCAGGCCATCTTTGAGTACCAGACGATGGTCTGTGCGTTGACGGGTATGGAGGCCTCTAATGCCTCTCATTACGGCGGCGCGACGGCCACTGCCGAGGCGGTGATTGCTGCTGCCAATGTCCATCGCATGAAGCGGCGCAGGGTCGCCATCTCGCCGTGGGTGCATCCCGAGTATCGCGCTGTGGTGCGCACGTATACGCAGGGGATGGGTTTGGAGATTAGAGATTGGGAGATCGGAGATTGGAGATTGGACGACGAGACGGCATGTCTGGTTGTCCAGTATCCCGATTTCCTGGGCCGGATTGGGGATTTGAGGCCACTGGCAGAGGCGGCGCGTGCGGCGGGAGCACTGCTGATCGTGGTGGCCGATCCCATTGCCCTGGGACTGCTCAAGCCGCCGGGTGAACTCGGCGCCGATATCGTGGTGGGCGAGGGCCAAGGGCTAGGCGCCGGGCTCAATTTCGGTGGGCCGTACCTGGGTTTCTTTGCCACCCGCGAGAAATACGTGCGCAAGATGGCGGGCCGGCTGGTGGGCCAGACGATGGATGACGAGGGTCGGCGTGGCTTTGTCCTCACCCTCTCGACGCGCGAGCAGCACATCCGCCGCGAAAAGGCCACGTCCAACATCTGCACCAATCAGGGGCTTGTCGCATTGGCGGCTGCGGTCTATATGGCCGCCTTGGGCCGTTGTGGGATGCGGCAGGTGGCGGAGCTGTGCTATCACAAGGCGCATTACGCACAACAGCGGATTAGAGAAATAAACGGATTCACTGCGATCGATGACGAACCGTTTTTCAAAGAGTTTGTGGTTCGTTGCCCACGTTCTGTAAAGGAGATCAACGACTACCTGATGGAAGATTGGGGCATCATCGGCGGCTACGACCTGGAGCGGGATTACGCGCATCTGAAGGATCACATGCTGCTGTGTGCGACGGAGATGAACACGCGCGAGGAGATCGACACGCTGGTGGAAGCGTTGGAGGAGGTGGAGGAATGAACCTAAGTGAAGAAACCTTGCGAGAAATCATCCGGCGTGTCGTGCAGGTTGCCGGACCGGAAAAGATTATCCTTTTTGGCTCCGCCGCACGGGGAGAGATGGGTCCCCACAGCGACGTGGATCTGTTGGTCGTCAAGCAGGGCGAGTTCCACCAGGGACGTCTCACCGGGGCCATCTATATGAACCTGATTGGCCTGGGTCAGGCGGTTGACGTCATCGTGGTGACGCCGGAAGAGGTCGAGCGGTACAAGGATAGCCCGCCATTGGTAATCGCACCGGCCTTGCGAGAAGGGAGAGTGGTTTATAGTGTCTGAATACCCGCCCAACGATCCCCAAGATTGGCTGGAACGAGCCAAGAGTAACCTGGCTATCGCGAAAGCGGATATTACCGGTGCCTATTTCGAGGATCTCTGCTTTGAGGCTCAACAGGCGGTAGAGAAGGCGTTCAAGGCGCTCCTCATATGGCGGGGTGTGGATTTTCCGTATACCCACGATCTGGCGCAACTGCTGACCTTGATCCAGCAAGTCGGGCAACCAGTTCCAGATCAGGTAAAGGAGGCGGCTCAACTGACTCGCTTTGCGGTGTTCACCCGATATCCGGGCATCGCAAGGCCGGTGAGTCGCGAGGAATACGAACAGGCGTTGATGATTGCCGAGGAGGTCGTCCGGTGGGTGGAATGCATCATTCTGAGCCCTTGATCTTTGAGCGCTCCCGCCCGGGCCGCTGTACCGCTGTTCTACCGGACCTGGACGTGCCGCCTGCTGCGCTGCCAGAGGGGCTGGTGCGGGACGATCTGCCGCTGCCGGAGGTGAGTGAGGTCGACCTGGTGCGCCACTACACGCTGCTCTCGCAGATGAACTATTCTGTCGATACCGTGTTCTACCCACTTGGCTCTTGTACCATGAAGTACAACCCCAAGATCAACGAGGAGATGGCGCGCCTGCCGGGTTTTGTGAACCTCCATCCCTACCAGGATGAGGAATCGGTGCAGGGCGCGCTCTTCTTGATGTACTATCTGCAAGCGTTCCTCAAAGAGGTCGGCGGGTTTGCCGGTGTGAGCCTCCAGCCAGCGGCGGGGGCCCACGGCGAGCTGACCGGCGTGCTGATGATGCGCGCCTATCATCGGGATCGTGGCGACGTGGCACGTGACGTGATCCTGGTCCCGGACTCGGCCCACGGCACCAACCCGGCCAGCACGACGATGAGCGGCCTGCGCGTGGTAGAGGTTCCGTCTGATGCACGGGGCAACGTGGATATGCGTGCGTTGGAGGCAGCGTGCGACGAGCACGGCGACTGGTTGGTCGGCATGATGTTGACCAACCCCAACACGCTGGGGCTGTTCGACGAGCACGTGGAGCAGATCGCCACGCTGGTTCACGGGCGGGGCGGGTTGATGTACGGCGACGGGGCGAACATGAACGCCCTATTGGGTATCGCGCGCCCCGGCGACCTGGGGTTCGACGTCCTGCACTACAACTTGCACAAGACGTTTAGCACGCCTCACGGCGGCGGCGGACCCGGTTCCGGCCCTGTCGGCGCGGCACCTTCGCTGGTCGATTTCTTGCCCGGCCCGGTCGTGGACCAAGTTGACGATTTGGCCTATACCTTCGTCTTGCCGCCCAAGTCGATTGGCCGGGTGAAGGCCTTTTACGGCCATTTCGGCGTGATGGTGCGCGCCTACACCTACATCCGCATGCTGGGCGCGGGCGGTCTGCGGCGGGTGGCTGAGCACGCGGTGCTCAATGCCAACTATCTGATGAGCCTGGTCGAGGACACCTACCGGGTGCCCTATGACCGTACCTGTATGCACGAGTTCGTCTGTGAGGGGCACGTGCCTGATGCGCCTGACGTGCGCGCACTGGATATCTCCAAGCGGCTGATCGACTATGGCTTTCACCCGCCCACCAACTACTTTCCCCTCATCGTCCACGAGGCGCTCATGATCGAGCCGACGGAGACGGAGAGCAAAGAGACGTTGGATGCCTTTGCCGAGGCTTTGCTGCGAATCGCAGAGGAGGCCAGCGCAGATCCCGACTTGCTTCACGATGCGCCTCACCACGCCCCGGTGAGTAGATTGGACGAGGTGCGTGCGGCCAGGGAACTGGTCTTGCGATGGGAAGGATGACTGTATGAACGTCTATGAATACGCGGGTAACCTGCACGTGCACACATCCTACTCGGATGGGGAGGCGCTTCATGCCCAGGTCGCGCAGGCGGCGGAGGAGGCCGGGCTCGATTTCGTCGTCGTCACCGACCACAACGTGTGGGTGGACGGGTTGGAGGGATACTATGGCGGGGTGCTGCTCCTGATCGGTGAGGAGGTGCACGACGTGCGACGTCAGCCTCAGGCCAATCACCTGCTGGTGTATGACGCCGGCGCCGAGATGGCTCTGCAAGCCGGTGACCCTCAGGCGCTGATCGACGACGTGAACGAGCACGGGGGCTTTTGTTATTTGGCACATCCCTACGAGTACGCTGGTCGATTTGGCCGTGAGGAGCCCATCCCCTGGGTAGACTGGGACGTCACGGGATATGTGGGCCTCGAGATTTGGAATTACATGTCCGAGTTCAAGGCACTGGTGACCAGGAATGTGCTGGCAGCAGTCTACTGTTCTTTTTTCCCGGACCGGGGCATTCGCGGGCCGTTCCGGGATATGTTGCGTCATTGGGATTACCTACTTTCTCAAGGCAAGCGGGTCCCCGCGATCGGCAACGCCGATGCCCATGCGGAGTCCTTTTCGCTGGGTCCTCTGGAGCGCGTGTTGTTCCCCTACGACTATCTCTTTCGCTGCGTCAACACTCACATCCTGACGGAGCATCCGCTGAATGGGTTTCTGGAGCACGACAAGACGCTGATCTACGATGCGCTGCGGGCTGGCCGCACGTGGGTGGGCTACGATCTTTTGGCCCCGACGAAGGGCTTTCAGTTCCTCGCCCGCAGCGGCACCAACCAGGTGCTGATTGGTGAGGAACTGGTGCGCATCGGAGCGACCATTTTCGAGGTCCATACGCCTCACGAGGCTGATATTCGGTTGATATTCAACGGGCGGGTCGTGGCGCAGGCGAAGGGGACGCATCTCAAGCACACCACCGACGAGCCGGGTGCGTACCGCGTGGCGGCTTACCGCCGGCATAAGTTGGGTTCTCGTGGTTGGATCTTTAGCAGCCCGATCTATACCAAATAGTCACTTTGAGGGAAGAACAAAGCCGGTTTCGCCTGGAGAGGTGAAACCGGCTCTCTGTAGTGGCCGAGGTTAGACAGCGCGTGGTGGAACTGCCTGTCTGAAGTGTCTGTGTCCACTTGGTAGTTGTGGATTACACGAGATCTTTGCCTGGCCCGCTTTCGAAAAAGTCGATGTTCTTCTGGATGGCGGCGGCGAGATCCTCGGGTACTTCATCTTCGTGATAGATCGCTTCGGCCTCGCACTCGGCCTCGCAGGCTGCGCACTCGATGCAGTTCTCCGGGAAGATGTAGTAGGTCGGCCATTCGGGGTTGCCTTCAACCTGATAGACCGCGTCGCTTGGGCAGACCTCGATGCAAGAGCCGCAGCGCTCGCATTTGCTGGTGATCACGTATGCCATTTTTGCCTCCATTTCTAATAATGGTGTTTGGACGGCCCGTCTTTTTCAACTGATAAGGCCGATCTTCGATATTGTAATAAGATTTGCGTCTTTGTCAAGAAGCCTTTTGCGCCTCAAGACGGAGGTCTGGGTGATACGAAACGTTCGCGCTTACGTGGGCGTCGGCGTGGGAGTGCTGGCGGTCTCCACGGCAGCCACGCTCATTCGACTGGCCCAGGCGGAAATGCATTCTCTCTCGATCGCCGCTTGGCGGCTGACATTGGCCACGTTGATTCTGGCCCCAGTCGCGTTGACCGCGCGTCGTTCGGAGTTGCGTACATTGACCTGCCGCGAGTGGAAATACGTCCTGGGTGCCGGCTTGCTGCTGGCGCTTCACTTTGCCACCTGGATCACCTCGTTAGCCTATACGTCGGTGGCGGCGTCGCTGGTGTTGGTGACGACCCAACCGATCTTTGTCGGGTTGGCATCTCATATGCTTCTACATGAGCGATTGTCGCGGTGGATGGTCGCAGCGCTCGTGATTGCGGTCGCTGGCAGCGTGATTATCGGATTGGGGGATCTGGGCGAGGGGGCTCACCGCTTGTGGGGGGACGTATTGGCGCTGTTGGGAGGGGTGGCGGCGGCAGGTTATTTCTTGATTGGGCGGCGGTTGCGGTCGCGGCTTTCGCTTCTGGCGTACGTGTTTCCCGTCTATTGTACCGCCGCGGTGGCGCTGGTTCTCGTCGTGCTGCTCTCTGGTCTGCCTGTGCTTCCTCAGCGTCAGGGGACTTGGCTGTGGTTGGCGTTGATGGCCCTCGTGCCGCAGATATTGGGGCATTCGTCGCTCAACTGGGCCCTGCGCTACCTCTCGGCCACCTACGTTACCATTGCCGTTCTCGGGGAGCCCATCGGCGCTACGTTGCTGGCCTGGTGGTTACTGGGTGAGTGGCCGTCATGCTGGGCCTTGACCGGGGGGATGTTGATTCTGGTAGGTATTGTCATCGCGTGTCGCGCTAAACGGTCTACGATTGTTTGATTGTCTTGTCCTTGTCCATCTGATCTAACTGCGCTACAATGGAATCGATAGACACTGAAGAGAAGGAGGAGATGAGACGATGCAGGTACGATGTCAGCGATGTCGCTTTATGTTCACCCTGAGCCGTGAGGCGCTGGCGGCTGCACTGGAGGAGATTGAAAAGACGTCGGCAAAGCACTATAACGTGGAATGTCCCAAGTGTCGACGCCAAATCAAAGTGCCGGTGCGGGAAATTCGGCGCTTTCAACCTCCCCAGGACTGAGGAGGCGCTGTCCGTGCCGAGCTGTCTTTAGCGCTGAGGTCGCAGGCAGCGGATTACCTGAGGGCGTCCCTGTATGATTCCCATGCCGGCAACTACCCCAAACGCAATGGCGTACGTCAGGGTGAAGGGAATCAGGGCGTATTTGTTGGTAGCGAAGGCGGCGATGGTCGTGGTCAGCGCATACAGCGCCAGGAAAATCTCCCCTATGGTGTCGCTGTCGGCCCCTAGCCGGTAGCGACTGCTGGCCCAATGATCGTCCTTATCCTCAAGGCAGAACTTGGGCGTGCGGATAAACGTGCCCCCCCACCGGGTCAGTCCGCGCCACGCTGCACGCGCACTGCACCACGCGATGCCGACCCCTAGGATCAACATCATCGGCAAGGCGCGCAGCCGTCGCCACCAATCAGACGGATATAGCTGTTTTTGGGCGATGACAAAGACCAGCGGCGGCCCCAATCCCAACAAGCCGATAAAGTCTTCGAATGGCAGACGTCCGGAGCCGGGCAGGAGCAGCATGGGTAGCGAGATGAGGAGATGGAGCACTAGGAGCGTGTGAGCGAGATAGTTACTCAGATGCAACACCCCTAGCACTTTTTTTATCCACGGCATTTTCTTGCTACGCAAGACTGGCCACGCCAGCTTGCGCAGGGTCTGAGCCGCTCCCTGTGACCAGCGGGATTGTTGGCGCTTGAAGGCCGTTATCTGGGGCGGCAACTCGGCTGGCGCCGCAACGTCTCGACGATAGAGGAATTTCCAACCGGCGAGCTGTGCCCGAAAGCTCAGGTCGAAATCCTCGCAAAGTGTGTCATCCTCCCATCCTCCGGCGTCTACGATGCAGCGTCGCCGCCATACGCCCCCCGTTCCGTTAAAGGTCATGAACAAGCCCGAGCGGCACCGCGCGACCTGCTCGATGGCAAAGTGACCGTCGAATAATAGCGCTTGGGCCCGGGTCAGTGCTGAGTAGTCGGCGTTGAGGTACGTCCAGCGCGTTTGCACCATGCCTATCTCTGGGTTCTCGACCAAGTGTGGAATCGTCTTGAGTAAAAAGTCGGGCGGGGGGCAGAAATCGGCGTCAAAGATGGCGATGAACTCGCTCTGCGTGTGAGACAGGCCCCATTTCAGTGCCCCGGCCTTGAATCCATCGCGGTCGGGCCGTTGTAAAACCACAATGTCCGCCCCGCGCTCGCGGTGCAAGGCCGCTCGCATACACGAAAGTCGGAGGGTGTCATCGGTCGAGTCGTCCAGAATCTGGATGTGCAGCTTATGGCGGGGATAGTCGAGGGCGGTCACGTGATCTATGACGCGCTCGACGACGTACATCTCGTTGTACACGGGCACCTGTACGGTCACGTGTGGCAGGTCGTCCCAATCCACGACTGGAATGGACTCTGTCTCCCGTCGGTGACGCAGATAGAGGTATAGCAGGGTAAAGGAGTGCAACCCGTAGAATGCCAGACCCACGGTGATCAGGCTCTGGAGAAGAGTTAAAGGGGTCACTGTAGCTTTACCAACTCGTATACCTCTATCGGATCGCTGATGCCTTCAACTAGTAGAGGGGGTAGGGGGTGGGCTTTGACGTGCCTCTGTATGCGTTGGTAGGCCATGCGCGTGAGCAATATCTGCCCTGGTGCTGCGGCTTCCTGCAGGCGACGGGCTAGGTTGACGCTAGGACCGATGGCGGTATAGTCCACTCGTTTCGCGGTACCGATGTGGCCTACCACAGCGTCGCCGACGGTGATGCCGATTCCATAGCCCAGTCGATAAGAAGGGGGAAGCTGCTGATGGAGGTAAGCGACGCCCTCCTGGATTTTCAGCGCGGTCCGTATCGCGCGCAGGATGTGATCGGCCTGGGGAAGCGGCGCATTGAAGAAGGCGACGACGGCGTCCCCCATGAACTTGTCCAGGGTGCCGTCCTCCGCCAGCACGGCCTTGGCGCCAACCTCTAGGTATTGGTTGAGCACGTCGACCAGGGTTTCTGGATCGCACTGCAGGCTAAAATCCGTAAAGCCGCGGATGTCTGCGAACAGGCTGCTGATCTCTTGCCGCTGCCCGCCGAGTTTCAGCCTTTGGGGATCATCCGGCAGCCGCTCGATTACTGCCGGCGAGACGTAGCGCTGAAACCACTGGTAGCGTGACTCTAGCTTGCGTTGTTCGGTGAGATCTTCTAGAACGATGGCGATACCCTGTGTCTCTTCGTTGGCGTCTTTCAGGGGAGATAGATTGGTGCGCAGGCTGACCGATCCGCGTCCGGAGAGTGATGTGTCGAACTCGGCGTCTGCGACGGGTTCGCCGTGCGTCTTGACCTGTTCGACCAACGGACGTAGTTCGCCCTCCAGTGCCGGGAAAGCCTCGGAAAAGTATCTGCCGATGGCGGATGACTCGGGTACGCCCAGAATGCGCTGCGCGGCCCGGTTGAACAGCGTGATCCGCCCATCTGCGTCGGTGGTGATGACGCCGCTGATGATAGAGGCAAACACGTTGTCTCTCAGCGCCTTGGCGTTGACGACGCTTGCGAACAGCCGGGCATTCTCGATGGCCACCGCTGCCTGACCGGCGAAGGTGGTCAGCAGACCGAGGTCGCGTTCGGAAAAGAGCCCTGCTCGGATACGATTGTCAGCATAGATCACCCCGGTGACTTGTCCCCGTGCCCTGAGCGGCACGCACAGGATGGAGCGCAGGCTGTAGCCGATGACGCTCTCCCTGGTCTTGAAACGCGGATCCACCTGGGCGTTGGTTGTGACGATGGGTTTGCCGGTGCTGGCGACCTGTTTGACGATGCTGCGGCTGATCTCGAAGGACGACGAACCGATGGTCTCGCGGTCCATATTGCGGGCAGCCTGAAACTCCAGCTCACCCGTGTCTGGGTCCACGAGCATCAGAAAGGACCGTTCAGCCCCCGTCAGGCGAATGATTTGGTCCATTACCTCGTTCAGCACCTGCGGCAGATCCAAAGAGGAGCCGATGGCTTGGCTGACGCCGTATAGGGCTTCCAGTTCCTCTCGTTCGTATTCCTGGCCCGCTAGATCCTGTTCCAGGCTTACCAGCTTGCTCCGCAAGTTTGGAAGCCGTTGGTCGAGTTCCTCCGAGATCGAGGTGCCGAGTTCGCGGTTTTCAGCGATCATGAGGGCGAGTTGAGTCAGTTCCTCGCACAGGTCAGCGATGCGCTCTTGAGTTAGGATGGGGGTGCTTTTGGAGCTGTTGTTCATAGTAGGTTATGCCGCTGGCAGCGTGCCGCGGCGACTGTTATTATACCCCACCTTCCTTACTCAAGCAATAGTGCGGCCGGGGTGCAAATGAGTCGTTTCGTGTTTTGCCAAGTGCAACTGCACCCATGCTCAGCGTGCAGTTGCTTTTCGGGGGATTAGTGGGTACAATCAGTTGATGTTTGAATCTCCGATCTCCACAGCCATTCGTTGGTCGTTGGTCATCTGCTATTTGTCATTTGCTGTTTGCCTCTCTGCCTGCGTTCCATCCGACGATACCTGGGAGCGCATTTGCGAGACGGGGGCCCTGCGCGTGGGGATGGACGCCAGCTTTCCGCCTTTTGAATTCATCTCCGCCGACGGGACGTTGGCTGGGTTTGACGTGGACCTGGCTCGAGAGTTGGGGCGGCGGTTGGGGGTCGAGGTGCAGTTCGTCGTCAACTTGCCCACCGATGGCCTCTACGACGCACTGGCGCTGGGTGGTGATCGCGGGCAGACGGGAGTCGACGTCGTCGTCTCTGCACTGGTCATCAACCCGGCCAAGACGGCCGACGTGGCCTACGTGCCCTATTTTGATGCTGGGCAGGTGTTGGTCGTGCACTCGGGGGAGACCGATGTCACGGCGATGTCCGACCTGGGGGGGCGTGCGCTGGCGGTGGAATTTGGTACGCGCGGCGACCAGGAGGCGCGCAAGTGGGCGCGCAGGCTGGCGGAACTCGAGGTGGTACCCTATCAGACAACCGCCGAGGCGTTGGCCGCAGTCGAGGCCGGGAAGACCGATGCGGCGTTGGTGGATCACGTCTCTGCACTACAATTTGGGGCAGGTGGCGCGTTGGTCATTGCAGGCCTACCGGTGGTCTCTGAGCCTTATGCGGTGGCTGTTTCTGGGGACAGCCCGCGCCTGTTGCGCGCAGTCGAGGGGGCGCTGGCGGATATGGAGGTGGATGGAACGATGGAAACACTGGTGTCCAAGTGGCTGGCGGACGATCGATAGTGTCGGCGTATCGGGCTACCCAAGCCAGGGTAGAAAGAAAACCAGCAACGGCTTGGCGACAGAATCGGCGAACAGGCTGCCGGTGATATAGTCGAGGCCAAAGAAGAGGATCACGCCCAAGACCGCTGCGAGCACCGTTGCCAAAATTCCACGGATTGCTGATAGATCGTGCGCCTCGCGGGTGGCCTGTGCCAGCCAGATGAAGCCGATCACCCCCACGGCTATGGCGATACCGTTGGATATCCACTCAGGTAGGTCCAGGGCGCTCGCCTGGGCCAACAGGTGGGGGGTCAAGATGATCATTGCGGCGACTATTGCTGCCAACAGCGTCCAGGCTGAAATCGCCACGATGATGAGATGCGCGTGTGTCTTGAGGTTCTGTTTGCCTCCCAGCAAGCTGGCCCCGGCCCAGGTCAGCAGGGAGGCCGCTATCCATGCCAGTCCCATGGCCAAGGCGAGCAGGAGGGTTTGTTTTCCCCACTCGGGAGCGTCGCTGGCGAATTGTCCGCGCAAGTCGTATTCCCCTCCCAAAACGGGCACGATGATGGCAGAGACGATTCGAATCGCCGAAGCGAGTACTGCCGTGATGGTCAGGGCTGCGATGCTGCGTCCCCACGATGCCAGAGTGACTTCTGCCCCGAAGGCGTAGGAGCCATTGAACACGAAAGCGCCACCCCACGCCTCTACCAAGGTAAAGGGATAGCGCCTGCGTGGCCGGGATGCCTCGCTCAGGACCTGTTTCAAGCTCTCCTGCCGCATGTCAGTGCCACAGCGGTCGCACAGATAGGCCCAACCGGGATTGTGAAACCCGCAGCGTGGGCATACGCGCACGTTGGGTGGGGTAGCGACCGGCTCTGATGTGGTCCGCTTCGATTCCCGTGGCGTTCGCTCGCCGGTCAGGCGCGGCAGCACCGAGGGAGGGGAGTATTCGTCCTGCTGCCGGATGTGCTGGAGCCCCATGGCCGCGTAGGTGTTGTCGGGGTTGATGAGCAGAGTGTTCTCCAGGCAGATTTTTTTATCGGCCGGCGTGTCAACGACGGAGTTGAGCCACAGCCAGGCTTTTTCGTTGTATTGATCGATCTCGATAACGTGGGTGAGGATATCCTGGGCCCGTTTTTTGTCCTTGTCCTGTGCTGCCTGGATGCCCTTTTCTAGCAAGGATTCGATCTGTCCTGCCATCTCAAAGTGTTCCTCTTAAGCCTCAGTCCGTGTGGTGCAGAATCTGGCTCAAGAAAAGCTTGGTTCGCTCGTGCTTGGGCGCGGTGAACAGTTCCTCCGGCGTGGTGTCCTCGACGATCAGACCCTCGTCCATGAGGATGACGCTGTCGGCTGCCGCCCGGGTGAACCCCATCTCGTGGGAGACGACCACCATGGTCATGCCTTCCTTGGCCAGCGTGAGCATCACGTCCAACACCTCGCGGATCATCTCCGGGTCGAGGGCGGAGGTGGGCTCGTCGAAGAGCATGATCTTGGGGTTCATCGCCAGTGCCCGCGCAATCGCCACGCGTTGCTGTTGCCCACCCGATAGCTGCTCAGGATAGGCGTTCGCCTTTTCGGGGATGCCCACGTGCTCCAATTGTTGCATGGCGATCTCTTGGGCCTCTTCCTGCGGTCGCTTGCGTACCACACGCTGAGCCAGCGTGACGTTCTCCATGACGGTGAGGTGTGGGAAAAGGTTAAACAGTTGGAACACCATACCGATCTCGGCGCGGACGGCGTTGAGCTGCTTGGCGTTGGTCGTCAGACGCTTGCCGTCTATCCACACCTCTCCGCTGGTCGGTGTTTCGAGGTGATTGATGCAGCGCAGAAGGGTCGACTTGCCGGAGCCGCTGGGCCCGATCACGACGACGACGCTGCCGCGCTCAACCGTCAGACTGATGCCGTTGAGCGCCCGGACGTCGCCAAAGTGCTTGTGGAGATCTCTGATCTCGATAATGTTATCGGGCATGTCGGCGCAACCTTCTTTCAACAAGCTGTATCAGCAAGGAGAGCGCGACCGTCATGGTCAGGTAGAGCACGGAGAGGGTGACGTATGCCTCGCGAAAGCGGAACGTGCTGCCGGCGTACAACCGGGCCACCTGTGTGATATCCCGCACAGCCAGGACGGACACCAACGAGGAGTCTTTGACCATGGCCACGAAATCGTTGCCCAGCGCGGGCAGGACGTTGCGGACTGCCTGCGGTAGGATGACGTAGCGCATTGCCTGCCCGGTGCTCATACCCAGCGACCGGGCGGCCTCCGTCTGCCCGCGCCCGATGGATTGAATGCCGGCCCGGAATATCTCGGCCAGGAACGCCCCGTAGGTGACGGCCAGGGCGATCACGGCCCTCACGCTCATCGACACGGCCTGGTTGTTGACCCTGGACAAGATGCCACCGACCGCCGTCAATCCCAGATCGTTCAACCAACCTCCCAGCCCGTTGACGGCGTCGACCACCGTCGGCACGCCTACCAGCGCGATGAAGAATATCAACACCAGCATGGGGATGCCGCGGATGAGCTCGACGTA
The DNA here is from genome assembly GCA_964551295.1 of uncultured Anaerolineales bacterium. Classification (GTDB taxonomy): domain Bacteria; phylum Chloroflexota; class Anaerolineae; order B4-G1; family B4-G1; genus JAFGED01. Next base: position 2,884 of record CAZKDJ010000006.1, on the reverse strand, counting down.
CAGCGTGGCCAGGTTGTTGAGCACCACGTTGCGCGAGATGCGGCCCAACCCGGCCAGCAGGCCAAACACCAGCGCGACCCCATAAGCCACGAGTGCCGTGATGATTGTCGTGCCCAGGCCCCGGATGATGCGCTCAAAGGCCTTGCTGTAATTCTCTCTGCTGTAAATGATGTATGCTGTCCAGAGGGCGATCAGGATCATCGTCAGGAACCACCAGGGAAACCTGGATAGGCGCTTGGCCATTGGATCCTTGCGCAGTTCTATCGGGAGACTCTCTTCCGTCGGTGACAGGGATGGATGATCGGCCACAATAATTCCTCTCGTGCTACACAGACCGGTGTGCAGAACGTTTGAATTCTGCACACCGGTCCCATTGTCTATCGGACTGAGAGGTGGACTTTATTCTAGGTCGTCGTACGTGATCGTAAAGTTCGGGCCAAAGTACTGGAGGTTGAGCTCCTCGAGGAAGCCGTCTGCCTTCATTGCGTTGATTGCCTTGTCTACCGGATCGACCAGGTCGCTGCCCTTGGGATAGATAAAGCCCAGTTCGTCACTCGACATGGAGGGGCCAACCAGCTTTAGCTCGTCGGCGTTCTCCCCCAGGTAGCCCTGTCCGGCGACCTCGTCGATGATGACCGCGTCGATATCGCCGACGATGAGGGCTTGCACGGCGAATGGGAACTGCTCAAAGGCCTGGATGCGCTCCTCCGGCAAAAACTTGGCGGCCGTCTCGTAGTTAGTGGTGCCGGTCTGCGTGCCGAGCTTGAGGCCCTCGTCGTTGACGATGTCCTCGATGCTGTTGATGCGGTCCTCGTCCTTGCGGACCAGCAAGCGCTGGTCGATGTTGATGTAGCCGTCGGAAAAATCGACAATCTCGGCGCGATCCTCGGTGATGGTGATGCCATCGGCGGCGGCGTCGAACTGGCCGTCGGCTACAGCCTGGATCATGCCCTCCCAGGCGGCCTCGGTGTAGACGGGCTGGCAGTGCAGCCGGGTGCAGATCTCGTCCCAGGCGTCATAGTCCCAGCCGGCGGGTTCACCTGTGTCGGGGGCGATGTAGTTGAAGGGCAGGTAGGCGTTCTCGACGGCGATGGTGACCTCGCGGCATTCGAGGTCGACGATGGCGTCCTTAGCGGTGCCCAGGCATTTTCCTCCTCTTGGCAGGCCGCCACATTGGCAGCCCCCGAGCGCCAGGGCTGCGGCGAGTAGTATGGGTATAGACAGTTTGTACTTGAGCATTTTTTCCTCCCTCTTCTCCTAAAGTGGGGGCGTGGGCACCTCCCCTAATGTGGTAAACGGAAGTTAGTATAGGTGAAGAGGACGATTTTGTCAAAATGTAGTGGGAATCAGCGGGCGCGGCCGTGGCGCTGGCCCGCTACAGGAACCAGCGCCACGGCGACACCGGAGGAGAGCACGAGATCGGCAGTATGCCGGCGGCTTTACTCTACAAGAGCCACGACCATGGTGTTCGAGTCTTCGCACACGTTGCTGCCATACCCATCGCTCGGAGCCGGCACGCCCTGGCCTACGATCGTATCGACCAGTTCGGCGGTGATCTTGCCTTTGCCTTGATTGCACTCGGTGATCTTTAACCCGGCAAAGCCGACGATGTGAAAGACGTAGCCGCCGCCCTGTGTCGGGCACTCGGGCTTGGGATCGTAGACCTGTGTCTCGCACTCTGGGATCGCGTCGTAGATGGGGATGTAAAAGACCTCGTTTTCAGGCGCTTTGCAGACGGCGCTCGAGTTGGTGCCGGGCTTGGCGTGGATGAAATCCCCGCCGTAAATCGGACTGTTCCACCCGGCTTCCATCCACGCTTTCAACTGCGAGGCGCCGATGCCATCGTCTATGGCGCGGCCGAAATCTGGATCCTCGCCCACGTTCCACATGTAGGCAAAATTCATCCAGCCTCGGTGCTGGGCTTCGGTATCCTGTCCGTTCTGGGCGACCCAGTGAATGGTGCCGCCGTCGTTCTTGAACACGACATTGAACGACGAACCTTCTTTTATCGTCTGCATGAGCTGGACGGGCACCCCGAACGGCCTCAACCCACCTCCGGTGAGGAGAGGGCCGGTCATGGCCTCGGCGTAAGCCGACGCGCGGGACGTGTCCTGGCCAGCCAGCGACATAAGGCGCGTCCCGTGCTCAATGTTCGATGTAGCGCCGATGCCAGCCGCGCCATCGGGCACGCCGATGCCGCCGGTCAACGAGTTGCCCACCAGATAGGGCGTGCCATCCGGTGCCAGGAGTACTTCTACCTCGCCTTGGGCGTTGTACCCCATATAGACGGCCTCGATATCTTTGACATTTTGCACACCGTTGACCTGGGCATAGTCGACCAGGGCTTGATAGATCATCACGTCGGCGGCCACGCGATCGGGCTGATCACACATGGCCTCGACCAACTCCCGCGCTCCTGCCAACGCGCCTGCGTCGGCGGCGTTCTGCATGCGGCGTCTTTCAAGGAACACCATGCCACCATCGATGGCCAGACCGGCAAAGACCAGCAACACGACCAACATGAAAACCACCAGAACCAAACTTTGTCCACGCTCTTGATGCCTTATCTTGAACATCTCGTACCTCCTCGAAAATGATTTCTGCTAACGCTCACCTGATAGGATGACCTCGGTCGTCTGAGACTGTATCGGGACCGTGCCTTCTTCAAACAGAACATCCATGAATGGGGTCAGTACCACATAGTCATAGCTGATACTCACCGTGACGACGTCACCTGATGCCGGGGTCGGGCAGGTTGGACAGGTCACTTCCACCAATTGGATCCCGGCGTCGATGTCCCTGCACGCGGCTCGGGCGCGATTCTCTATCTCGGCGACGTCGTTGGGGTTCATGGCAGCGTAGGTTGCCCCTTCTGCGGCGGCGT